>CALWTD010000018.1 GCA_944384395.1 uncultured Clostridia bacterium
GGTCAAGTTACAATGCAACAAAGCGTTATATTTAAAAGTAATGCCGTTAAGGTAAGAAGAATATACAACGACCAAGTTATAATTGGCTTTGCTGGAAGCGTTGCAGATGCTTTTAGTTTAAGCGAAAGATTTGAAGAAATGTTAAATAAATTTTCTGGAAATTTAATGAAAAGTGCCGTTGAGCTTGCAAGTTTGTGGAGAATGGATAAAGCACTACGCAAACTTGAAGCAATGCTTATTGTTGCTGATAAAGAAAAAATTTTAATTATTTCTGGAATGGGAGATGTAATAGAACCACAAGATGATGTTTGTGCAATTGGAAGTGGTGGCAACTATGCACTAAGTGCAGCAAAGGCACTTATGCAAAACACAGATTTAAGTGCAAGAGAAATTGCAACAAAATCTCTAATGATTGCAAGTGAAATTTGCGTGTTTACAAATTCAAATTTAGTTGTAGAAGAAATCTAAAAGGAGAAAAAAATGAGTTTAACACCAAAAGAGATAGTTAGTGAATTAGACAAATATATTATAGGTCAAGACGAAGCAAAAAAAGCAGTTGCTATTGCTCTTAGAAATAGATACAGACGAAGTAAACTTCCAAAAGAACTAAGAGAAGAAATAACACCAAAAAATATAATAATGAAAGGTCCAACAGGAGTTGGTAAAACAGAAATTGCAAGACGACTTGCAAAACTTGTAAAAGCACCATTTATAAAAATTGAAGCAACAAAATATACCGAAGTTGGTTATGTTGGCAGAGATGTTGAAAGCATGGTTAGAGATTTAGTTTCCGTTTCCGTTAGAATGGTTAAAGACGAAAAAATGCATGAAGTAGAGAAAAAGGCAGAGCAAGTTGTAAACGATAAACTTATAAAAATAATAAGCACAGAACTTGCAAAAAATGGTCAACCAAATCAGCCAACAATTGCCGAAATAGAAGAAAATTACAAAAATGGTAAGTACAACGATTTAACTATAGAACTTGAAGTAAGTGAAAAACCAAAACAATTTGATATGATGGCAGGAGTTGGCGAAATAAGCATTGGTTCAATTTTTGGCGATGTTTTTCCACCACGAAAAAAGAAAAAGAAAATGTCCGTTATTCGTGCAAAAGAAAGTTTAATCGAAGAAGAAGCCGACAAACTTATTGACAACGACAATGTAAACAGTGAAGCAATACGAAGAGCCGAAGAAGAAGGAATAATATTTATAGACGAAATGGACAAAATAATTGGCAAGGGCAATCAAAGTGGTCCAGATGTATCAAGAGAAGGTGTTCAAAGGGACATTTTGCCAATTGTTGAAGGTTCAACAGTAAGCACAAAATATGGCAATGTTAAAACAGACTTTATTTTGTTTATTGCAGCAGGAGCTTTTCATGTTTCAAAAATTGAAGATATGATTCCTGAACTTCAAGGCAGATTTCCAATAAGAGTTGAACTTAACAATTTAACAAAAGATGATTTTGTTAAAATTTTGTCAACACCAAAAAATGCAGTTACACTTCAATATGCAAGTTTACTTAAAGTTGATAATATAGACTTAAAGTTTACAGATGATGCACTAGAAGAGATTGCACTTGTTGCAGAAAGACAAAACGAAAGCATGGAAAACATAGGAGCAAGACGACTTCATACCATTATGGAAAAACTACTTGAAGATGTTTCATTTAATGCAAGTGGTGAATATCCACTAAGTGAAGTTGTTATTGATAGACCTTATGTACAAAAAGTGTTTGATAACACATATAAAATGTTAGATTTGAAAAAATATATATTATAGGAGGTAAAAAATGCAAATATTAAATACAGAAAGTTTTAATGAAAAATTAAAAAATGTAAAAGGAGTGATGATGGTAGATTTCTTCGCTACATGGTGTGGTCCTTGCAGAATGCTTGCACCAGTGCTAGAAGAAGTAAGCCAAGAATCAACAGCAGAAATTTATAAGGTAGACATTGATGAAAGTGAAAACCTTGCAAGAAGTTATGGAATTATGGCAGTTCCAACAATGATTGTTTTTGTTGATGGAAAAGAAGTTGAAAGATTTAGTGGTTATATGCCAAAAAGCCAAATTCTGTCAAAACTAAACGCATATAAAGAAGTTTAATTAAATAAAAAACTTAAAAGGATTGTTTATTCAATTCTTTTTTGTTTTTATGTTTTTTAAAGGTATTAGTAAAAATTAGTATTGCAAATAAAATAATTTAATGTTATAATTGTTTTGATAAAAGGAAGATAAAATGGATAGAAAAGTATATTTAGACAATGCTGCTACAACATATGTTTCAAGCGAAGTGCTAAACGAAATGATACCATGTTACAACACAATCTATGGCAATTCAAACAGTTTACACAGCTTTGGCAGAGATGCGCAAGCAATGGTTGATAGAGCACGCGACAAAGTCAGCAAAGCAATAAATGCAAAAAGCAGTGAAATTTACTTTACAAGTGGTGGCACAGAAGCAAACAACTGGGCAATTAAAGGTATTGCAAGAGCAAATAAAAACAAAGGCAAACACATTATTGTTTCTAAAATAGAACACGATTCAGTTCTTGAAAGTTGCAAAGAACTCGAACAAGAAGGTTTTGAAATAACATACCTTAATTGTGATAGTGAAGGCTTGGTTAGTGCTATGGAACTTTTGCACTATATTAGAAACGACACAATTTTAGTTTCTGTAATGGCTGTAAACAACGAAGTTGGAACAATTCAAAACATAAAAACACTTGCTTCAATAGCTCACGATAAAGGTGCAATTTTTCACACAGATGCAGTTCAAGCAATTGGACACATTAAAATTGATGTAGAAGATATGGGTATTGATGCTCTTTCTATGAGCGCTCATAAAATTTATGGACCAAAAGGTGTTGGCGCACTTTATGTTAAAAATGGTGTTCATATAAAGAGTCTTATTCAAGGCGGGACACAAGAAAAAGGCAAAAGAGGTGGAACAGTTAATGTGCCAAGCGTTGTCGGATTTGGAAAAGCAATAGAAATTGCAACAAGAGATATGGTTGCAAACAATCAAAAATTAAAAACAATTAGAGATTATTTTGTAAGAAACGTTATGGAAAAAATCCCATATGTTCACTATAATGGTCATCCATATCAAAAAGTTAATAACATTGTGAATTTATCATTTGAAATGGTTGAAGGTGAATCTGTGCTACTCATGCTCGATTTGGAAGGAATTGCCGTTTCAACAGGCTCTGCTTGTGCAACAGGAAGTTTGGAAACAAGCCATGTAATAAAAGCAATGGGACTTGGTGAAGAATGGTCGCATAGTGCAATTAGATTTTCATTTTCAAAATCTATTTCAAAAGATGATGTAGATTATGTTGTTGAAACTCTTTGTAAAGTAATAGAAAAATTGAGAGCAATGTCTCCTATAACAAAAACAGGGAGGGCAAAATAATGTATAATCAAAAAGTATTAGAAATTTTTAAAAATCCTAATAATGCTGGTGGACTTCATGGCGCAAACGGAACAGCAAAACTAGTTGACAAAAATTGTGGAGATGTTTTTAAATTTTATTTAAAAATAAATAAAGATACAAATGTCATTGAAGAAGCAAAGTTCAAAACAATGGGTTGTGTTGCGTCAATAGTTTGCAGTAGTGTATTAACAGAACTTGTAACTAATAAGGGTATAGAACAAGCAAAACTCTTAACAAGTCAAGATATAATAAATGTACTTGGAGAATTGCCAAGCGAAAAGATGTTTTTAGCAGATACTTGCATTGAAACGCTAAATCATGCAATTTTGGACTATTTCAAAAAATTAGAAAAAGAACAAAAAGCACAAGAAAAGAAAAATATATAAAATTGTAATATTATAGACCTTTTTGCAGATAATATTTGCAGGGAGGTTTTTTATATGAAAGATGGATTAATTTGCGGTATTGTAATTGGTATGATAGCAGGTGCTATGCTGTATAAGTACAATCCACAAGCCAAGGAAATTGTAAACAAAACCGAAGATGCCGTAAAAAAAGAAATGAAAAATATGTCAAAACAAACATCTAAAAAATCGAACTAAATTAAAAGTCATACTTTGGTATGACTTTTGTTTTTGAAATGATTGACTTATTTTTTTTATGTACTTATAATTTAATTAGGGTAGATTTATGCAATATCACAAAATTATGTGCCTAGATTATGGAGATGCAAGAATAGGTATTGCCTTTTCAGATTTTTTACAAATAACAGCAAATCCTTATGAAATATATCATTGTCAAGAAAAAAACAAGGATTTAAATTATTTGTCAAATTTGGCACACACTAACAATGTTGAACTTATTGTGATTGGAATGCCTTACTCTATGGATGGAACGGAAAACGAGCGTACACTAATAACAAAAAATTTTGGAAGTCAGTTGCAGGAATTTTCCAAAATTAAAGTTGTGTATGAAGATGAAAGATTGTCGTCATATGAAGCAGAAGAAATTTTAAAACAAAACAAAGTTTCACCAAAAGACCGAAAAAACCAATTAGATATGCTTTCGGCTGCAATTATATTAGAGGCCTACCTTAATAATAGAAAAAAGGAGTAAAATTATGGAAGAAAACAAACAAGAATTAAGTATACTAGACATACTTTTAGATGAAGATAATGAAGACCCAATCACATTATATGATGAGAACGACAAAGCAATAAGGTTTGACCAAGTTGCTATAATACCACTTGAAGAAAAATTATATGCAATTTTAAAACCAATTGACGAAATGGAAAATGTTGCTGATGATGAGGCTATTGTTTTTGTTGTCAATGAAGATGAAAATGGTGAATCTATTTTAGAAATTGAAACAGACGAACCAACAGCAATCAAAGTATTTGATGAATACTATAAACTTCTTGATAAACAAGATGCAAACAAAAAATAAATTTTGTGTATTATATTTATAAAACATCACATACTAAATCTGTCAAAGCAAAAAGCTTTGAAAGAGGAGGTAAAACTATATGTTTGGAAGAAACAAATCTAGCAAAGAATCATCAAGAACTAGAGATTGTTCAGGTAAGACAAACTCAAACATGGAAGCAGGTTCTGATATGAACAAAAAAAGTTCAAAAAGTTCTAACAAATCAAATAGAGAACAATCATCAAAACGCAACGCTTCTCGTGGTTAGTATGTAGTTTTGCTAAATGAAAGAGATATTGTCATTAGGCGTATCTCTTTTATTTTTTATTTATTATGCTGTTTAAAAAGTATATACAATAAGAATTTATAAAAATTAAAAAAAATTAAAATAAATTGTTGACATATATTATTTTATTTGATATTATTAAAAAGCATTGAGCAAATGAAAATGGGAGTTTAGCTCAGTTGGCTAGAGCATCTGCCTTACAAGCAGAGGGTCATAGGTTCGAGTCCTATAACTCTCACCAATTTTTTGTTTAAAATAGGTTGCTCATTGCACACAATTAAATAAAAAATCATAGAAATATGTGTGCGGGAGTGGCTCAGTGGTAGAGCGTTGCCTTGCCAAGGCAAATGTCGCGAGTTCGAATCTCGTCTTCCGCTCCATTTTTTTTAAAAATGGTGCCATCGCCAAGTGGTAAGGCCAAG
>CALWTD010000019.1 GCA_944384395.1 uncultured Clostridia bacterium
ACTATGTTTTGCTAAAAAGCAAAACTGTGCCGAAAGCGCAGTTTTTTCTCTATGGTGCTGATGAAGGGATTTGAACCCTTACACTCTTTCGAGCACTAGAACCTGAATCTAGCGTGTCTGCCGTTTCACCACATCAGCATAAATTTTTAATGGCAATGTTTGCACTTTTAATTATATATTTATTATAAAAATTTTTCAATTATTTTTATATCCATTATTATTTTGTTTTATGTTTTTGATTTTTTTTATAAATATGTTAATATTATTCTTGTTTGGTTGTTATTACAAATTTTTGTGCATAAAATATATTTGTAATATTTAATTAACGGTTATAAAGGTAATTTATGAAGAAAAAAATTTTAACAATTTTATTATGTTTCGGATTAGTATTATTAAGTGGTTGCTCAGTTCCTCCACAATATGGTATTACGCAAAATGGTGACGGAAGTGTTAATCAAAGTTTATATATTCCATTTTCTGCAACAGAACTTAGAAATAACGGAGTTGAAATAGAAACTTGTTTAGAAATATCAAACTACATCAAAGGTGAATTTGATAAAGATTATTTAAATATGTACAATAATTTTATTATTAGAGTAAATACAGATGATGGGCTTAGTGCACAAGATAAAATTGCTTTAATTCGGGGTTGCCCAACAATGGAAGATATGAAAGGCGAAGGACAACTAAGTGGAATTAGTTATGAATTTACTTTTGCTTCGGCAATTCATTATTATTATTTTAACTATGGTATGTATTATAAGGATTTAATTGCAGAACTAAACAAAGATGATAGTATTGTAGAAAACAATTTCTTTACAAATAAAAGAATAAACAAGGGTCAAACAATATTTGGACAAAATTCTGAGTTTGATGAATACAACTCTTTTGCCGAATATATAACAAATAAGTGTAGTGAAGTGTTAAAACAATACACAAATCTTTCTGATGAAGTTATACAAACAATAGTTCCAACAACATACATTTATAGATATGGAACAACATCAAGAAGATTACACTCTGATGCCGACCTAGTTAGATATATAAACGGTATATATTATCACGAATGGAACATAACTCTTGAAAATAGCACAAGAGAGATTTCAACGTGGCAAATAACAGCAAATGCAAATGTATGGTATACACTTGCGTTGTTGTGTGGAATAATTTTGGCTGTTGTTTTAATTATAGTTTGTATAATTAAAGAAAAAAAGAAAAAGCCACAAATAGAAATAATAGAACCAAAATAAAAAAGATTAAATTTATATTTTAGAAATTATTAAAATGTTGTTTTAATAAATATTTTTAAAAAAACATTATAAAATCCAAGATTTCTTGGATTTTTTTATAAATGTCTTTATTTTGCGTTTTTTTAAATTTATTGTATAATAATTATATGGATTATAAAGTTATCAATTTAAAAATAAATTCTCCAAGTGTGGACGAAGCAATTGCAAATTTAGATATAGAAATAGATATTTGTAAACTGTCAAATGTTAAAGTTTTAAAAGTTATTCATGGGTATGGTTCTCATGGAACTGGTGGTGCAATTTGTATTGCTGTGAGAAAATTTTTAAAAACATTAATTAAACAAAAAAAAATAAAAGATATGTTGTTTGGAAATGAATGGGACCTATCAAACAAAAAGTGCTTTGATTTGCTTGAAAATCTTAAAGATTGTTACAAAGATGAAGATTTAAATAAATTAAATCCCGGTATAACTATTGTCGTTTTATAACTGTGTTTAACCATAAAAGTATGATAAATCATATATATTAAACATGGAGTGTATATGAGCGATATATTAAACATACATGAAACTACAAAAATAGATGCAACAACAATTCTTGGTGGCGAAGTTAAAATTGGAAAAAATTGCAAAATTGTTAACGCAAGAATATTTAATAGTACTATTGGTGACAATGTCGAAATATATGATAGTACAATAGAAAATAGTGAAATAAAAAATAATGTTACCATTGGACCGTATTCACATATAAGACCTGGCACAATTTTAAGTGACAATGTTCATGTGGGAAATTTTGTTGAAATTAAAAATGCAAAAATTGGTAGAGGAACAAAAATTCCGCATTTAAGTTATGTTGGAGATTGTGAAATTGGTAGTGATGTAAATGTTGGTTGTGGCGTTATTTTTTGTAATTATGACGGAAAAAATAAAAACAAAACTATTGTTGGTGATAGGGTGTTTATTGGAAGCAATTCAAACATTATATCCCCTGTGATTATTGAAGATGAAAGTTTTATTGCCGCTGGGACAACTGTAACAGATGATGTTTTAAAAGGTGAATTTTGCATTGGTAGAGTAAAAAATGAAACTAAACATGGAGTTTTAAACTTGTATCTACAAAATTTTTCAAGTCCTTTAAAATATTTTGGAACAGATGGAATTCGTGGAATTTATGGCAAAGATTTAACTGATGAGTTGTGTATTAAAGTTGGGTATGCACTTACAAAGATGTGTCCAAATGCAAAAATTTTAATAGGCAGAGATACACGGCAAAGTGGAAACATAATTTTGCAAAACCTTGCAAATGGCATACAAAGTGGTGGGTGCGAAGTTTTTGATGCAGGTATAATTTCAACATCAGGAATTGCATTCTTAACTAAATTTTTTGACTTCGATTTTGGCCTTGTAATAACAGCATCACATAACCCTTGTGAATATAACGGAATAAAGATTTTTAATAAAAATGGATACAAATTAAACGAAAATCAAGAAAAAACACTTGAAAAATACTTGATTTTGCCTAAAAAAATAAAAATAGCAAAAATAAAGAAAGTTGAAAAAGATGCATACATAGAGCATTTAAAAACAATTTGCACAAAAAATTTAAGTGGCTTAAAAATATTTATTGATTGCTCAAACGGTGCAATTTCTAATTATGCTGAAAGTGTTTTTAAAACTCTTGATGCAGATATTGTAACTATTAACACAAACGGAACTATTAATAAAAATGCAAGCGTTTTGGACGAAAAAACTTTTATAGAAAATATGAAAAAAAGCAAGGCAGACATTGGGTTTTGCTTTGACGGAGATGCTGATAGAGTTATGTGCATAACAAAAGACCTTAAAGTGTTAGATGGAGATAGAATTTTATACATACTGGCAAAATATAGAAAAGAAAAATTTGCAGTTGGAACTATTATGACGAATTTAGCTCTTGAAAAACATTTATTAAAAATTGGAACACGCCTATTTAGAACTAATGTGGGTGATAAATATATAGCAAGACTTATGAAATCAAAGCATTATCACATAGGTGCCGAACAATCAGGTCATGTTATACTCAGCGATTATACGACAACAGGTGATGGACTTATTGTTGCTTTGTATTTATTAAACATATTTATCGAAAATAAAGAACTATTCAAAAAAGCAGAACAGTTGACTATGTATTCAACCGTGTCATTAAAGGTTGAGACAAACGACAAAAATGTTATAAAAAATGTTTTAGTTACAAATGAAATAAAAAAACAAGAAAAATTGCTTGGTTTGTGTGGTAGGATAATTGTTAGGCCAAGTGGAACAGAGCCTGTGATTAGAATTACAGTTGAAGGAAAGGATAACGAAAAATCACAAAAAGTTGCAAAAACAATAAAAAAAGTTATTGAAAGTGTTATTGTGCAATAATATGGATAGTTTTTTATCATTAAAACGTGAAATATTATCTCTTATAGAAAATGGTGTTGAACATGAAATTTATGGAAAAAGTTTTTTGGGAGAAAATTTACACGCGTTTCATAAAGGTAGTTATAGTGGTAAACAACTTTTAATAACTGCATCAATTCATGCAAGGGAATATATTTCATGTAAGGTTGTTATAAATTTAATTAAAGATTACGATTTAAGCACGGGTTGTTATTTTCTTCCACTTCTTAACCCTGACGGTGTTAGGCTTGTTTTAGACGGAAATGATTTTATAGAAGATAATGCATTGAAAAATTTATTGTTTAGATTAAACAATAATTCTAACAATTTTAGTTTATGGAAAGCGAACGCAAGAGGAGTTGACCTTAATGTGAATTTTGATGCAATGTGGGGGAAGAGCAAATTTACCACTTTTTTACCTTGTTCAAGTGGATTTATAGGTGAAGAACCAAACAGTGAAATTGAAAATATAAATTTATTAAATTTTATTGAAAATAAAAAATTTTTTATGTCTATTGCATATCACAGTAAAGGTAACGTTGTTTATTATGGTTTTGAAAAATTAAACATGAAAGAATTTAAAATTGCAAAAAACATTGCAAAAAATATTGCAAAACCTTTAAATTATAAAAAAATACAATCAAAAGGAAGCACAGGGGGACTTAGTGATTATCTTTCTTATAGTTTAAAAATTCCAAGTTTTACTATCGAACTTGGCAATGATAAATTAACACACCCCATACAATTGAACAAAATAGATAAAATTTATAAAAATCAGTATAGAATGTTAAAAAAAATAGTTGAAAAATATGGTGTTTTATGAAAATAACAGATTTGCATAACGACTATTTAACGGAATTAAATAGCAAGCAAGCAATAAAATACATAGATAATAATATTTCTTACATTGATAATTTGTTTTCGCCTATATGGACAACAAAGTTAAAAAATCCATTAAATTACATAAAAAGTAAACAAAATTTAATAAAAAATAGTAATTTTTTAAACAAATTGCATATTTGTATAGAAGATATGTACTTTTTTGATGACTGTATGCAAAATGAAATATTAAATATAAATCCTTATTATTGTGGTTTGTGTTGGAATTATGAAAACAAATTTTGTGGTGGGGCATACAGCACTGCTTCTTTATCGAATAAAGGGAAAAGACTTATAAAGTTTTTGGAAGATAATAATATACAAATTGATTGTGCACATATGAATGAAAAAAGTTTTTATCAATTTGCTAGTGTAACCACAAAACCAATTTTTTGCTCTCACACAGGATTTAAGTGTGTTGTTGACGATAACAGAAATTTAAGCGATGAACAAATAAAACAAATAATAAAATCAAAAGGAATAATTGGTTTTTATTTTGTTGGAAAGTATATATCAAAAAACAAAATTTCAATTTTTGATATTGCAAACAACATTGAAAATTTTGTAAATTTGTATGGCATTGAACATTTGGCAATAGGTAGTGATTTTTATGGAACAAACGATTTGCCACATAATTTACAAAATTATAATCATTTTAAAAATTTAGAAGATGAACTAATAAAACATGATTTTACTGATTGTGAGATAAAAAAAATATTTTATAAAAATGCAAATAAATTTACAAAAAAAAATATAAGTTGACAAAATCTTATATTTGTGATATTGTTCTATCTCGAAATAAAAAAGGAGAAATTATGAAGATATTAGATTTATTTAAATTGTCAAAAGATCCAATAAATGAAGTGCATTTGACAAGTTGTTTATACATTGGCAAACTTTATAGTACAACACAAGTTGGAGGCGAATTTGATTATGATACTCCAATGCAAGCAGATTTGGTTTCAAGTCATTATCGTTTATTTGTAAAATATCATAATAAATATTATGTTATTCCTGTTAAAGATACAGAAAAGGTTCAGATGGTTTATGACATAAATGATGTAAAAAATCAGTACGACCTTGCAATACAACCTGACACACAAAAGCGTTTTAAATCATTTCTTTATTACGCACCATCGTCAAAGTATAATTTTGTTACACCAGAACAATTAAGGAAATTGGCAAAATTTGTACATCACTATTTTGTTAAAGGGGATAATCATTCACATAGAAGAGATCTTGATGTATATTTTAAGTTTTTAAAAAATATGGAACTTTCAACAGAAGAAAAAGAAAGACTAATAAAACTAAAAAATTTTGCTCAATCACTAGAACAAAATAACAATTTGGAAAAATAACAAAAAAGACTGTAAAAAATACAGTCTTTTTAATTTATAAACAAAAAGTTGTTTATTTTTTAAGGATTTATAAATTTTGTTAAGTTGCCACAATACAATATCCTTAATTCATGCATTGCTCTTGTGCAAGCCACATAAAGTGCTTGTTTGTCTATTTCGGTTTTAAAATTTTCATCATCAGCATCTACAACAATAACTGCATCAAATTCGAGTCCTTTCACTAAAAATGTTGGTGCAAGCATCACTCCGTCTTTAAATTGTGTTGTGTCTATTGTTAGATAATTATAATTTAATTTATCCTTTAATACATCGTTTAACTCTTGTGCTAATTTAATTGATTTTGTTAAAATTCCAATAGTTTTAAAATTTTCATTTTTAAGTTCTTCAACACTTCTTTTTATATAATTTAGTTTTTGTTCAATATTGTTGTATTTTACTATTTGTACATTTTTTCCATGTCGGTTTACAACAGCAACATTTGTACGATTTATAATTTTATTTGCAAATGTTGTAATTTCATAAGACGAACGATAACTTTTGTTTAGTGTAATTAGTTCACTTTCTCTACTGTCCAATTTGTTAAAATTGTCTAAAATTTTTGTTTTTGTTCCCGAAACGTCTTGACCAATATCTCCAAGTATTGTTTTTACGCAAGGGAACATATTGTTTATCAATTTATAATTAAGTGGGCTATAATCTTGAAATTCATCAATCAAAAGGTGTTGTATTTTGTTAAATGTTGTGTGACCATAAATGTATTGTTTTATAAACAAGAGTGATATTGCATCTTCAAAGTTTATTTTTGTTGATTTAACAAAACTTAAATTGTAATACCTTTTTAAAAACTCATTATAAACGTTATTTATATTTAATTGACCAAACATAGGTTTAAAAAATTTGTCAAGAGTGCTTTTGTTTAGTTTTAATTCAAATTCTTGTGCTTTAAATGATACATAATCTTTAATCCAATTTAATTTTAAATATACAGGTCGGTTTTTATATTTATTTACAAACATATCTTTTAATGTTTCTTTATCACAAATCAAAAAGTTTTCATAAACAATGTCTGTTGGATTAAAAATTTCATCAAAATATTGATTGCAAAAATTTTCTATGTCTTCACAAAACTGCATGCTATTTTTTATTTCGCATATTTTAATTGCAAATTGGTCACCAAGCAGTCTTTCAACTTGTTCCGATTTTGTTTCTATTTTTTCTTTAATACTTAATTCTTCTTTTAATATTTGGTCCATAACTGTTTCGGCAATATTTTGCTCGCCAAGTTCTGGCAATACATTTGATATATAATCAGAAAAGAATTTGTTTGGGGAAATAATGAGCACTGAACTTGATGATAAAGTTTTTCGATGCTTATATAATAGGTATGCAATTCTGTGTAATGCTATGGAAGTTTTTCCACTTCCTGCAACTCCTTGCACAATTAAATTGTTTGATGTTTCTTTTCTTATAATTGCATTTTGTTCTTTTTGTATTGTTGAAACAATATTTTTCATTTTTTCACTTGCTGTTTTTGCAAGCACTTCTTGAAGTATTTGGTCATCAATTTTTATATCGCTTTCAATACAAAAAATAATTTTTCCGTTCTCTATTTTGTATTGCTTTTTGCTTTTTATGTTTCCTGTAACTATGTTTAGCCCTGTGTAATATTCGCCGTAACCAACATCGTAATTATAGTAAAGTTCGCTAAATGGTGCGCGCCAGTCAACAACATAAATTGTTGAGCCATCTTTAATTCCTTTTAGTCCTATTTTATAAGACAAAAATCCTTCTTCGTTGCTATCAAAGTCTATTGCTCCAAAATATGGAGATTTGAGCGATGCCTTATATGACATTAGTTCTTTGATGTTTTCTTGTTGGGTTTCGTCTAGCATTGCCATTTGATTTTTAACAAAAGCTTTTTCTTGACTGTCCATTTCGTATATGCTGTCCCACATATATTTCATGTTGTCTTTCAAACTTTCTAAAAGTCGTTTGTTTGTTTGTTCGGTTTTTGCAATTTTTTCTTCAATTTTTTGCGTAACAATATTAAGCCAATTTATTTCTTCTTGACTTACTTTCATTATTCCTCCTTAAAAAAAATAAACATCATGCTATTTTATCAAGAAATGATTACATTGTCAATATAAAAAAATATTAAGATTTTATCTTAATATTCGTATTCGTTATTATCAAAATTTGTAATATTGCAATTTATGTGGTTTTTTTGATTTGTATTAATGTTTTCTATCAATTTTTGGGTTATCATTTCTTGCATAAAAATGTATTTTGATAGATTTATACAATTTTTATAAATATTTTCTTGTTCATGAGAAAATTTATAGCCTTTGGATTTTAAAGTTTGTAAACATTTTTCAATATCTAAATTTTTTATCGTATTTTTCAAAAAAGTTGCATATTCTTTTTGCCTTGTTGCAAGAAATACAGCACTTTTTACATTTTCTATATAATCATTATAATTTCTTATACTAAAACATATTTTAACGGCAATATCATTATAATCTCTTAAAAATTGCTTTGTTGTTAATGAAATTTTTTCTGAATTAAAATATGTATATTCTTCTAAAACTTTTGTACCAAAAGCATATTCATTGTCAAATAAAGGGAAGAGTTTTAAATTTTTATTGTCTTCTATTATAAAATTTATATTTGTTTTGTGCCTATCTGTTTGAAATGTTAACAAATCAAATACCGCTATTTCATAAATTTGATTTATTAGTTTGTATATATCTCCATTGTACTTATAAATCTCCATATAATCAAAAAGTGCTGAAACATAATTTGAAAAAATATTTTCTTCATTATCAAGTAAAATTTCTTGTCCAGAAATTATTTTTTGATTTTTTTTTAAAACATTATATGTTATTACACCTGATGATTTTTTTAAATGAGCATATTCGTACTCAACATAAGGAATTTTTAATTGTTTTGCAAGTTCGTAACAAACGATTTCATTAGTTTTGCGAAATTCTTTTAAACCATTGTAATCAAATGTTTTATACAATGCTTGTTTTCCGTTTAGATTAAACCAAACATCACTAAAGGATAATGTTGAATCTGTTTTTAAAAAGCTATGCCTTGGTGTCGAACTTAAATGCAATAAACTAATTCCTAAATTTTTTGGAAACTTAAAATTTTTTCTTAATTTTATAATAGGTTTTGTTTTTTTGTTCATAATTACATCTCGCAAGCATTTATAAATTCATTTCGTTTATTATTTTTTAGATTTTTTACATGATTATATGTGTTTAAAAGTGTTGAAATTTTTTTTGTTAAACATATTTTATAAAGATTTATTTGTTTATTATTGATTTTAGGTTTTATTTTTTTTATTTCCTCTATACATTCATTAATAGTTGAAGATTTTAAGCACTGCTTTAAAAATTGTTCAAGACAAGGTTTTTTTATAGCATAGTCAACTATTTCACGAGCATAGACATGTTGTTCTATTCCAGTTGAATTTAAATTTTGATTGATATAGCCGTCGTATATACCAAAACACATTGGTGTATTTATTATTTTACCAATATCAAAATCTCCACTATTATTTTTTTGCAAACCATTATGGGTTAAACCAAAGCAATACTCATTGTCATAAATTGGAGCAACACATAGATGTGTTTCGTTGTTTTTTTGGCTTGCAATAAAACCATAATTTTTGTCGTGTCTGTCTACTTGGCTTGTTAAATAATCAAATACAATAATTTTAAATAAATCGAGTTCTATTTGTTCTTTATCTATTTTATAAGCATAATAATCTTCTGCTTTTTTTAGGCTTTTTAACAATACATCTAAACTGTTTTTTTGGTCTTTTATAAAAGAACACGCTTCAATTAAAGTTTCGTTTTCTTTTAAAAAATTTTTACTAATTAAAATTTTTTGCTTTTTTGTTTTTGCGTATTTATAATGAGCACATTTTATGCCTAGTTTTTTTGCAAGAATTTCACAAAAAAATTCATTGTAAGCACTTTCTATATATGCAATTTTTTTTATTACATTATTTTTCAATTTATCACCAACTCCCTCTATAAATAATAATATATTTATAAAAGCAATATGTCAATATCAAATTTTATTGACAAATAAATATAAAATATTGTATTATGTGTTTACCTATTAAGAGTGCATGAGGGACGGCCCCGTTATTAGTGCACAGCAACCTGCGATTGTAAGGTGCTAATGGCTGAGCAATGGGTATTTATGCCCGTTTAAACGGGTTTTTTTATTTATAATAGGCAAAGGAGAAATTATGAAAAAATATATAACAAGTGAAAGTGTTAATTGTGGACACCCTGACAAAACTTGCGATATTATTGCAGACAGTTTTTTAGACGAAGCTTTAAAACAGGACCCACAATCGCAAATGGCAGTTGAATGTGCTATTAAAAACGATAAATTATTTATATACGGCGAGGCTACAACAAAGGCAAAAATTGATTATGATAAAATTGCAAAAAAGGTGTTAAAAGATATTGGCTATGATTGTGATTTTACTATTGTTAAAGAACTATCATTGCAGTCGCCAGACATAAATAAAGCTGTTGTAAAAGACAAAATCATGGCAAATGACCAAGGAATTGTTTATGGTTATGCAACAAACGAAAATAAATATTATATGCCATATCCTATTATTATTGCTCACGAGCTTATGCGAGAATATGAAAACTTTAGAAAACAAGACAATCGTTTTAAATCAGATGCAAAATCTCAAGTTACAGTTGAATATGATAACAATATTCCTACAAAAATTTTATGTGTGCTAGTATCTGTATCACATACAGAAAGTTTAAATCATGACGAAATTTATAGTATAATAAAAAAAGAAGTTGTTGATAAGACTTTAAAAAAATATAATAAACTTAATCAAGATGATGTGGAAATAATCATAAATCCATCTGGTAGATTTGTCGTTTGGGGAAGTTTTTCGGATAGTGGCTGTGTTGGAAGAAAAATTGTTGTAGACACATATGGTGGTGTTGGAAGAATTGGAGGAGGCTGTTTTTCTAGTAAAAACGCAAGTAAAGTCGATAGAAGTGGGGCATATTATGCAAGGTATGTTGCAAAAAATATTGTTGCAAATAAACTCGCTGACAGATGTGAAGTTGCTGTGAGTTATGCTATTGGCTTAGATAAACCATTAAGTGTTGATATTGAAACTTTTGGAACTGAAAAAGTTAGCCTTGAAACAATTTATAAATTGGTAAATGACAACTTTAATTTTTCCCCACAAAATATGATTGATGAACTTGGTTTATTAAAACCTATATACAAAGACACGGCTTGCTATGGACATTTTGGCAATGACAAATTTAGTTGGGAAAAAATCAAAAAATTAAAAAATTTTTAAAATGTAATTGACAATATATCAAATTAGTTTTATTATAATTGCATGAAAAAAATAGTATTTTTGCAACAACAACAACAAAATCAAGCATATATTATTAATATATAGGCAATTTTTTGTTGGTTAAAAAAATACTTAATGACCATTGGAAATTGACCATTGGTCTTTTTTTTATTTAAAAGGTGGAAATATGGAAAATTGTGAAAAAATGTTTTCAAAATATGTACTCACAGATGACAAACTTAGAAAACTTATGAAAAGAAAAGATTTTAAAAAATTTATGGAGTTAAAACACTCATTAAAGGATTTAAATTTTGAACTTGCTGATGTGGTTGCAAGAGCAATAAAAAAATGGGCATTGTCGCTGGGTGCAACTCATTACACACATTGGTTTTTTCCTTTAACAGGTAAGTATGCCGAAAAGCAAGTATCTTTTTTAGATATGGGTGAAAATGGTGAATTTATAAACAAGTTTAACGGCAATTCGCTTATTAAAGGTGAAACAGATGCGTCAAGTTTTCCAAGTGGTGGAGAAAGAATGACATTTGAAGCAAGGGGATATACTGTTTGGGATTATTCTAGTCCTGTTTTTATCAAGGAAGACAATGACAAGAACAAAGTTTTGTATATTCCTACTGCATTTTGCAGTTATACAGGTGTTGCACTTGATGAAAAAACACCGCTACTTAGAGCAACTGAGTTTTTAAATTTTCAAACAACAAAACTTTTAAATACTCTTGGATATAGTGATGTGAAATATGTTGATTGCAATATGGGAGGCGAGCAAGAATATTTTTTGATTGACAAAAATTTGTATAAAAAACGAAAGGACCTTGTTGTAACAGGAAGAACACTTCTTGGCTCTGGATTAATTAAAAAACAAGAAATGTATAATCATTATTTTGGTCAAATAAATTCAAAAATTAGTTCATTTATGCACGAACTTGACAAAGAACTTTGGGCAGTTGGAATCATGGCAAAAATTCAACATAACGAAGTTGCTCCATCACAACACGAAGTTGTGCCTGTTTATTCTTCAGTAAACATTGCAACAGACCAAAACAGTTTAATGATGGACATAATGCAACAAGTTGCCGACAGGCATAATTTGCAAGTGCTGTTTCACGAAAAACCATTTAATTGCTTAAATGGAAGTGGAAAACATAACAACTGGTCAATTAGCACCAACACGGGATTAAATTTATTAGATTTTAATCATGTCAAAGAAGATGTCTTTATGATTATTTTAACATCAATTATTTCTGCGATTGACAAACATTATGATTTATTAAGAATGTCTGTTTCAAGTTTAAGTAACGATTTTAGACTTGGCGGATATGAAGCACCACCATCAATAATTTCTGTTTTTGTTGGTGATGATATGTTAAATATAATGGAAAATTATGTTACCACAAATAAAATTAGTAAACGCAACAAATCGATTTTGGATATGAAGACAAAAAGTGTTGCAAAGTTATATAAAGATAATTGTGACAGAAATAGGACATCTCCTTTTGCATATACCGGAAATAAGTTTGAATTTAGAATGGCTGGCTCTTCTCAAAGTATGGCACTTTGTAATGCAGTACTCGCAACAATAATTGCTGACGAAATTAAAAATGTAAATGCCGTATTAGAAAAATCAACAAATATAGAAAAAGATTTAAGAACAATTATTTGCGATAATATAAAGAATCATAAAAAAATAATATTCAATGGAAACAGTTATGATAAATCATGGCAAGAAGAAGCAAAGAAAAGAGGATTAATAGATTATAGAAATTGTGTAGATGCGTGCAGTTCGTTAAAAACAGAAAAAGCAATAAAATTATTTACCGAAAATGGAGTAATGAGCGAAACGGAAATAAATATACGATACAACACATATTTAAAAACATATTGTGAAGGAATTATAACAGAAGCAAAAACCCTATTAAATATGATTGAAAAGCAAGTTATCCCATCGTTAAACAATTATTTAATTTACATATTAAATTTACTTGATAAACAAAAAATAAATAGATTAGAAAATAAAAATAATGTAGAAATTTCTGCAAATATAAATAATTGTATAAATAGTTTATATGAAAAATTAAATGAACTAAATGTATTATTAGAAAGTATAGAAAAAATAGAAAATATAAAAGAAAAATCTGAATTTGCAAGAGATAAAATTCTTGATATAATGTTTAAGATAAGAGAAATATATGATGGTATAGAAAATATTATTCCAGATGAATTTAAACCTTTCCCATCATATAATGAACTTGTATTATATTAAAAAAACCACCAAATTTGGGGTGCACTTCAAATTTGGTGGTTTTTTTAATAATTATTTAATAAATTTGCGAATTAGTTGTCCTCGAAGTTTTGTGTATTCTTGTGCTGATATTGCACCTTCTTTTCGCATTTGGTCAAGTTTTCCAATACTTTCCACAAGTTTTTTTGAAGATGCACTTTCTTCAAGATGTTTAACTGTTTTTACTTCTTTCACATCTTCTTCTTGTTTTTGTTCTTCAACTATTTCGTCTAATCCTGCTGTGTATATTGCAGGTCTTTGTTCTGTTTTAACAACGGATATTTCTTTTTCGGATTCTTGTGCAATTATTGGACTTATCTCTTTACTTATACCATAAGAGAATAAAATAAAACTTAAAACATGAATTACTAAAACAACAGTTAATGTAACATTTACAACTATATTAGCAGTAAACCCAGAAGAAATAATATTGTTTACTAACCAATAAGCATAACCACCTATTGCTAAAATAAGGCATATTAAATAAAAAATCATTAAGCTTTTTTTCTTTTGAAAAATATCATTTCCAATGCCTGAATATTTCATAAATCTTGTGGATAAAACAAGCATGAAAATTGCACCTAATATGGTTAATACAATAAAAACAAGCATCCAAACCTTTCCAAAAATTAAAAATGGAGAAATTAAAGGTAAAAACAAATCATTTATAACTTGAATGCTTTGACCAACAAAAAAGTATATAATTGACGCAGCACCCAAAACAATTGTTCCAACAACTGCAAATGAATAAATTATTGACAATAATACTGCACCAGTTAAAATAGATTTTCTTTTCATCTATTGCTCCTTATATTTTTAAATATACCATAATTTTATATTAGTATACAATTAAATTGCAAATAAAATACTAGACATTTTTTTGAATATGTTGTAATATACTAACAAAAGGAAGGATATTATGGCAAATAAATGGGGGCCAAATTGCGTTGTTGAATGGCATGATAGAAAGCGTATTTTAGGTATGCCTATATCATTTACAGTTTATGATTTAGTGTCAAACGATGAATGGACAAAAATTTGTATTAAAACAGGAATTTTGTTTACTCGTGAAGAGGAAATAAATTTGTATAGAATACATGACATAGCATTGTCATCTTCGCTTGGTCAAAAAATTTTTGGAGTTGGAACAATTTGGCTCTATTCAAATGATGAAAGCACACCAAATTTAAAGTTGGTAAATGTAAAAAATCCATCAAAAGTAAGAAATATGATTGCTTCAAAAATAGAAGAAGAAAAAGCAAAGCGTGGATTTAGAGTTGGAGAGTTTAATTATTAAAACAGCATAACTTATGCTGTTTTTTATTTTTATTTGCTTGACTAACATTTGTAAAATATTTAACATAAAATTATGGTAACTTTAATTATTTTAGATGGTTTTGGAATAAATAAAAATAAGTATGGAAATGCAATAAAACTTTCTGGCACTCCATATTTAGATAAGTTAAATGAATATCCACACACAACACTTCTTGCAAGTGGCGAAGCTGTTGGTCTCAATTCTGGACAAATGGGTAATAGTGAAGTTGGACATTTAAATTTGGGTGCTGGCAAAGTTGTTTATCAAGATTTGCCAAGAATTGATAACGCAATAAAGTCAGGTGAATTTTTTAAAAACGAAGCACTTAATAAAACTATTGACCATGTTTTAAATAATAATTCTTCATTGCACCTTATGGGGCTTTTATCTAATGGTGGAGTACATTCGCATATAAATCATTTGTATGCGCTTGTCGATATGGCAAATAAAAAAGGTGTTAAAAATATTTATATTCACGCAATACTTGATGGAAGAGACACATTAAAAAACAGTGGAATAAACTTTGTTAAAGATTTTGAAAAAAAAGTAAATGGCAAAGCTCAAATTGTTTCACTTTGTGGTAGAGTTTACACAATGGACAGAGAGAATCGTTGGGATAGAGTTGAAAAAGCATATGACATGATGGCACTGGGACAAGCAGAAAGGTATTATACTTCTGCAACTAAGGCTGTTGAAGATAGTTATAGCGAAGGCGTTTATGATGAGTTTATATTGCCGACCATAATAGGAAAGGCAAAAACAATAGATAGTTATGACGGCGTAATTTTTTATAATTTTAGAACAGATAGAGCAAGAGAAATAACACGAGCTTTTACGCAAAAAAATTTTAAAGAGTTTGAAACAAAAAAATTGCACGATTTGTGTTTTTGTTGCATGACAGAATATGACGAGACTTTTAAAAATGTTTTAGTTGCATTTCCACCAGAAAAAATTGAAAATAATTTGTCTAGCATAATATCAAAAGCCGGATTAAAACAATTTCACATAAGTGAAACAACAAAATATGCTCATGTTACCTTTTTCTTTAATGGTGGCATAGAAAAACCTTATGACGGCGAAGATAGAAAATTGATTGAAAGCGAGAATGTTCAAAACTATTCTGTTGTTCCAAAAATGAAAGCGTATGAAATTACTGACGAAGTATTAAATCAAATTGTAACTAAAAAGTATGATTTTATTTTAGTTAATTTGTCTAATGCGGATATGTTGGGTCACACAGGGAATATTGAAGCAACAAAAGAAACAATAAAGGTTGTTGATAAATGTGCCTATGCAATGGCATTAGCAACACTAGTAGCAGGTGGTGATTGTATTATTACGGCAGACCATGGCAATGCAGAAGAAATGCTAGATAAAAAGGGAAATGTTATAACAAGTCACTCATCAAACCCTGTTCCACTTTGGCTTGTAAGCGAAAAACATAAAAAAGCAAAATTAAAAAAAGGTAAACTTTGCAATGTTGCTCCAACTGTTTTAAAATTGTTAGGAATAAAAGTGCCAGAATTTATGGAACAGCCTTTGTTTTAAAATAAAGAAAAAAATTATAGTTGTAATATAGAAAAAATTGTTGACAAACCACTATTTATAAGATATAATCACATAGCAATTTGAAAAAATTGTGCTTGGCGATGTAGCTCAGTTGGCTAGAGCGTGCGGTTCATACCCGCAAGGTCAGTGGTTCGAATCTACTCATCGCCACCAATTTCGAGTTATTGCAAGCCAAAAGGTCAACAATAAAAAACAATCAC
>CALWTD010000020.1 GCA_944384395.1 uncultured Clostridia bacterium
TCTTTTTATCTAAAACTTTTTTAGGTCTACCAATTTTAGGATTATTCATTTTTTTAGTTCTACCACGCCGTTCAATGTAGAAACCGGCTTCTCCTTCTTCTAAAAATATGCGTTCCCAAAGTTTTAATCTACTTCTAAAACAGCCTTCTTTGCCATTTTCACAAAGATACTTTCTGGCTGTTTCATTGTAAGACAGATTATGTTCACGCATATCTATTATACATGAAATTTTAAATTCTGGACTATATTTTTTAAATTTACTCCCTTTCTTTGCCATAAAAAATGCACCTCCTAAAGTGTCTAACTTTTGGGGTGCACTTCATGCTAGATAGAGTTTTTTATTATAAAATTTTACTCATGTAATTTTTTAAAATTTACTTTTTCAGGTTTATTTTTAATAAACCAATCTACTGCATCACAAATTGATTCTTTTACATCTCTTGGATTAAAAGATAGTTCTTTTTTTGCTTTTTCATTAGAAAAGTTAGAATTTGCATTTAGTGTATAAAGGGAATAACTGCTAAAAATAGGTTTTTGTTTTCTTAATTTGTAATATAAATTACTTAGTGAAGCGAACATTCTAACAAACCATAACGCAATTTTAGGTGGAAGTTTTTTTCTATTTAATTTTTTGTTTATCGTCATCAAAAGATTTTTAAGCGACATATATTCACCGCTTAAAATATATCCTTCGCCACATTTACCACTTGTGATTGCACTTATTGTTGCATCACTAATATCTCTAACATCAACAAAATTATATCCGCCTTTCACATATGCTAATAATTTATGATTCATGTAGTCTAATATAACTTGACCAAGTTCACTTATTTTATAATCATATGGTCCAATAACACCAGAAGGGTACAAAATTGTTGCATTTAAATTTTTTTCTTTGCAAGCATCAAAAATATATTTTGTTGCAACAAGTTTTGTTTTTGCATATGTGCCCACAACTTTATTTTCATTAAAATCTGTTGGCTCACATAAAATGTCGCCATGTTTTTTTGGATCAATTATATGAACAGTACTTAAATATATAAGTTTTTTTGCTTTGTTTTGTATGCATGCGTCAACAATATTTTTTGTACCTTCAATGTTCACTTTTTTACAATTTCACTTGGGGTTAAGCCAATATCAATAATACCTGCCAAATGCAAAACAATACTGTCTTTTTCAATAAAATTAAAAATAAAATCTCTATCTGTAACATCGCCATATACAATTTTTACATTTAAATTTTCAATAGGAGATAAGTCTTCGTTTTTAAGAACTAAAACTGTTACATCTTTGCCTAAATCGCACAATTTTTTTGTAATCACATTTCCAATGTGTCCTGTTGCACCAGTAATTATATATTTTTCCATATTAACCCCCTTACAAAAATAGTATATCATTATTTTTCAAAATGTTAAATGTAAAAGATAACAAAACAATAAAAAAACAGCGAATGCTGTTTTTATTTTAATTTATAATTAAATTTTTTCAGGTGATTCAATTCCAAGAATGTTTAATCCAATCTCAATATTTTTTGCAACTATTTCAGCCATTTTTAGTCTTGCGTTTTTAAGGTTTGTTTCTGCTGTTTTAATTGGACAAGAGTTATACCATCTTGAAAATAGTTTACATAGGTCATATAAGTAGTTACACAAATTGTTAAAGTTAAATGTGTTTTCAAGTTGAGATATAACACTGTTAAAGTTGAGAATTTGTACAACAAGTGCCCATTCTATGTCAGTGGCAAGAAGTGAAAAATCTATATTACTGTTTTCATATTTTTCGCCTTTTAAAATAGATAAAATTCTCGCTCTGCTATATTGAATATAAACGCTTGTGTTTCCTTCAAAACTAAGGGCTTGGTCTTTGTCAAACACAACATTTCTGTCGTTACTACATTTAAGTATTGCATATTTTATTGCACCATAGGCGAGTTGTTTTGCAAGTTTTTCGTCAATAGCCGAATTTCTTTCAATCATTTTTTGCTTTGCAAATTCTGTTGTCTCTCTCATTAAATCTTCAAGTAAAACAACTTTTCCTGCTCTTGTAGACATTTTGCCATCGGTTAAAAGCACAAACGAATAGTTAATAATTTCAGCACCTTTATATCCCAAAATATCCAAAACGGCATTAACTTGTCTGCCATAAAGTTTTTGGTCTTCGCCAAGAACAACTATATTTTTTCCACCGTCTGACCATTTAGATTTGTCTATACTATAACAAACATCTCTTAGAGGATAGAGCGAAGTTAAGTCTTTTCTTGTTAGTGGAAAGTATGGATTTTCGCTGTTTATTTTGTATTCTTCAAGATTTAAAACTTGTCTGCCTACATCGTCTGTAAACATATATTTTGTCTTTTTTAACTCATTTAAAATTTCTTTTGTTTTGCCTGATATAATGTACTGAGATTCATAATCATAGCAATCATAAAATATTCCAAATTCATTAAATATTTTCTTTTGTCCTTCAATGCAAATATTTACAATTCTAGAAAATTTTTCAAAAACCTCTTTGTTGCCGCACTCCATTTCGTGAAGAAGATTAAACACTTTCTCTTCAATTTCGGGACTTTGTTTAAGTTCTTCGTTTGCACTTACATACAAACTTAATAAATCGTTGAATGTAATATCGTTTTTGCCTTCTGTATAATACACAAGTAACGCAATTTGTTTGCCAATATCGTTTACAAAATAGTGAACTGTTGTATCATAACCCAAAAATTTTAATAGTCTGCTTGAAGCATCCCCAATAAGCGCATTTCTTGCTCTGCCAATGTGTGGCGATGCGTTAGGGTTTATACTAGTGTGTTCAATAAGAGCTTTTTCGTCCTTGTGTTTTTTATCGTCAAATAAGTTGCCATCAGTGTATTCTTTTAAGAATTGTTGCAACACAAGATTTCTATTTAAAAAAAAGTTTAAATAACCTGAAACAACTTTAATTTCTCTAAAGGTGTCATCGTTTGTTTCATCAAGTTTTGATTTTATTTCTTGTGCAATTAAAATTGGAGATTTTCGTAGTTTTTTAGACAAAACAAAACAAGGAAAGGCAACATCTCCCAAGTTTTGCTCTGGTGGAACTTCCAAGTTGTTTGTAATTTCGTTTTTATCAACGCCTAAAATATTAGATAATTTATCACTAACAATAGAAAATAATAAATTTGTCATAAGTAATTCCTTTTAACTCACATATGATAGCAAAAATATAGATAAATAGCAAGTGTTGAAAAAATAAAAACCTTGCCAATTTAAATAAAAGTTGTATAATAATATAAGAAGGGAAATTATGGAAGAATACGAATATAACTTTAAAGTGCAATCAATTGAGCCATTTATAAATTTTTGCAAACAAAACGGATATAAAGAAAAACAAATATCCACGCAAAATAGAGTGGTGTATGAAAATAAAAATAAAAAAACAATGCTCGCACGAATAACAACCGATATAAAAAATAATAAAAAAACAACAGTTTTAGATTTTAAAAATGTGGACAATAAAAACATAAATTTTAAAATATCAAATGAGTCGTTGCCAATAAAAGTAACATCAAAAAATAAAAAAGCAATTATGTCAATTTTGCAAACATTAGAATTTGAGGAAGTTGCCAATAATTTTAGAACAAGATATGTTTATGAAAAAAATAATGTAGAGTTTGAAATAGACGACTATACAAAACCACAAATGAAAATAGTTGCCATAGAAGGAGAAAGAAACGAAGTTGAAAAAGTAAAACTTTTAATAGAAAAATTGTTGTAAAAAATAATACTATACAAGTTTTAGATTTTCATCTTTATCCCAATAAAGAGACTTCATTTTTAAAAGTTGTTTTATATCGTTTTCAGAGTACAATTTAAAATGATTAAGATCACAACCAACATTAAAACCAAAACTTTTATATATACCCATAGCTCTGTGGCTATGTCCAAATAAATTTAGTAAGTTAGTGTTATAATTTTTGGGTTTGTGTGTTAAATAAAAACTAACGTCACAAATATTCAATGTGTCATTTTGTTTTACATCAAAAAATCCATTTTTTATACAATATTTTTTAAAATTTTCAAAATTATTTTTAAAAAAATATTTAATTATTCTTTCTTCATTATTGCCAATAATTAAAATAATTTTTGGTTTTATTTTTTTTCAATTTTTTCTATGTTTTCATATTTTGTCGAATAACCGTTGTTTGTGCTGGGTCTAAGGTCGTTAGGGAAGTGCATATCTGTTTTTATATCATTAACTGTTTTTTGAAGCATGTTTAAAACTTTGTAAGGGTCTTTTATATCTAATAGTGCAATTGTTTCATTGGTTGTCTTAATGTAAATATCCCCAACTTTCAAAATTCTGTCAACTAAGCCTACTTTAACATTAACTGATTGAATATCCATATAATACACATTTTTTAAATCAACAAATATTCCATAGCGAATAATTATTCTTTTAGTTGTAAAAGCATATTCAATATTTTTATGTTGAATTGAAGCGGTTATAACATTGTAAAGCCATATCCAAAAAGGTGTTAAGTGTATTAAAAAAAATATAACAATAACAAAAGTAAAAACTATGCCTAGTTGTGAAAATATATTATTGTGAATAAGCATGAAAATAAAAAAACCATCAAACAATATCCATAATAAAGCAAATGGAAGCATAGTTAAAATTTTTGACCATATAAAAGCTGATTTTTTAGGTTTTTCCCTCCATAAAACATTTTCATCTTTGTCTATAAAATCATCTATTTTATTTATAGACATCTCATTACATTTTAAAGCCTTATTATATTTATCCATATAATCTCCTAAAATAAAGGTATCAAAAAATCATACAGGTGTCAAACTAAGAGTATTATTTTATTATTAAATAATCTTTAAAAGAGTATAAAATGAAAAAGAATTAGAAAAAGTTAATCTTTTTTTAAATAGAATTAACGCAAATCCTATAACAATATATTAAAAAATATGATTCGTAATATAAAAATTATAAATAATTTAAGCATTTCATGAATGCATTGCTAAAACTTAAGCAAATACAACACAAATAAATTTTCTAATTATGGAAATCCACAAAAAAGAGAATAATGTCAAAAAGTAAAATTTATTCTTGTTTTTGTAATTCTAATGTAAAACTGGAACAAGAAAGGGAAGATACAAATAGCATTATAATAAAAATTAAAAAAAATTTTACAAAATAGGAAAATTATATAAACACCAATACAAAAGATAAATGTTTTTACTACTACAGTTTTATTGGTTTTATGATTATTAAAAAATGTTTTATTCAATAATTTCAAACTCTGAAAAATAAAAAAGATATAACTTCGGCAATATATAAAAATTATAAAAGTTAATTCAATCAATATATAAATAAAAAAGACTTGAATTAAAAGTTTCGTTATTTCCTAATAAATGTACTATTAAGAATAGACCAATCAAAAAATTTTTGTAATAAAAGTATCATTTAAAAAGCTCAAAAACATTTCTCAAAAAGCATTCGATTTTCAAGAATTACATTGATAATATTTGAAAATTAGTTTTTGTTCCCAAAAAATACCCAACTAAACAAAGGTGTTCAGTTGGGTACATAGTGGCGGGAAGAACAAATGTCAGATTGAGCTAAAAGATTATAATACCAACAGATTGATATTAATTATATTTTATAGAATGCATACTTTTTGACACTATTTCTTGATTTTAAGTATTTTTGTATTATAACATCTAAATGTTTAATAGATTTTATAAAAATATATAAAATTTAAAAAATATTAACAAAATATTGACTTTTATAATATATTAAAGTATAATATTTGTGAAAAATGTGCAAAATTAAGGTGTAAACCTTTAAAAAATAGGAGTTTTTATGTTATTAGAATATAAGTGCAAAAATCATAGGTCAATTAGAGATGAGGTCAATTTTTCTTTTCTTGCGACAAAAGATTCTTCTAACAGTGAGGAATTAATTACTTTCGGTAAAAACAAATTTTTAAAAAAAGCTTTAATATATGGTGCAAATGGCTCTGGTAAAACTGCATTAATAGATTCTTTAAATTATTTTAAATTTTTAGTATGCTCTAGTTTCAATTTCATATTAGGAGAACCTTTGCCAAGAGCTCCATATAAACTATGTACAAAAGAACCAAGCGTATACGAAATACAATTGGAAAAAAATGGCATAAGATATGCTTATGGTGTCTCATTAGACAGCGAGAGAATTTTAGAAGAATATTTATATTTTTATCCAAATAATAAAAAAACTAAAATTTTTCACAGAATAGAGGAAAATTATGGTGTTGCTGTAAATTATAAGAAAATATTTGAGCCGGGTTTGGTTTTTGTAAAACCAAACAAACTCTTACTATCTTGTTGTGCAAACTATGTAAAATTAAAAGAAGTAGAAGATGTTTTTTTGTTTTTTAAACAAGACTTAATTATTTACAATGAAATTTCAAACAACTGGTTTAATTATTCAGCAAGAACTATAAATACCAATACAGATGTATATAATACTTATATAAAATTTTTTAATTCAATTGGTGTTGATGTGAATGGGTTTGATGCCAGAATTGATCGTAAAACAATTGAGAGTACTGATTTACCAGTGTCTTTTATTCCACAACTTAAAAATTTCTTGATAGGCAAACAGGGGGATTTTGTAAATGTTAAATTTCATTATAATGATTTTGATATCAATTATGAAGAAGAATCTTTGGGTACAAAAAAATTATTTGATATGCTTGCTCCAATCATAGATATTTTAAATTCCGATAAAATTCTTGTGTGTGATGAGTTAGAAACTCATTTGCACCCTTTAATAGTTAAGGAATTATTAAGAATTTTTGATATGAAAAATAATACAAATAATCATTCACAATTATTGTTTACAACTCACAACGAAAGATTGATGGATTTAAATGAATTGAGACGTGATCAAATTTGGTTTACAGAAATGACAAATACAAGATCTACTGATTTATATTCTTTAGCGGAATTGAAAAATATTAGAAAAGACGAAAATACAGAAAAGAATTATTTATTAGGGAAATATGGGTCAATTCCTTTAATAGATAAAAATTTAGTGAAAATTTTAATGGGAGAAAATGATGCCCACTAGTTCATTAACTAGGAAGGTTAACACTCGACAAACTAGACAAGTTCAAGACCCAGAACTAAATAGTCTAAAAGAAGAAATCAAAGCTCATATAAAAGATATAAAAGATAAAACTCAATTACGTGCTTTGTTTAGTAATTCAACACCTGATGAGTTGAAAATTAAAGAATTTATTTCAAGAGCACAAATCGTATGGATTTGCGCAACATTAGATTATTATTTGCATAAAGTCCAATCTATATGTATATTTAAAGTGTATAATAAAGAAATTCAGCCGACTTCATTTTGTCATAAAATAAAAGTACCTTTAAATATCGTAATTGATTTATCTAATGGAAATTCCGCAACGTTAATTGATAGGGTTTATGAATCTCTCAAAAATTATTCATATATAAATATAAATACTATTGAAGAAATTGCTCAATTTATTGGATTTAAGATAAAAGATTTGGCGCTAAGTTTATATCCTGCTGAAACGTCAAAAAAGAAAGCTTATAATAAATTTATCACTCTTTTTAAAGATATTTTTGATAGAAGACATGTAATTGTTCATAAAATGGATATAATTTCAGGTGGACAACCACAATCAATAGCAGATACTTTGGTCGATACTTATATTAATGAAATAGAAAATTTTATTTATAAATTTCATGAAAATGTTGAGCGGTTAATTTAAGTTATCTGATAAAATAAAACGAAGGATTCTTGTCCTTCATTTTTATTTATAAAAATTTGTATACTGTAGAGCAACCTTATAAAATATGAAGATATACAATGAACTTGTAAGAGATAAAATTCCAGAGATTATTGCTGGT
>CALWTD010000021.1 GCA_944384395.1 uncultured Clostridia bacterium
TACTTAAAAGCGAAGACAAACTTCGCACGAGAGTAGTGACCAAACTCCCAGCGAAGCGGAGTTTGCGTGTGGTCACTAGAAAGAAAATTTGTGACCGTAAATGCGTAGGTTTGACCGAAGGGCAAAACGAGCCAAAAGGTCAACAAATTTTCATGGTTCACTAGCTCAGCTGGTAGAGCACTTGACTTTTAATCAAGGGGTCTCGGGTTCGAATCCCGAGTGAGCCACCAAGGTACAAATTGTGGCTAAGCAGTTTGTATTTTTTGTATAAGCGGATGTGGCGAAATTGGCAGACGCGCAAGACTTAGGATCTTGTGGGTAACCGTGGGGGTTCAAGTCCCTTCATCCGCACCAAAATAATATATGTTGTGTTGATGTTTTTAATAAATACAATATTTAGTATAAATAAATGATAGTTTTGTATCATTTATTTTTTTTATCTTTAAAAAGTGTGTCAAAAAGTGTGTCAAATTGATTTATATATTTATCTTCAAATTCTTTGTTTATATGGGTGTAGACTTCATTTGTCATTTTTGATGTTGAATGTCCTGCCCATTGTTGAACAATTTTTAAAGGAATGTTGTTTTCTATGCATCTTGTAATAAAGGTGTGTCTTAATGTGTGTATTGTAGCATTTTGAATGTTTGCTTTTTTACAAATGTTTGAAAATTCTTCATATATTTTTTTTTGTGATATATTGAAAATTCTTCCAACAGCATTTTTATGTTTTTCTAATATGTTTTTTGTTCTATTGAATAAAGGAATTGTTCTTATGCTTTGTTTTGTTTTTATTCTGTATCTTTCATCTTCTTTTTGATTTATTGATAGTTTGTTGTTTTCAAAGTCTACATCATTTATGTAAATGTTTAATGTTTCGCTTTTTCGTAGTCCTTGATATAATGTAACTAAAAAATAATCTCCATAATTATTTAGTTCGCATTGTTCTATAAAATTTAATTCTTCTTGTATTGTAAAAGCACGATTTTGTTTTTTTTCGTGTTTAGGCTTTTCTACAATAAGCATAGGGTTGTCTTTGATAATTTTGTTTATTGTTGCTTTATTAAAAGCGTCATGTAGAAGTGTGTAAACTTTTTCTTTTTGTCTTTTTGCTTGGATTGAATTTAAAAATTCCATTATCTTTAAGGCAGTAATTTTTTCAATTTCATAATGGCCAAGTAATTTATCAATATATTTGTTTCTTAAATTTTTGTAAATTTGTTTAGTTCCAATAGAAACCTTGTTTTCTTTATATAATTTTTGCCATTTGTCCAACCATTGCGTGAGTGTGTACTTGTTTCGTTTTACATTTTCTAATTTGTAATATTTAAGTTCATTTTTTAATTTATTTAAACATTCAAGTTGAGTTTTCCCGTATATGTATTTGTATTTGCCTTGATATTTTATTCTCGCTTGCCAGCGATTATCTGTTCTTTTTGTTATTTTAATATTTTTATATTTCATATCTTCTCCTATTTTTTGAATAGGTGCGATATTTATATGACTTTCATTTTGTGTATTTTGATTATTAAAAACATATAATTTAAAGTTTTGTTTTTTTCTTATTTCTTCACCTTTGAAGAAACCATCTAAAAAACATTGTGCTTGTTTAAAAGCAATGTCAATCTCATTGCTTATTTTTTCCTGTATTTGATTTAAAAATTTTTATTTGTTCTATTGTCATTTGTGTTCCTTTTTATTTTTTGTAAATATTAAAGTTTGTTGAATTTTCTTTTCCTTTGATGTATCCATAAAGAAAAGTTTTAAGTTCATTAAAACTTGTGTCATCAAGTTCGCAAATTTGTTTGATTATTTCTTTTCTATCTTCTGGAATATAACCAATATTATTGTTGAAAGGTCTATCACATAAATAGTCTAGTGATACATTATAAAAATTTGCTAATTGAATTAAAGTTTCAATTTTTGGTTCAGTTGTTTGATTTTCGTAATTGCATAGTGTATTTGCATTTAGATTTAGTTTTTTTGCAACTTCTTTTTGTGATAATTGCCATTGTTCTCTTATTTTTTTTAAATTCATTTTGCCTCCTTTAATTCATATTAACTTTTTTTTAAAAAAAATTCAAGATTTTTGATTTTTTATTTGTAATATTCAAAATACTGTGATATATTTATATTGTAATTCAAAAAACTTGAATATTGGAGATGATGTGATGAGAAAAAAATTATATTTAGTTTTATCAAATGATGATTATGAGCATGTTGTTTATTCTGGTAATAAAGGTAGTAAAATTGCTAAATTCTTAAATACTGATGTTTTTTATGTAAGTCGATGTGTAATTGATAAAAAACTTTGTAAAGGTTACAAAATTGAAGTTGTTGATATGTCAACAGATTTAAAACTTAATACATACGAAGATTTTATTGAGTTTTGTAAGTTTGAAAAAATTGATCCTTATAGAATTACAAGTTTGTTGAAGTATCGCAAAAGCATTGATGAAGAAATTGCTAATGCTTATTTATACGGGGAGATATAGTATGAAAACACATATAAATTATTTTTATGAAAGTTCAAGCCCAAATAAAGATTTGATAAAACATCAAAACGAAGTTTTAAAAACGGTTGTTGAAAGTTTGTAATTGGTATGCTCGCAACTTAAAAAGTTGCTTGTATAAAATTTTAATTAAAAAGGGGGTTAATGTGGTAACTAAAAAAGATTTATTTTCAAGAGTTAATGCACTAAATCGTAAGTATTGTAAAAACACCAAAAATGTATTAAGAGTAAGTCAAGCATATGGTGGTTATGAAGTGCAATTAACAGGCAAAAAAGACAAACGATATAAAAACAAAACAGGTGGCTTAAAGGTTCATTAGGTTCGGGTGCTGCGTGTATCACATACGGTCATGATACTGCAAGGAATACTCTTAATAAATTAAATGAATACGATAGCAAAGGCTATGTTAGAAGTAGTATTAGACATTATCAAAAACGGAGATAGTTATGGCATTCAAATATAGTCAAAAACAAAAAAGACTTGCAAGACAAAATGATTATAGTACTTTAAATAAAGCATATTCCATTAGTGAAAAATTTTTAAATTATTTTGCAAGAAAGGGTTCAAAAAAAGAATTAGATAAAGCAATGAAAAAACATCAAGACATAGAATATGCTTTGTTGTTTCAGCAAAGTCCAGAATTTAAGAATTTAAAACGAAGTAAAAAGAATTTTTAATAATCTAGTGTAAGTCTATGTTTAATTATATAGCACAAATAGAATACTTAAAGTTCTATAAAAAATAAAAATTTAAAAGGTAGGGAATTATGAAACTTGTATTTAAGAAAGGTAGTTATGAAAAAGACGGTGTAAAAAAGGAATGTTTAAATCTTGTATTGAGAGATGAAACAATTGGTGATATTCCTTTAAAGTGTGCATTTAGTTCAGATTATAGATTGGTTAATAGACTTGCAGAGAAACATCCAGAGTTTATAGTTGAAAAATAAGCAATAAATAAATTTAAAAATTAAAAATTGACCCATAGTCAATAATATTTATACTTAAAAAAAGTGGGTTGTGCCCACTTTTTTTATTTTTTATTAGGGTAGTACATACAAACACCACCTTGTTGTTTATGTGTGTTGTATTCTTCTTTATAAGTGTAAGGTACATCAATGGCTCTACAAACTTCTAGTCCATATTTTTTGCCTGTTTCAATTATATCTTTTGTTTTAAATAAGTCTCTATAATCTTTATAAGGAATAAAATGCTGGTGATTAGTTCCGTCAGTTTCTTCCTTTATAAAATTATCAAGTTTAGTTTTATGTTCTAATACAAATTCATCAATATTCATAATATAACTCCTTATTAGTTATATATAAAATTTTTAAATAAAAGTCAATTAAAAGGTAGGTGGTTTTATGTTTATAAAAAAATACCAAAGGAAAGATAGTACAGGCAAATGGCAAGATTATGATAGAACAGAAATTTATAATAACCCTTTTACACTTGGAAGAATTAAAGTTGATAGACCAAAAGCAAAGAAAGATGGTGATAGTTATCGTGTTTATACAAGTAAAAGTCGAGATGGTTTAAATTGTTTTCCAAAGAAAGTAATAACTTACAACAAAGATAGACCAAATGAAAGAATTGTATATTTAAAAACTAGAAGGAAGTAAATAAATGAGTTTAACAAAAATTTTGTTATTTGTCCTTTTATCTATTATCGCACCGGGTGTAATTGTTGCAATTTGTCATGGCATAATTTGGTTAACAAATATAATTGGGGGTATTGCATAGTGAATAAATTTTTAAGTAATTTTTTAATACTTTTAGTATGTATTGCTTTGTTATTAGGTGTGTTTAGTATTGTAAAATATATTAACCCTGATGTATCACATAATGAAAATGATTTAATTGAAAAAGGTGAAGAATTTACATCTAAAAAAATTCAAGTTCGTTTAGATGATGATAGTTTTTCCGTTGTTATGCCTTTGTATGTTGATGAAAAATGTGAAGTTTTAATGTATTATGCTACAACACAAGCAAGGTTTCAGTATGGTGCATTTTATTCATATTATTCAAGTTCTGATGGTGTAACTTTTACAAAAGCAGATAATTTTGCACAAGATATAAAAGTTATGTATACAAAGCAGGAAGATGGAACAATTTTAAAATTTGAAAGAAAAGACCGTTGGTTGATAGGTCCTGCAAGTTGGGATAAAATCTTTTATGATTTATTTCATGATTATAAGGCTAGTCAGTTTACAAGTACACCTACTGAATTAAAATATGTTGATGTTAGTGAATATATGGACTGTTATAAATTTAATGGAACATATTTTGCAAAAGTTGAAAATATACCATATATGAATATTTGGGTTGCTTCAATTGAATTAGACGGTGGCTTATATAAAAATCAAAACCCAGAAGTTTGGTATGTTTCAAAAGATGGATATCTAGAAAATATTTCAAAAATAGGTTTAACAATTGATAAATATTTTATACTAGTTACTAATGAAAATAACATTATAAAAGATTGGTATTTTGCTGAAAGAAATGAAAGCACTTATTATCAAACAAAAAAAATAGAAACTAATGGTTTATATTTTCCTAGAAATGATTTTAAATTTATAAGTTCAATTAAATTTAGTAAGTCATATGATGAATTGTTAAATATATTTTTATCTTATCATAATTTAGATTTGATACCCGGTAAAGATGCAGATGTGAATTATTTTCCACCTTTAGATAGTGTGAAAGTTGATGTTTCACAACTAGTAAAATTTTATGATGAAGATAATAAAGTTATTGATAAGAATATATCTTTAACAATAACTTTTGTTTTTGATTGGGCTGTTAATGATATAGAAGAAACGGAAATAGTATTTGATATTTCTAGTATTTCAAATCTTAAAATAAATTTTGCTTATTATGAAGGCTCAGATAATTATATAAAGAAACTTTATCATGTCACTATGAAAACGGTAAATGATGAAAATTTTGATGTATATCATCGTGTTAATGAAAGTTGGGGACAGTGGCTAATTGAAGATGTTAATACATTTTACAATAATGGGAGTTTAACATTTAAACTTAATGATAATTGCTTTGTAACTTTGAATTTTAATTATGAAAATTTTGTTAAAGGTATACAAAATATGTATAACTTTTATTTTAATCAAATTGATTTAAGTAAAGATTATGATTACAACTATGTATATTTTGAAGAACCTGTTAATTTAGTTGATTATGGTTTATGCACAGTTGTTAATAGTCAAGGTGAAGATATTACAAACACAATGTCAATTATGGCATATATGAAGTTTATAAATAGTACTGCTTGTTAATTTTTATTAAAAGGAAGGTGATAGTTTTGAGAAAAAATTTTGTAAGTAAGACCACAAGTGTATTTTGGTCTTTAATTGGTTTAATTATAAGCATAAGTTTAGTTGCTGGTGTTGTATGGTGTATTTATACATATAAAGATGATATTGTAAACACTGTTAAAGGTTGGTTTAATACCAATAAACAAGAAGAAGTTGAAATAAAAACATACACAGTTGATATTGTTGAAGATAGATATATTACTTGGCAGTTGACAAAAAATGGCGAACCTTTATCGACAGGAGATACAATTAAAACTAATGATGTATTAGGTGGTAGAGTTATATCTATCACTTCGGGTTATAAAATTGGTTCATTTCTTATCAATGACCAAGAAAAAGTATCGTTGCTTGATGAACTTGGTAGATTTGAATATAAAGTTGATACCTTTGAGAGTGATACATTAAGAATAGCAGGAACAACTGTAAGAGATGTAAGTACTCGTGTTGTAGATATGACAAAAGATTATTCTTCATATTATGCAAATGTTAGTTTTGGATATACAAGTGAAGATTATTCAGTTTATAATATTGGGTATTATGGTTTGTATGTAGGTCAAGAAGTCAAAGGCACTTTCAATTTGCAAGAAGGTGATATTGTAAATTATATTAAACTAAATGACCAAGATATTGAATTTTCATTGGATAACCAAGAAGTTACATTTACTTTTGTAGTACCAAATGAAGATTTTACATTATCAATTCAAACTGAGTATATGTTGCCTGTGCAATATACAATTAACTATGATGAAAGTTTGTTTGCTCTTTCGTTTGATAATGGTGAATTTAATGGTAATACATTAACGATAACTAGAAATGAAGTTTGTAGAATGGATATCAAATATTTAGGAGATGATGTTGATGTGAGTAACATGTTTAAAAATGGTTATGTTTTAGTTACTTACGGAGAAAATAGTAGTATTTCCTATAGTGCTTCTGAAATATATTTAATATTTGATGAAAATGTTAAATCAAATTTAATAACTATTGAATATGTTGTTACAAACGATAACCCTACGGAACCAGAGCAACGAACAGTAGAGTTAATATACGATAGTAGTATTTTTTCTGTAATATCTGATAATGCAATTATAGAAGATAATTTATTAAAATTCGAAGATGGAATTGTAATACAATTACAAGTTAAATATATTGGTAGTGAAGATGTTGAAACTGATGATAATGGTATGTTATTAAATTATGAACTTAAGTTGTCTTATGAACCTTATGGACATAATTATGGTGTATATAAGAATTATTTTTATGTATCTATTCAAGGGAATTATGATTTTAGTTCTGTTGTTTTAGAATTGGTACCAAAAAATTAAAATCTAATTAGGAGAAATTTTATGAGTGTTTTAAATAAATTAGTAATAAAAAATCGTGCAAAGGTTGTCAAAAAAGACAACCTTGTTGCACAAAAAGAACATAAGTTGATATTAAAACAAGCACAGATTATTAAAAGTGAATTGCAAAAATTGTATATAAAAACGGGTGATACAAAATTTATACTTAATAGATGTGAATGCGATATTAGGTTTAATTGGGAATATGGTTTATGTGTTCTTAGAGATTGTGGAGATATTGATTTACAATATGATATGACACAATATTATATAGATTTTTCTAATGAGTTAACACCATCAAAAAAAGGTGATGATGTTAATGTAAATAATGATTGAAAGTATAGGTATTGCTTTTGTTGGTGATTTTGGTGGTGGTAAAACATCATGTGCTGTTATGCACTCTATAAAATACGGAATGTTAGATAATGAAAGATATATTGCTCATTGTCAAGATATAGATTATTTAAAAAGTCTTGGTTATAAAGTTACATATTCACCATGTTTAAGTTTTGGTGATGTAAATATAATTTATAACAATAAAAAATCTTTAGATTTTCAAATGGAATATTATCGTATGCCTAATGAAATTAGAGATGATAAAGAAAATATAAAATACCCATACAAAAGTATACTAAGATATGGTGTTTTTCTTTTTGATGAAGCATATTGGAAATATGATGCAAGAAAAAGTTTTAGCATGGACAAGTATACAAAATATGCTTTAAATACTCGTAGACATAATGATAATATTTTGTTGTTTACTGCACCTAGACTAATGCAACTTGATAAAGATATAAGAGACACCTTAGATATTGTATATTTAATGCTTGGTGTTAAAGTTAAAAAAAAATTGTTTGGTGGCTTTAAAACAATATGGAAAGCAATAAAATATTTAGATATTGATTATGCAGAAAAGAAAGTATTGCCAGATAGCAATATAAGTGTATTTTTTGCAAAATTACAAATGTTTAACCCATTATTGTTATTTACAATTCGTGGTTTAGAATTACGAAGAATGTATAAAGAAGTTATTTTAAAATCTAACTTTGTAAGGTATGTAAAATTAAAGTGCAATTATAATATTTTTAATTGTTATAATTCAAAACAAAATCGAGTGAAATATCTTCATTTATTGGAAACTTATAGATTTAACGAAGTTTATAATGTTTTATCTCGTGGAATAATAGAACAAATTAACAAAGAGTTCTTTTCAAGTTTAAAAAATTAAAGGCACATGGTCGCCTTTGGTTTTTTAAACTTTTAGCATGGTTTTTTAATTTTTCTATTTTTCACAAGCGATAAAAGAAACAATGCTTAAATTAGCGACAGCAAGTTTTTAAATAGTCGTAGTCGTCGTGCCTGTGGTAATGTGGTAAAGTTTACTTTTCCACATTTCCATACTTTGTGGTAAAGTGGTAAAATTGAAAATTTTTCCACTTTTCCAAAACAT
>CALWTD010000022.1 GCA_944384395.1 uncultured Clostridia bacterium
ATGGTGGACCAGCAGGGACTCGAACCCTGGACCCATTGATTAAGAGTCAATTGCTCTACCAACTGAGCTACTGGTCCATAAATGTAGTTTATACTCATTTCGGAGCGTATGATTAAGAGTCAGTTGCTCTACCAACTGAGCTATTGGTCCTTGTTTGTAAATTGCTTTGGAGCGAAAGACGAGACTCGAACTCGCAACCGTTGCCTTGGGAAGGCAATGCTCTACCATTGAGCCACTTTCGCAACTGCAACCATTATCATATACTAATTTACTTTTTTTGTCAACAAAATAAATTTATATAAATTTATCTTATTATTTCTTGATTTTCAATTAGTTCTTCATTTGGTACTATTGTTAATTCGTTTAACAAATCTGTGTTGGAGCGATTGTATTTGCAACCAATTATTATACTATCACCTTTGTTAATCTCTTTATGTGTGCCATCACTCCAATTTACTGCAATTTTGCCATTTTGTGTTTTGTAAATACCAAGGTCTCCTGTTGTTTTTCCACTACATAAGTTGTTATTTATTAGATAAGTAAATAAATAAATTGCTTCTTTGCTAATTGCAATATTTTTTGCACCTATGACCATTGAACCCATTCTATAAGAAAAATCGTTTGGATTGTATGGATTTTTACATTTTCCTGCAGGATAACATTTATTGACAATTTCTTTATTTACACAATCTAAAACTAACGTGTTGTGGTTTTTTACATATATTTTTGCTAAATATTTCATTTTATCTCCTTTATGACGATATATAATAATACATTTTTATTGATTATTCAATAGTATTTTTTAGTTTATTTATTCTTTAATTGTTGTTATTTGTTCGGTTGACAATATAGAGTTTTCTAATATAGTTTTTTTAATTTCTTCATTTTGTTTATAAATTTGTGGTATTGATTTTATAAGTTTGTATTGTTCAAATCTAGATGTGTAAACTTCTTTTAAAATAAATTTTAAGAGTTTTGGTTTATACTTATTATTGTCTTCAATTTTTGAAAAAATTTCTTTGTAATATGATGGCATTGTTTCTATTAAAAAAATTGAAAAATCCTCATCTTTTGTACATTCAATAATTATATCATCACTAATTTCAGCACCACATCGCACTACATTGCGTGAAGATAAAACTTGTTTTATTAATTGTGCTTTTTCCTTGTCATGATTTGGCATTAAGTTATTTTCTTTGTTGAAAAGGGCAACAGTTAATTCCTTTTGAAAATCGCTTGTAAATATAGCCTTAGAAATATTGTTATTGTCGTAAAACATACAATTTAGTAATATGTAATTATAGAATTCACCACATTTTATTTCTTCTGGAATAATAGTTCCATCAATTTTTTTTGTATTTAAATATTTTCTAAACAATATTTCGGCATATTCTAAAAAGGGTTTTTGTTGCATACCAATAAAATTTGATGAAATATCATTGAAAATATGGTTTTTTTCTTTGTAAAAATGTTTAATTAGATCATTATTTATGTATTTTAAAAAATATTGCAAGTTTTCGTCAATTAAACAATATGGTTTAATTATGTCTGTATAACATATATTTTTATTTTCAAATTTTGCTTTTATCAACGCTATTGTTATAAGATTTTTGTATGCTTCCGTTAAAAGTAATCTTGTTTCAGGTGAAAATTCCGCACCAAAAATCATATGTGTCCTTGCTACTTTTTTGTAAAAGTCTAATTGAAGTATTAGTTTTAAAATTTTATTTTCATTTGGTAGATGACATTCTTTTATTGTTACATCGATTAGATAATCAATGCCTTTACCTGAAAAATGGGCTTCTTTAAAGTTATCAGTTCCCACTATGTCTTGAAGGCAGGCAAGAATATTTGAACAAAATGAATATTCGGTTGAAACTTTTGAAACTTTTATATTTTTATCCAAAAATGTTTCGGTGTAAAACTGATTTAATCCTTCATTTGCACCATATCCAAAATTTGAAAAAAGTTTTGTTTCACTATCAAGTTGTTTAAAAAATCGTTTATTTAATCCTATTATTGTGCAATTTTCTAAAATTTCCGTGCCTATTGCGTGCATTATTTCATGCAAATACACATTTATATCTGTTATATAATTAGCACCGATATATACAGTATTGGTTGTTTCATCATATTTGCTACTTTCGTTTATATTTGCAATGTCAAAATTAAGGTTATCAATTTTTGCAGATATTCGCTTGTGAAGATTTATGTCCGTGTTGTTTAATATCATATTTTTGGCACAGTTGATTAAATCTTCAACCGTTGAAGATGATTTTGAAAATCTTAAAAATGCTTTTAATGAATTAGATATATGCATATTTTTTCTCCGTATAAATATTTTATAGTTTATAACAACAATAGTTGTTTGTCAATATCAATAAAATGTGTAACAAAATTAAAAAAAAATATATATAAATTGTTATGAAATATTATTCAACAAAGATAATAAATAAAAAACAGTTATTATTTAATTATAATATATTAAAAAGGAGTGCAAATAAGGGCATATGTGCAGTTGTTAAAGCCAATGCTTATGGGCATGGAGTAAAAGAAGTTTGTGATATATTAAAATATGATTGTAATTTTTTTGCAGTACATAATTTAATGGAAGCATTACAATTAAGAAAAATAAATAAGACTGCAAAAATTCTTATTTTAGGGTATTGTATTGATTATTCTATTGCACAAAAATTTAATATTTCAGTTTCCATTGATGATATTAAGCAACTTGAAGAAATTTCACTAATAAACAAGGAGATTAAAATTCATTTAAAAATAAACACTGGTATGAACAGGTTTGGAATAAAAAAATACAAAGAATTTAATGCGATTTTAAATTATATAAGTTTACATAAAAACATTATTATTGAAGGAATTTACACACATTGTTTTGATACAAAAAATGAAAAAATTACGAAAAAACAACTTGAAATGTTTAAAAAATATGTTAAAACTCTAAAAAAAAACAATAATTGTATTGCTCATATTGGTGGCAGTGGTATTATACGATATAAAAATTTAGATTATATTGATTATATAAGAGTTGGAATTGCTCTTTTTGGATATTCTTGCGATTTAACAAAACCTGTTATGAGAATTGAAAGCAAAATAATTAAAATATATACAGTTAACAAAAACGAATACATTGGTTATGACTCTTATTATAAAACAAAAAATAAAATGAAAGTTGCTATTGTTCCTTTTGGATATGCAGATGGAATGATTAGACAATTTCAAGATAATATGAAGGTATACATAAATGGTAAAATTGCCAAAGTTGTTGGAAAGATTTGTATGGATGTTTTTATTATTGATGTTTCAAATATAAACATTTGTGTAAACGATGATGTTATTGTTTTTAAAGATGCTTCTTATTGGGCACAAAATAGTGGGCTTAGTGAATATGAAATATTGACAGGATTAAATAGAAGTAGAACTAATTTGGTTGTGGAATAGTTGAAAATATATTATTTTTTTGATAATATTATCGTATGAGAGTTATAGCAGGAAAATTTAAAGGTAAAAAATTAAATTCACCAGTAACGACTAATATAAGACCAACAGGAGACAAGGTTAAACAAGCAATATTTACAAAACTTCAATTTTTTGTGCAAGATGCAAAGGTTTTAGATTTATTTAGTGGAAGTGGTGCACTGGGAATAGAAGCGATAAGCCGAAACGCTAAAGAAGTGGTTTTTGTAGACAACAACATTAATAGCATAAAATTAACTAAACAAAATTTAAAAAATTTAGGTGTTGTTGCAAAAGTAATACACTTGGATTATAAAACAGCATTAAACACTTTTAAAGAAAAATTTGATTTAATTTTGATTGACCCACCATATGCAAGTGGTTTTTATGAAGATTGTTTAAATATTATCTTTCAAAATAATTTACTTAACAAAAACGGCATAATTGTTTGTGAAAGGGATAGACAAAAAATTATTGGTTGTTGTTGTTTTGAACTATTTGACACAAAAAATTACGGAACAGTTAGTGTTGATTATTATAAACAAAAATAAAAAAAGAATTACAAAATGTTATTCTTTTTTTAATAAAATATATAATTTTTATATTTTTTTATTATTTTTGACTATTTCATTATATTTCTTTTCATACAATTCTTGCGAGATTAAACCTTTTCGTTTTTGTAATTTTATGAGTTTTAATTGTTTTTGTGTTTCGCTGTCTATATTCAGTTTTACTTTATTATTTTTTTTGCGTTTAAATTGTGGTTCTTCGTCTTTGTTATCATCTTTAGAAAAAGCACAAACAATTAAAAGAATTGCTATGATAATATCAAAAAAAACTAATAAAATTGAAATAATTTTTAAAATATTTATGTTTTTGTAGTAATTTTCTTTATTCTGATTTAGTTTTTTACTAAAATAGATGAAACAAAAACCATATACTAAAGTGAAAATAGCAAAATGTATTGGAAGCATGAGGTATAAATTTATTTTTATTTCAAAACCATAAAATTCTGCTAAATAATATATATATTGTAAACTTGGTATTATTGTTATAAAAGATAATATATATATTACAAAAGTAATCATTTGCAAAATTAAGCACGCTTTTAAAATTGTTTTTTTGCTTCCTAAGTTCATTTTTGCTCCTTATTTTATAAAAGTAACACACAAAAAAAATTTTGTCAAAATTATATGCAAATTTATAAAATCATGGTAAACTAAAAAAAGTAGGAGTTAAAAATGAAAAAAGTAGTTGTTATAACGGGTGCTAATAGTGGAGTTGGATTTGCACTTAAAGAAAGATATATCAAAGATGGTGATATTGTTATTTCGTTAGATAAAAGTGCAGTTACAAATGGAACAACAGAATTTAATTGTGACGTATCAAACGAAGAACAAGTATTACAAGTTTTTGATGTTATTGGTGAAAATTATAAAAATATTGATATTTTGGTAAATTGTGCAGGATATGCAGTTTTTGGAGCAACTGAAATTATAGAAACACAAAAGGCAAAAAACATGTTTGATGTTAACTATTTTGGGATTGTTAGTTGTGTTAAAGGTGCTTTAAAATACATGAAAAAAGGTGCAAAAATTTTTAATATAAGTTCGGCTTGTTCAATTTTTGCTGTTCCATTTAGAACACATTACAGTGCATCAAAGGCCGCTGTTAGTATGCTTTCGTATGGGCTTAGAATGGAATTAAAAGATAGTGGGGTTGATGTTGTATGCATTAATCCTGGAGATATACGAACAAATTTTTCTAAAAATAGAGTAAAAACTATTGAAACAAACTATAGGTATGGCGACAGAATTGAAAAAAGTGCAAAGCAAATTGAAGATAGAGAAAGTAAGAGAATGACATTAGATTATGCTAGTAAAAAAATATACAAAATTTTAAAAAAGAAAAGAACAAAACCTATGTATATTGTGGGAAATCAAATTAAATGGTTGAATTTCTTTAATAGAGTGTTTCCACTTAGTGTGATACTATCGGTAACAAATAAAAAACTTTAAAAAAGGTGAAAATATGAACAGAGTTGTAATTATAACTGGTGCAAGTAGTGGGATAGGTCTTAAAACGGCTTTGTATTTAACTGAAAAAGGTTATAAAGTTTATGGAATAAGTCGTAAAAATTTTGTAAGTAATAAATTTACACATATTTCTTGTGATGTTACAAATATCGAAAAAATGTGCGAAATTTTTCAAAAAATATATGAAAAAGAAGGCGCAATATATGCTATTGTAAACAATGCAGGTATTGGAATCAGTGGTGCTGTTGAATATGCTAATGTTGATGAAGTGAAAAAAATTTTTGACATAAATTTAATCAGCGTTGTGAATTTATCATCAAAAATTATTCCATATTTAAGAAAAAGTAAAGGCAAAATTATTAATATTTCAAGTGTTGCAGGTGAAATTCCAATTCCATTTCAAGCCTGTTACAGTGCAACAAAAAGTGCAGTTGAAAACTTTTCAATGGCATTAGCAAATGAATTAAAACCACAAAAAATTAAAGTTTGTTGTGTTCGTCCAGGTGATACAAAAACAAATTTTACTCAAAATAGGTTAAAAACTGAAGTAATTAACGATATTTATGGACAAAGAATTGTAAAAAGTGTAAAAAAGATGGAAAAAGACGAGCAAAAAGGGACAAATCCAATAAAAGTTTCAAAAATTGTTTACAAATGTTTGAAAAAGAAAAATCCACCACTTGTGTGTACTGTTGGCACAGGATATAAATTTTTGTGTTTTCTTGGAAAAATTTTGCCTAAAAAATTTGTCAACTATGTTGTTTATAAATTATATTAAAATATAGGAGAATAAGCTTATGGATTTATTTGAAAAAACTAATGGACAACATATATATGATATTGCAAAAGAAAAGGGAATATATCCTTATTTTCATGAACTGACAACAGGTCAGGATACAGTTGTTAGTATGGAAGGCAAAAAAACAATTATGATTGGTTCTAATAATTATTTAGGACTTACATCAAACAAAGACGTTATAAATGCAGGCATAGAAGCACTTAAAAAATATGGAAGTGGATGCAGTGGTTCAAGATTTTTGAATGGAACGCTTGATATTCATGTTAAGTTAGAAGAAGAACTGGCAGATTTTTTACATAAAGAAGCATGTTTGACTTTTTCAACAGGATTTCAAAGTAATTTGGGCATAATTAGTGCTATATGTGGAAGAAATGACGTTGTTTTATGTGATAAAGAAAATCATGCAAGTATTTATGACGCAATTAAATTAAGCTATGCTAAAATGATTAGATATGAACACAGCAATATGCAAGATTTAGAAGAAAAGTTAAAAAATGTGCCATCTAATAATGGAATTTTAATTGTTACTGACGGTGTGTTTAGCATGAGTGGGGAAATTTGTAAATTGCCTGAAATATGTAAACTTGCTAAAAAATATGGTGCAAGAGTTATGGTAGATGATGCTCACGGTCTTGGTGTGCTAGGCAAAAACGGACGTGGCACAGCAGAACATTTTAATTTGGAAGACCAAGTAGATATAATTATGGGAACTTTTAGCAAATCTCTTGCCTCTCTTGGTGGGTATATGGCAAGTACAAAAAAAGTTGTTGAATATGTTAAACATTGTTCAAGACCATATATTTTTAGTGCAAGTATAACGCCGTGCTCGGTGGCATGCGCAAGAGAATCTTTAAAAATTTTAAGAGAACAACCCAACAGAGTGGAGCAACTTCGTGAGATATCAAATTATATGCGAAATGGTTTAAAAAACTTGGGAATTAAAATAATAGACAGTGAAACTCCAATCATTCCTATTTATGTATACAAAGATGAAAATGCTTTTGTTGCTTGTAAACTTCTTTTAGAAAGGGGAGTATATGTTAATCCTGTTGTTTCACCAGCAACTCCTGTTGGCTATGCACTTCTTAGAACTTCTTATACAGCAACTCACACCAAAGAACAAATGGATTATGCAATGAAACAAATTAAAGAAGTTCTAGATATATTAAATGTTAAATAAAATATTCTTCTTTTAATTTTATCATAAAAAAACTTTACTACGAGTAAAGTTTTTTTGTTTATTTTTGAATGGTTACATTAACAATATAAAATTGAATAATAATTCAATCTTTTATGTTTTTTATATCATATTTCCACTTGCTGATTTAATCATACGATTGAATAAAGCTTCAACCATATCGCCATTGTCAAAATACTCACTAATGATTATGTCATTGTTTTCATATGTTCTTAGATACTTAAAAAGGTTAACACTGGCATCTTCGCTGTTTTGTCCAAGAACTATATGATTTTTGTCTTTATAGAACTTTTCGTTTTCGGCTTTGCAAAAAATAATTGGTTTTTTGTTGTTTTCAAGTATTTGATTATATAATTTGTTTATATTGTTTATTACATCATTTTTTACAATTACCATATCACATTTTGGTTTATAATGTGTGTATTTTGTTCCCGGTGATTGCGGAATTTTTGAGGTATCAATTTTATCAATGGCAACCAAATTACATTTTTTTTGTATCATTTCTTTGCTAATTTTTCCTGGACGCAAAATATAAACTATATCATTGTCAACTTTAACAACTGTGCTTTCTATTCCAATATCTGTTTGACCACCGTCGATTATTAGTGGGATTTTTGTGTTCATATCCTCATAAACATGGCTTGCTAGTGTTGGACTTGGTCTTTTTGATGTGTTTGCACTTGGAGCACATATAGGACATTTTGTGTACTTTATAAATTTGCGTGCAATTTTGTTTTGTGGTATTCTTATTGCAACAGTATTTCCACCAGCACAAACTCTATCGCAAATTTTTTCGTTTTTATCAAAAATTATGCTTATTGGACCAGGCATAAATTGTTTTATCAATAATTTTTGTGTTTTTGATATGTTTTTAACATATTTTTTTATATCTTTTTTTCTATATAGGTGAACTATTAAAGGATTGTCTTGTGGTCTACCTTTTGCAATATATATTTTTTTTACTGCTTCTTCATTTAATGCTGATGCACCAAGACCATATACAGTTTCCGTTGGAAATGCAACTATTTCTCCACTTCGTATTAGTTTTCCTGCTTTTTTATACGTTTTTTTATTTGGTTTTAAAGCTTCTATTTCCATTTGTCTCTCACTTTCAAACAATATTAACATAAATAACCTTATTTGTTAACAGATAATTGTTTTTTGATTATTTAAATTGATATTCTGTTTTGAAATGTTATTTAATTATGATATCATTTTGTTTGGTGGGGTGATTTATGATTTTAGATAATCCGTTGTATAAAAATCAAGGAATACATGCAAATTTAGTGTTGTTTACTTTTGATAACGATAAATTAAAAGTTTTGCTTATTAAACGAACCAATGAACCATTTAATAATATGTGGGCACTTCCCGGTGGTGCAGTTTATAACAATGAAACCATTGACGAAGCAATAAAAAGAGAACTAAAAGAAAAAACAGCAATAACTAATGTTGAATTTGAACTTTTTAATGTTTTTTCTAAAATAGATAGAGCACCTGATATGCGTATGATTGGAGTTGGGTATTTTGCAATAATTGATAAAAGTGCAGTATCTTTTATTAAACAAACTCAAAAAACACAAGACGCCAAATGGTTTGATATTGATGAAGTACCTAATTTAGCATATGACCACAACGAAATGATTGACGATGCAAAACAATTTTTAAAATCTAAAATATGGCAAAAAGGAATACTAAAAAAATTATTTCCACAAGGCGTAACCATTCCAGAATTGTATAAACTTTATACCATAGTTTTGGGTGAAGGGTTAGACAGAAGAAATTTTAGAAAAAAATTACTTCTAGGCGAAATTATTTCCTATTCAAATAAGGTAGTAAAAAATAAAGGTGCAAAACCGTCTAAACTATACTATATACAATAGTGACATCAAAAAGTTAGACAAAAATTTTATAATATGGTAAATTGTTGGTGTGATAAGTTAAAAATATATTTTAGTTTATTACTTTATCAATTAAATAAGGAGAATATTATGGAAAAAACAAATAAATATGCAGGAACAAGAACAGAAGAAAATTTAAAGACAGCATTTGCAGGAGAAAGTCAAGCAAGAAATAAATACACATATTTTGCTAGTGTTGCAAAAAAAGAAGGATATGAACAAATTGCTGAACTATTTACAAAAACAGCAGACAACGAAAAAGAACACGCAAAAATGTGGTTTAAAGAATTAAACGAACTAAGTACAACACAAGACAATTTGCTTTCAGCTGCAGAAGGCGAGAATTATGAATGGACAGATATGTATGAAGGATTTGCAAAAACTGCAGACGAAGAAGGATTTCATGACCTTGCTGAAAAATTCAGGGGAGTTGCTGCAATAGAAAAAAGACATGAAGAAAGATACAGAGCACTACTTAGAAATGTTGAAACAAAACAAGTGTTTGAAAAGAGCGAAGTAAAAATATGGGAATGTAGAAACTGTGGACACATAGTTGTTGGAACAAAAGCACCAGAAGTATGTCCAG
>CALWTD010000023.1 GCA_944384395.1 uncultured Clostridia bacterium
TGCCCTTCGGTCAAACCTACGCATTTACGGTCACAAATTTTCTTTCTAGTGACCACACGCAAACTCCGCTTCGCTGGGAGTTTGGTCACTACTCTCGTGCGAAGTTTGTCTTCGCTTTTAAGTAGTATTTTTATTGTTGACCTTTTGGCTTGCTTTGCCCTTCGGTCAAACCTTCGCATTTACGGTCACAAATTTTCTTTCTAGTGACCACACGCAAACTCCGCTTCGCTGGGAGTTTGGTCACTACTCTCGTGCGAAGTTTGTCTTCGCTTTTAAGTAGTATTTTTACTGTTGACCTTTTGGCTTGCTTTGCCATTCGGTTATTAAATCAATCTAAAACAGATTGAATGGCTGGGGTGGCAGGATTTGAACCTACGCATGCGAGAGTCAAAGTCTCGTGCCTTACCACTTGGCTACACCCCAATACGCCTATACATTATATATAATATATTTTAAAATGTAAAGACTTTTTTTGCTTTTTTTTACAAATTTTTTAAATTATTTTTTTACTACAATTTTGGCTGGGGTGGTAGGATTTGAACCCACGAATGTTGGAGTCAGAGTCCAATGCCTTACCACTTGGCGACACCCCATCAAAAAAATGTTAAAATTAACATTCTTAGAAAGATTAGCAAAACCTTTTTATTTTGTCAATCTAATATCTTAATATTCATCTAAAAAAGTTTTCTTTTCGCCATCTTTAACATAACCTATTATTGTCTTTAAATTAACTTTATGAATACTGTTAAATATATTCATATCAACAGCAGGATTTTTTTGTTTTAATGTTGCAATAAGTTTTTTTATTTCATTACGCTTCCCACTTATCTCTCCTTTTCTTATTCCGTCAGTAAGTTTGCAAGCACATTGTAAAAATTTTAATTCGTTATAGTTTGACCAATGAATTATGTCTTCTTCTCTAACCAAATATAACGGTCTAATTAGTTGCATGCCTATATGATTTGTACTTTTTAATTTTGGCATCATTGTTTTATATTCTGCGCCATAAAACATACTGAGAAGTATTGTCTCTACTGCATCATTAAAATGATGTCCAAGTGCAATTTTGTTGCAACCAAGACTTTTCGCATATTCATATAAATAACCTCTTCTCATTCTTGCACATAAATAACAAGGCGTTTCTTTTATGTTTGATACAATATCAAATATATTTGTTTCAAAAAACTTTATCGGAATATTTAAATTTTTTGCATTTTCTTCTATTAAATTTCTATTTTCTTTTTTATAGCCCGGATCCATACATATAAATTCCACTTCAAAATCTATATTCCAATGTGCTTTTAAAAGTTGCATACATTTTGCCAAAAGCATGCTATCTTTTCCACCAGATATACAAACAGCAATTTTATCATTTGGCTCTATTAGTTTATATTTATCTATTGAATTTATAAATCTTTTCCAAATTGTTTTTTTAAATTTTTTGGTTATGCTATGTTCTACTTCTTTATATTTTTCCATTATAGTTCTCCAAGTTTGGTTATGACATAATTTGCAATTAGCAGTCCTGCAACTGCTGGAACAAATACAATACTTGATATTTCTTTAGTCCCATTTTTTATTGGTTTTTCTGTTGAATACAAAACAGGTACACCTTTTATATTCTTGTCTTTTAATTTTTTTCTTATTATTTTAGCAAGTGGACACATTTGTGTTTTACTAATATCGTTTATTTTTAGTTGATAGGGGTCAAGTTTTTTGCCTGTTCCCATACACGAAATTATGTTTGTGTTATTTTTTTTAGCATTCTCTATTATTAAAAGTTTTGATGTAACCATATCTATTGCATCGACAATAAAATCAAATTTAGAAAAATCTATTACATTTATATTGTCAATATTTACGCATATGTCCAAACATTCAACTTTTGCATTTTTATTTATAGAAAGTATTCTTTCTTTCATCAAATCTACTTTTTTTTGTCCTATTGTCTTGTTTGTTGCAATGATTTGTCTGTTTAAATTACTTAGTGCCACTTTGTCAAAATCAACGAGCAAGAACTCTCCTACTCCACATCTCGCCAAGCCTTCACAAACATAGCCACCAACTCCACCTATACCAAATATAGCCACCTTTTTTGTGCCCAATAATTCCACCTTTTCTTTTCCTATTAAATTTTCTAACCTTACAAATTCTTCCATATTAACCTTTATTGTGAATAATTATACATTTTTATGTATATATATTACCAATCTTCCTTAAATCCTTTTGTGTGGTCTTTAATATCATCATAAAAAGAATAATATTGTTGTTTTAATTTTTCCGTTTGTTTTTTAGTTTTTGTTTTCATTTTTCTCCAAGACAACCAAAGTTTCTATGTTACTTGTGTTTGGAAACATATCATATGGTTGTATAAATTTTATTTTATAATTATTTTCATTTAATAAAATTTTTAAATCTCTTGCCAAAGTATTTGAAGCACAAGACAAATAAATAATTTTTGTAGGTTTTTTACTAATTATATTTAATAAAACATCAAGGCTTGCTCCTTTTCGTGGTGGGTCAATAATCACACATTCAATTTTTTCTTTAATTGTTGGCAAAAGTTTTTGCACATCTCCACACAAAATATCTACATTTTGTATATTAATTAATTTTAAAATTTTTTTTGCATCATCGCATGCGTCTTTAACAATTTCAATAGCATAAACTTTTTTAGCCTTTTTAGAAAGCAAAGATGCAAGAACACCCCTGCCAGAATATAAATCAACAACAACATCACCTTCAACATTTTTCAAAATATCATTATAAATTAAAGATTTGATGTAATTATTTATTTGCAAAAAGCTGTAACTACTAATATATGATTTTATATTTTCTTCAACTGTTTCAATTTCTTTTATGCCATAAATATGTTTTAACTTTTCTCCATAAATGAGAAAATTATTTGAAGTATTTAAACTAATATACACACCATATTTAATTTTTAATAAATTTAATCTTATAAAAAGATGGTCAATATTATCTAAATATAACTTTGTTGAAGCAATTGTTACCAATAATTGATTATTTACAAATTTTAAATCAACAAGTTTAATTGTGCCTTGTTTTGTTTTTTTGTTATAACCATGTATTTGATTATCAAAAAAATATGAATTAAAAATATCTATACATTTATTTATTGTTTCATCTGCTAAAAAACATTTTTTTATTGTTACAAAATCGTTTGAATTTTCTTTGTAAAATCCAAGTTGACCTTTATCGTTAACATGAAAAGAAATATGATTTCTATAATAAAATTGTTTATCGCTCGCAATAACATCATTTATATCATAATTAAAACCTGCAAATTTTGATAAATTATTTTTAACAATTTCTTTTTTTATTTTTAATTGTTCATTATATTTAATATGTTGAAGATTACAACCACCACAATTATAATAATATGGGCAAACAGGTTTTGTCCTATTTTTACTTTTTGTTAATATGTTTTTTAGTTTTGAATTGTAATATGATTTATTATTTTTAATTACATCAACATCGACAATTTCATCTTTTATAGCAAATGGGACAAAAACAACTTTATTATCTAAAAGAGCAATACCTTCCCCATTTATTCCATATCTTACAATTTGCAAATTTTTATTCATATTGGTATAATATCACAAAAACAAAAACATTTAAAACAATTTTTATTATATGTAAAAAACCATACAATTTAATGTATGGTTTTTTATTATTTTTTAGGTGGAATTTCTTTTTTTGTTTGAGTTAAAGATTTTTGTTGATTTGTATTTATTTTAGGAGGAACTTTATCTGGTGCTTTTGGTGGCACTTTTGCAGGTTGCTTAGTTGCCTTATTATTAGAATTCGATTTATTATTCGCATCTATTTTTTTAGGTGGAATAGTCTTTTTAACTTCTTGCTCGTTTAATTTATTTTTATTTTCTATATTGTTTGCAGTGTTATTTTGTTCTTTTGTTTTATTCTCTAAATCTTTTACCAAATCCTCTTTTTTCTTGTTTTTAGAATTTTCTAATACTTTTTCCTTATCAACATCACTTTTCATAACTTCGTTAATTATTTTTGTTTTTTCATCAATGTTTTTTTGTTCAAGAAGTTTAGCTTCTTTATATTTTTTAATTTCGTTTATTACGTTGATCACTAAAATAGCAGTTAATGCAACACATGGAATTATTATTAAAATTATTATACCTGCAGTACTTGTGCAAAAACTGAAAAAGTTACCAATTACGCTATTATCATTAATTAAAATTCCAACAACATAATCTTCCATTATCCAGTGTTCATCTGCTAAATCATTGGCATCACCCTTTGTTTGAAAAAACAATTTTCCATAATTTTCATCATTTGGATTAGATGGAGTTGATATATTAGCTATTCTGTGCAAAATAACTTTTGAATATGAAGCCACTTTTTTTTGTGCTTCTGTTGCACCAGAGCCTAAAAATTCTCCTAAATTAGTTTGCAAATTATAAGTTTGTTTTCCCATATTGTCCACAAGATCACCAGTATCAACATTTGGGTCCATATAATCGTAAAATGCAATAACATCACCAATTTTAAGTGTGCTAGTATCAACTTTTTTTACCATTACAACTTGACCTTCATGATAGTTTTGTTCCATGCTCCCACTTAAAATTTTTACAGCAGAATATCCAAAAAGAGATGGAACTTCATTGTTTATTTTTGCTTTAAACATTAAAATTGAAGCAATTAAAACAATTACAAAAAATGGAATAAATAAAACATCGCCCAAAATTCTAAAAGTTTTTCTAAATTTTTCATGCTCGGTCTTAACTTCTTTTTGTTCTGCCATATTCCCTCCATTTTAACGATATAAAGATTTACACATCTCAGTTGTATTATAACACTATCTTTAATATGTGTCTATTAAAATGAAGTTAATCAAAAATTTATAAAAAAGCATATCAAAAGATATGCTTTAAGATAACATTTCGTCTTCTTCAATACTAATTTCATCATCACTAATTTTATTTATTGAAACTTCATATGCAGTTCTAGTAATTATTTCGCCATTTTCTAATTTTTTTTGATATTCTCTTGATTGTATTCTGCCAACAAGGTTTACCTTTTTGCCAATTTCTAAATTTTTAACAAATCGTGCATTTCTACCCCACGCAATACATGGAAGATAGTCAGATTTATTATAAGCTCTATTTACTGCAATCAAAACATCACATATTTCTCTTTTGAATGGTGTTGTTCTATATGTTGGTTCTTTGCAAATAAAGCCTGTTATTTCTATTATGTTTGGATTCATTGTTTCATTGTATTCAATAACTTCTCGCACAAATACTGTAAGCATTAGTTTGCTCTTACCATCTTCAACTTTGTTATAACTTCTAAATTGACCTTTAATTGCTAAATTTGTTCCAATTTTCATTTCTTTTGTTAAAAGTTTATCAGAAATTGTTATTGGTATTAAATCATCTTGATTTGACAATCTTTTAACACTTAGTTGAATTTCGTAAAATGCTTCTCCAAAACTTTCATGGCTAAATTTTGGCTCTGTTTTTATTGTTCCACATAAAAACACTTTGTTGTTTGATAATAATTCGTATTTCATAAATTTTTCTCCTTAAATCTTAGGTTTTTGTACACCTGCTCTGTCGATAGTGTAGTTTTCTTTGTAGACTAAATCACCAACAGATGTTACTGTATAGCCTTGCCCTTTTAATCTATCAAGTATCATTAAAAGTGCATCAACAATATGGTCAGAATTGTTGTGACATAAAATTATTGAGCCATTTTTTACATTATTGATTATTCTTGTTGTAATTTCTTGTGCACTTATTCCTTTCCAATCTAGTGAGTCGACATCCCATTGAATTGGTATTAGATTAAGTTCATTTGAAACTTCAATAACGGTATTGTTGTACGCTCCAAATGGTGCTCTAAATAGTTCTACTTTTTTATTTGTGATTTTTTCAATCATTTCAGTGCAAGTTGAAATTTCCATTTTTACTGCATCACGAGATAATTTTGTTAAATCTGGATGCGTGTTTGAGTGCGTTCCTATTTCGAATCCATTTTCATTAATTTTTTGAACGATATCAGGATATTTATCAACCCAAAAGCCCACTAAGAAAAATGTTCCACCTGCATTATATTCTTTTAGAGTTGACATAATTTGTTCTGTTTTATCAGCACCCCAAGAAGCATCAAAAGTGATTGCAACTTGTTTTTTTTCTGTTTGAACACTGTAAACAGGAACAAGTTTGGTGTTATAACCAAAAAACACTTGTGCAGAAGATGCACCATTAAATGAAATTGCAAGAAGCACGGTAACCAAAAGAACTAATAGCACATATTTAATAGATTTTAATTTGACAACACAAAACATTAAAACCTCACTTTTAACTATAATCATTATATAAATACATTCAAATGCGATATTTTTATAATGAAATAATATTTTGATTTATTCTGTCGAAATACTATATTATTGAAAGTGATAAAATATAACTACTAAAAATAAATTGATAAAAAAATACTTAAAAAATGTTGTTACAAAAATGCTATTAAAATTTTATTTGTAATAACAAAAAAAGAGCCATTAAGCAAGGCTCGTGTGGTTTGCTTACGAAGGAGTGTAGTTACCTATATGACTTTGTGAGCAAGCCACACAGTAAACGCAGTTATTGTGAACTTTTTTTCGTTTTTGTGTGTTTATTTAGATAAATAACAAAAAAAGAGCCACAAGTTCGAGGCTCGGCGAAGTCGTCAAAACTGTCGCTTTTATCTTTAATTTGCTTTCGCAAATTTTTGTTTTTCGCTCCGTTTTTCCTCTCCCCAAAAAGTTTCCGTTGTTACTTTTTGGGGTCCCCATACTCTCGCAGGAGTTTGCTTTCGCATACTAAGGTGGCAAAGTTCGCCAGAAACGAAGAAATTGTGAATTATTTTAATTTTGAAATTATTTATTAAGTTTAAAAAAATAACAAAAAAAGAGCCATTATAGCGAGGCTCGCACAATGGACACTCGCAGGAGTGTAGTTAACTACATAAAAATTGATTGTATTTTTTTAATTATTGATAATGTGAAATAACAAAAAAAGAGCCATTATAACGAGGCTCGCACAATGAACACTCGCAGGAGTGTAGTTACCTACATGACTGTGAGTGTCCGTTGTGCAGTAAACGAAGCTAGAATGAGTTGCTTTAAATTTTCAATAATGAGTTGAATGTGCTCAAATAACAAAAAAAGAGCCACAAGAACAAGGCTCGTGTGGTTTGCTCACGAAGGAGTGTAGTTACCTACATGACTTTGTGAGCAAGCCACACAGTAAACGCAGTTATTGTGAGCTCTTTTTTTGTTATTTAGGGTTTTTGATGTTAGCTTGCGCAGCAGCTAACCTTGCAATTGGAACACGGTATGGTGAGCAAGAAACATAAGTTAATCCAACTCTGTGACAAAAATCTATTGATTGTGGATCACCACCATGTTCTCCACAAATTCCAAGTTTTATGTCTGGGCGTGTACTTCTTCCAAGTTTGCATGCCATATCAACAAGTTTACCAACACCAACTTGGTCTAAGTGTGCAAATGGGTCGCTGTCGAACAATTTTTTATCATAGTATGCACCAAGGAATTTTCCTGCGTCATCACGGCTAAATCCAAATGTCATTTGTGTTAAGTCGTTTGTTCCAAATGAGAAGAATTCAGCAGTTTTTGCAATTTCGTCAGCAGTTAGTGCTGCTCTTGGTATTTCTATCATTGTACCAATTTTATATGTCAATTTTTCTCCACTTTCTTTAATTACTTCGTCAGCAGTTTCTTGAACTATATTTCTTACATAATTAAATTCTTTTGCTTCACAAGTAAGTGGAATCATAATTTCTGGATGGATGTCGTATCCATCTTCTTTTTTAACAGTAAGTGCTGCTTCAATAACAGCTCTTGTTTGCATTCTTGCAATTTCTGGATATGTTACTGCAAGTCTAAGTCCACGATGTCCCATCATTGGGTTAAATTCGTGCAAGCTCTCAACTGTGTTTTTAAGTTTTTCGAATGTTAGTCCCATATCTTTTGCAAGATCTCTAATTTCTTCATCAGTGTGTGGTAAGAACTCATGAAGTGGTGGGTCAAGGAAACGAATTGTAACAGGTTGACCTTTCATTGCCTTATATAGTCCAATAAAGTCTTTTCTTTGCATTGGAAGAAGTTTACTTAGTGCTTTTTCTCTTTCTTCAACAGTGCTTGATACAATCATTTCTCTAACAGCTGGAATACGGTCAGCATCAAAGAACATATGCTCTGTTCTGCATAGTCCAATGCCTTGAGCGCCAAAGTTATAAGCAACTTGTGCATCTTTTGGATTATCGGCATTTGTTCTAACTTCAAGTGCTCTTCTCTTGTCTGCCCATTCCATTATTGTTGCAAAATCGCCAGAAACTGAAGCAGGTTCTGTTTTTACAAGATTTCCATAAACATTTCCTGTTGAACCATCTATTGATATTTCATCACCTTCGTTGAATCTTTGACCTGCGATTGTGCAGTAGTGTTCTTCTTCGTTAACAACAAGCGCACTGCAACCTGCAACACATGCTGTTCCCATTCCTCGTGCAACAACTGCTGCGTGTGATGTCATTCCACCACGAGCTGTGAGTACACCTTCGCTAACTGCCATACCTTCGATGTCTTCTGGTGATGTTTCAAGACGAACTAAAACAACTTTGTTTTTATTTGCTGCAAGTTCTTTTGCTCTTTGTGCAGTGAAAACAATTTTTCCTGCGGCAGCACCTGGAGATGCTGGAAGTCCGTTTGCAATAACTTTGCTTGCTTTTAAATCTTGGCTGTTAAATTGAGGATGAAGTAGTGCATCTAATTGTTTTGGGTCAATCATAAGAAGTGCTTGGTCTTGTGATATTCTACCTTCATTAACAAGGTCAACGGCAATTTTAAGTGCAGCGTGTGCTGTTCTTTTTCCGTTTCTTGTTTGAAGCATATAGAGTTTACCTTTTTCTATTGTAAATTCCATGTCTTGCATATCGTTGTAATGGTCTTCAAGAGTTTTACATATTTTTGTAAATTGTGCATAAAGTTCTGGATTTTGAGTTTCAAGAAGTGAAATTGGATTAGGAGTTCTAATTCCAGCAACAACATCTTCACCTTGTGCATTCATAAGATATTCGCCATAAAGTTTCTTTTCGCCTGTTGATGGGTTTCTTGTGAATGCAACACCTGTTCCACTTGTTTCGCCCATGTTTCCAAACACCATTGTTTGAACGTTTACAGCTGTTCCCCAACTTGATGGAATATCGTTCATTCTTCTATAATAATTTGCTCTTGGATTGTCCCATGATCTAAACACAGCCTTAACTGCTTCTATAAGTTGATGAACAGGCTCTTGTGGAAAGTCTTCTTTCATTTGTTCTTTATAGAAATCTTTAAATTTTTGTGCCATGAGTTTTAGGTCATCGGCACTAAATTCTATATCTAATTTAATACCTCTTTCTTCTTTCATTTGATCGATAATTCTTTCAAATTTAGATTTGTCAAGTCCCATAACAACATCGCTAAACATTTGAATAAATCTTCTATAACTATCGTATGCAAATCTTGGGTTATTTGTAAGAGTTGCTAGTCCTTCAACAACTTCATCATTTAAACCTAAGTTTAAAACAGTGTCCATCATTCCCGGCATAGATGCTCTTGCCCCTGAACGAACAGAAACTAGAAGTGGATTGTTTTTATCACCAAACTTTTTATTGTCTATTTCTTCGATTTTTTTAAGACCTTCTAAAATTTGGTCAATAACTTCTTGTGAAAGTGTTTTACCATCTTCATAATATTTTGTACAAGCCTCTGTTGTAACAGTAAAGCCCTGTGGTACAGGCAAACCAATATTTGTCATTTCTGCTAGGTTTGCACCTTTGCCACCAAGAAGGTTACGCATATTTGCATTACCTTCACTAAATAAATAAACATATTTATTTGACATATATCCTCCTAAAATTTTCAACTTTGATAGTTTAAAACATTAAAAAAAAATAAGCAACTTTTTTTAATTGCCTATTTAAAATTTTTATAATAAATTTAATTTTTTATTAAATCTTCTCTCAAAATTGATATTTAACACATTAAGTGCTTCATCTTCGCTTTTTGGTGCTAATTTTATGGTATTTAATTTATCATAACTTGTTTCACTTAAAATTTTAAAACAACTATGACACTTTGCAGAAATTTCTATACAATTACCACTTTTGCAACCTGTACATACAATTTCGCCAAAATCTAAATTTAGATATCTTTTTCCTATAAATTTTTGCCCACAAGTTGAACATTTGTCGAGTGCTAAACTATATCCCATATTTTTAAAAACCGAAAGCAAAAATTTAACCAAAACATATTTATCATTAACACCATTATAAGCAATACACCCAATGGCTTTTAATGTCTCAATAAACAACTCCACATTTTTTTCGCCAGAAACAACAATAGTTTTAACAGTTTCTAAAATAGCGCAACCGATATAAAATTTATCTATATCTTTTGTCAGTTCAAAAAAACTATCTTCAATATTAGCACCTGTTATTACTTTTGATGGCAAACTAATTAAAAACTCGCCAAAACAAAAAGGTTCTTTTGCAAATTTCATTTTTGCCTTTTGAGTTTTTACAGATTTCATTATAACTTGCATTATACCATGCTCAATAGTAAACAGTGTTACAAGCTTGTCCTTTTCTTTATAGTCGGCAGAAGAAAGCACAATGGCTTTAACTTTTATTGTATCCAATTACAACTCCATTGAATTTGATTGTTTGTCAGTTCCGTTTATTATTTTATCAAGAGTCGAGTCTTTTGTATGTTGCACAGCGAAATAAAGCCTATAAATATTTATGTTTCCTGTTTTAGTAAATAAATTCCATAGCATTTGTGCTTTGGGTGATGCAAAATTTTCCATGCTTCCTCCATACTGTAATTTTTCTCTTGGTTTGTGCCGACAATTCTTAGTAATAATATTATACAACTATTATATGCAAAAAGAAAGAAAAAATTTACAAATCTTCTTTTTTGTACCCGAACTCTTTTAAATAGTTTTCACTGTCTCTCCAATTTTTCTTGGTTTTTACAAAGAGTTTTAAAAGCACTTTTTTATCGACTAATTTTTCTATATCCAGTCTTGCTTTTTCACCAATGGTTTTAAGCATACTTCCATTTTTGCCTATTATTATACTTTTGTGACTATCCCTTTCACAAACAATATCTGCTTCAATAATACAAATGTTAGGTTTTTCTTCAAAATTAACAATATTTACATTTATTCCGTGTGGAATTTCCTGCTCTAAGTAGTAAAGTGTTTTTTCTCGAATTATTTCAGCAACTAAAAAGTTTAAAGACTTATCGGTGTAATAATCATCATCAAAAACAAAATTTTTATCTTTTTGAGGTGGCAAATAATTTAATATAGTATTTAATAATTCAGTTGTGTTTTTATTTTTATAACTTGAAATAGGCACAATATCATCTATTTCTTTAACACTTGATAGCTGTGAAATTGTTAAAAGTATATTTTCATTTTTAACAAGATCTATTTTGCTTAAACACACAACAAGTGGAACTTGATTTTTTTCTTTTAAATTTTTAATGTACTCAATTTCATCATCAGTTATTTTTTTTGTAACATCAATTAAATATAAAATAACATTTGCTCCACCAATGGCACTTCTAACATTTTTCATCATAAACTTATCTAGTGCATTTTTACTTTTATGAATACCCGGTGTATCCACTAAAATTAGTTGATAGTTTTCTTTTGTAATTATCCCCAAAATGTTATTTCTTGTTGTTTGTGGTTTTGACGAAACTATTGCAACTTTTTCTCCCACCAAACAATTAACCAAAGTGCTTTTGCCTGCATTTGGTTTTCCAAGAATTGCTATATATCCACATTTGTATTCCATCATCTCTCCACTTGTGCTTTTTTTAAAATTTTATTTTGCAAATTCAACATAATCACTTCATCTTCTCTTTTTATATGGTCATATCCCAAAACGTGCAAAAGCCCATGAAGTGCCAAAAAACAAATTTCTCTTTGAACGCTATGACCATACTCTTTTGCTTGCTCAATCGCCCTAGATTTACAAATAACAATATCTCCAACATCAGTACAAATATTTTCATCAAGCATTTCGCCGTCATGCAGTTCAAAAATTTCTAGTAGTGGAAAACTTAAAACATCGGTAACTTTATTAACTTTTCTAAATTCGTTATTTAACTGCTTAATTTTTTCTTTTCCAACAATTGTAACATTTACTGATATATTGTTTTTTGTGTTTGTTTCTTTTTGTGCAATGTTAAAAATTTCTACAATCTTTTGTTTTAAAAGACTATCCCCTAAATTATTAAAATTTACAATCATATATCCTTCTATGTTATAAGTTTATTAAGGGTTATTGTATAAATTATTATATTTGTGTCATCTTGTTTATTTATAACATAACTCTCGTCTTTTATTATGTCATATTCTTTAACATTTAGCAATGACATTTGTCTTGTTTTTTCAATATATTTGTCTTTGTTTTCTTCAAAATTTGTTTTAATTTCTTTAAAAATATATTCATAACAATTTGTATATTTTATTTTTATTGGCAAAATACAATATGATAAATAACATTCCTTTTTTTCTGTTTCATAATTTGAAAAAGTTACTTTTTGGTTTGTATTAAAAAAATTTATTCCCATAAAAGAAAGAGAGTAGTTTGATATAACGTTATTAGTCCTTATCTTTTTTATTTCTTTATCCTTAACTTCAAGCCTTGTTGTTATCCACACATCGCAAGTTATATTTGCAAGTGGTTGAACACTCAGCGTTGTTCCATCGTCATTTAAAATATATGGATAAATAAGCACATCACCAAGTTTAACAATGTCACCAACTTTCACTGCACTTGTGCCTTGAATTAGTTTTATAGATGTTATCTTTCCATCATATTTTGACACAAGTGGTTGAAATGTTCCCATATTTACAATCTCGTTGTTTGTGAGTTGTTCTTTAATATTTATAATAAGTGCATTTCCTTTTATTATTACACTTGCATAACTAACATATTTTATTTCTTCAAGTTCTTGTTGTAAATTTTTTACATCAATAGACGACTTTAACGACCATTTATTAATATTGTAATTTTCAAGAACTTGCATAATTTCTTTTGATGTTATTGTTAAATTTCCAACAATTAACACATTACTAATAAAAAAAGTTGAAATTATATACAATACAACCGATATTATGATTCCAGTAATAATACCCAAACTTGAAATATTTTTTAAATGTTTTGCTAGTCCAAAATAAGACTTGGACTTTATGCTAAAACCATATTTTTTTAAGATTTTTTCAATTTGTTTTTTTTGTTTTGATTTACAAAAAAATGAACAAATATTATCTTGCTTTTTTATATCAAAAATATCAAACTCCAAAACAAGTTTGTTTAAAAGTTTTTCAGTATTTAATGCAGGAATTTCAAATTTATATTGTTTCACTAATAACTCTCTATTTCTTTTATTTGTCCAATAATAACTAAAGTTGTGTGTGAAATTCTTTTAATTTGAAGGTTTTTCCCAACAATACACAAAACACCTTTTTTAACACGCACCGAAATATTTTCTGACGAAATAGAAACAACGCCTTTGTGCCCTTCAATATAAACAAGTTTGTTTGACATATTTATTATGTTAAACGAATTTATCAAACTCGTTTCCAATCCATAATCACTAATAAGTTCATTAAAAAAATTAAACACACATACCTCTTAATATTTGTATGCGTGTTTAATAAAATATAAAACTATTTAGTCATCTTTTCTTTTTAAAACATCACTAACAATCAATGCCTTAAGTTCGGGTGGAAGATTTTGAATTTGTTTTGAAATGCTTTTATTACTATTGTCTTCAAACATATCAAAATCATCAAAGTTCTCATCACTATCAAAATCGTCTTCATCTTTTAAATCTTCAACCACAACATCTATGTTGTCAATAGATTTAATTGCTCCGTGAAGCCTTCCACCTTTGTTTTCTTTTTTTGCTTCTAGTTCTTTTAATTCTTGTTCGGTTGCTTTTACAAAATCTTCAACTTCATATTTTACATTGTTGCTTTTTGTTTCTCTTTTTATGTTGTCAACCTTTTTTGATGAATAATCTTCTTCAACATAACTAAGCCCTGTATCTTTTGAAGATTTTTCGATCTTTTTAGGTTTTTCTTCTTTTTCTTTTGGAGTTTTATCTTTTTTTGCAAACAAGTTTTTAATTCTTTGAAAATTTAAACAAATAACCACAATCACAAAAACTACAACACATATTATTATAAATGCTGTCATAATTTTTCTCCTTTTTAGAATTTAGGTGGTTTTTTATTGTTGTTTGTGTTATTTGGGTCAATTCCAGCAATAGCATTACGCATTGCAGTATCTGATGTTAAGTTTTGAATTTTATAATAATCCATAACACCCATTTTCCCATTTTTAATTGCTTCTGCCATTGCTTTTGGAACCTCTGCTTGAGCAGCAAGAACCATCGCTTGCATTTCTTGTGTTTTTGCCTTCATTTCTTGTTCGTGTGCAGCAGCCATTGCTCTTCTTTCTTCTGCTTCTGCCTGTGCAATAACTTTCTTTGCCTCTGCAGTGTCTTTAAGTAGGTCAGCACCAATATTTTTACCAACGTCAATATCTGCAATGTCTATAGATAAAATTTCGTATGCAGTTCCCGAGTCAAGACCTTTGTCTAATACTGTTTGTGATATAAAGTCAGGATTTTCCAAAACTTCGGTGTGTGTTTCAGCAGAACCAACGGTTGTAACAATACCTTCACCAACTCTGGCAAGTATTGTGTCATCTCCTGCACCACCAACAAGTCTTGCAATATTTACTCTAACAGTAATCCTTACTTTAACTTTTAACTCTACACCATTTTTTGCAATAGCACTTATCCAATCAGTTTCCATAACCTTTGGTGTAACACTGTTTCTAACAGCAAGGTTAACATCACGACCAGCAAGGTCAATTGCCTTTGCCAAATCAATAGGCAAATTTATTTTTGCACTGTGTGCAGAAATAAGTGCGTTTATAACTTTTTGAATATCTCCACCTGCAAGTTGATGTGTTTCAAGTTCACTAATATCAATTTGAATACCTGCTTTTCTTGCCATAATGTAAGCATCAACAATAGGTGCAACTTTAATTCTTCTTATTTTCATACCAATAAGCCTTGCCATCGACACGTGTGCGCCAGACACAAGTGCAACAAACCAAGTTTTTGTTGGCACAATAGCAAAAATTAAAACAATGAATACAAGCAAAAGTCCAAGTGTAACATATAAAACAATTTGTGCCCACATCTCCATCAATAATAAATTTAACATATTTTCTCCTTTTAGTATGTAATTTTGCTTACATAAATTATTGCGTCTTCAACTGCAACAACTCTAACAACATCACCTTTTGCAATCATTGTTCCTTTTGAACTTACTTCATAAACTTCTTCACCCAATCTCATTTTTCCAATAGGGTGACATTCCGTCAACAAAATCCCCTCTTTGCCAATTAGTGATTTAAGTTGTTCTTGGTCTTTTTGTCCATAATCTTTTGGAATAGCCGTTTTATTTTCAACAATAGGTGTTTTGCCCAAAAGTCCATATCTTGCAGACCTTACAAATAACAAAAATATTAAAAGTGTTAAAAGTGTTATTAATAGTATTAAAATCAAAACTTGCATAGGCGTTCCGTTACAAAGGGTTGCATTTACAACAACAGCACCGACTTCGCAAACAATACCACTAATACCAAAAATTCCAAAACCTGGTATAACTGCTTCAACTATGCATAAAATCATACCAAGCACCATTAAAGTGATTGTAAGCCAAGCAAATTCGCCCGTAAATATTTCAACAAATTCTGTCCAAGCATTTCCTGCCAAAATATTTAATAATGTCATTTTACCTCCTAATGCACCCTATTATAACATACATTTAATCACTATGCAATATGCTTTTTATTTTTGACGAGTATGTTTTTTATTACAATATAAATTTAAAATATTGTTGTTTGCAACAAAAAAAACTCTACAGATTTGTAGAGTTTTTTTGACTAACCCATTTTTATTTTTTTGTAAACACTGCATAACCATCTTGATATGTTGCAGTAAAGTTATTTATTAAATATGTGCTTGTTACATCTTCCAAACTACTACACTTAACTTTAACAACACCTGTGCCTGATTTTAAACAGTATAACAAATTGCCTTGACTTGATGAATATATTATTGCGTTTGCAATATCCAAATTTTCTATTATAACAGTGTTTAAACTACTGCAATCATAAAACGCACGATCTCCTATTGTTGTTACACTGTCAGGGATTATTACACTTGTGATTTTTTTATTCTCGTAGAATGCAAATTTATATATTTCATAACTACCAATAAAACTTATTGTTGGAAGTGTTATTTCAGTATCTTGACCTTTGTATTTTACCAAATACTTTGTGTTTCCATCAATGTAGAAAATATAGTCGCCATCTTGTACTTCTGCTCCGTTTGAGTTGTAGTATTTAAGTTTACTTTCGCCTTGTGTGTCTGAGTATACATTTAATGCGGTTAGTCCATAACTTGTTGTTGATATGTCTAGCGAAGCCTTATTGCATAGTTCAATCAAACTATAGCGATCCCCAAACGCACGATCTCCTATTGTTGTTACATTTTGTGGGATTGTTATTTCGCTTAAACTTCTGCAACCACCAAACGCACCATCTCCTATTGTTGTTACACT
>CALWTD010000024.1 GCA_944384395.1 uncultured Clostridia bacterium
GATGTTTCTATCACTAATTTATAAACATGTATAATCATGTCTTTTGTTAATTTACTAAAATCTCTGCCAAACACTTCAATAAATTTTAACTTCTTCCCTGTTCTATGTTCTATTAAAACGGGATTTAGTTTTAATAAAACATTAAATGCAGTTTCGGCAAATATTGTGTTTTGAAACTGTCTTATTGGTTCAGAAAATTTTCTTCTATTTTTTGTTGCCTCTTCAAAGTTTATTCTCTTTGCTTTATTAAAATTTTTATCACATTCTCTATCTATCTTTTGTGCTTGTTTATATACTTTTGTTAACTCTTCATATTGTGTTAGGTCTATCATGTATTTTGTGCTCCTTTTATTAAATTTTTTAAATATTCTGGCATGTTGTTTTTAGATTTGTATAATGCTATTCCGCCAATATGACTTATTGCCGTATGCATATTTGATGGAATTAACAATATTGTTTTTTCAACTGTTTCGTGTAGCGAATAAACTCCTCCACTACATATATCTTTTACATCTGAAAAATTTAAAGCACCTTCTTTCATATTATTTAATTTTAAATAATTTTTTACCGAAGCTGGAATTGAGTCAATATCATCATTCCATTTATTCATTAAGTCATTATATGCCCTGTTTAAGTTTGTAACTCTATCACCGAAGTCAAAATTGTTTAAGTATGAATAATCCAGCATGCCATGGCTAAGTGGACTTAAATCAATAACGCCATTTTTCATACTTAGTTTTGTTATTGGATTGCCATTTTTATCAAACAATAATGTTGTTTTAGATTTCCATTCTATTGTTCCATTTGCGCCATATTCTATAAATTCTTTTTTGCTTAATTTCTTTCCGTCTATTCCAAAATAAGTTGCCTTTTCAGGACTTGGTAAGGTTTTACTTAAATACGTTTGACTTGCCTCATCAAGTTTTTTTATACCACTATCTGAGTTTTGTAATATGTCCGTTGCTGAGTTATCGACATTGTTTTTTGATGTAAGTCTGTAGACATCATCTAACATGTCTTGTGCTTGATTAAGTTTTTTTGTTGCTCTTATGTATGAAATTAAATCAATACTATTAAATATAAATCCAAAAAGAATACCCCAACCAAATTCTTGCCATGCTACTTCTTGACTAGAACCACAAGCAACTTCCACAATATAGTTAATAAAACCTTCTAGAACTGTTAGTGAAACGCCTTTTAGAATGCGTCCGGCTAATGTTATAGATTTTACTAGATTTTCAAAACCAATTGATAATCCATTAAATGCACTTGTTATAATTGCACGCTTCCAATTTATATCCTTGACACTTCCACCTTGAGCACCGATAATTATTGATTGTAAACCAATATCAATTGCAAATGCAGGAAATAGTTTTACTAAAACAAAAACAGTTGCTTTAATCATAATTGATGTAATAGTACCCAATATTGTTGTGCCCGCAGATGTTGCCGCAACTCCAGCTGGCGAACCAGCACCCATCGTTAGAACTGTTAGTACAACTCCACCAATAATTAAGATTGCACCAAAAATTATTAGTCCCCAATTTGGTTGTACTGGTGGTTGAGGATATAACGAATACTCTATGTCAGTAATCATAGATGGTGTTTCTGTTTGTGTTGTTGTTTTTTCTCCGTTTTCGTTTATCCACAACAAATTGCCATCTTTATCAGTTTCTTGTTTTTCTACGATGTAGTAATAAACACCTTCACTTAGTTGATTTTCAACATCTCTCCACTGTTCTGCTGATACTCCCAAGATAGATTCTTGTTGCAATTGAAGATATATTTCGTTTAAGTTGACAGGTGAATAATAGATATATGTGCCTTTTTCAACAGTTAGGTAGTTACAGTCCTGAGATTCCACAAAACTATTATATAGAAGCTTTGTTTGTTCTTTTGTTGCTGTATTATTTATTGAACTTGCAAATATTGAATTTAAAACAGTTTCTTCTTTTTGCCAATATGGATCATAAACAACATAGCCGTCATCATAACTATACAATTTGCCTGCTGTTTTATCAAATATGGTTTCTGCTGAGCTTAAATCTTCGATTTTTGTAAAAGTTGCATGAAATTGGTAATCATAAATTGCATAATGAACATATTGATTGTTTTGTATATAATGATTATATAAAATTGTGTTTGTTTCTTGGTCCTTATACGATTCTTCAAAAGACAAGATATATTTTATTTCACAATCTTCTTCAATATCTTCATAGTCGTTTAACTCTTCTAGTGGTGTTATTGTTAACCCTTGCCCTATTGCATATTCGGTTATTGATATTTGATTTAAAAATGCAGTAAATCCTGTTCCAATATACACAACATTTTCTTCGTTGTCTTTTTCAAATACAGTTTCTCCCGTTGTGTATGCAATTCCATAAACAGTTTTATTGTTAAATTTAACACTTGCAGGGAAAACACTATAACCAAGTGTGGTTAAATCTACAATAACTTCACTATATAAAAACGCTTCATCGTCTGTTAATGTATACTCAGTTGTTTGATTTTGTTCTTGCAAAAGTGTTTTTGATAAATTTTTAATTTGTTGTATTTTATTATCTTCTTGACTTACAGAATCTTTATTTTGTTGATCATTATAATTTTGTTTAATTTCTTCAACATTATCTTGCAGGTTGTTGTAAATTTTTTCTTGTTGTAAAGTTAAACTTTGTTCATACGAAGAAACTATTGCGTCTTGAACTCTAAACTTTGCAACATCTGCAAATATGCCTTGAGTACCTAAAATAAAAGCTAAAACCAAGCATAAAGTTGCTGTTAAATATTTGATATTTTTGCGTTTAAATATTAATTTAAAAATTGATTTTTTATTATTTTTTAAATTTATTTTTATTTTTTTATTTATTTTAATTTCTTCATTGTTATTTATAACATTTTCATAAATTTGTTTGTTATTTTTTTGTATTTTCTTTTTATTTATTAAATAATTTTTAATTTTTGCAAAAACAAAATATATTGCAAATAAAATTAAAGAAATAATTGAATAATTTATACTTTTATTAAATAAATTATTTGTAAAATTATTATTATTATTTACTGTACCACTTATTGTGCCAGCACCTTCTATTGTTTCTTCACTTATATTTTCCTTAGATTCTAATTTTTCATAAACTGCTGAAAGTATCACATCGCCACTAAGGTTTGGAATAATATCTTTGTATATTACACCACCTTCAACGCCAAGATTCATCCATCCAACAAATTTCATATCATTTGGTGTTACTGTTTGTGGGAATGCTGTACCAAATTGTGCGTTGGTATAAACAAAATCTCCATCAACAAGTGTTATTCCCTTAATTGTAACACTGTTTTGTACTTTTTTATAGAGTGCATGAATTTCCATGTTTTCGACATTTGGAACAGATGATATACGATAAGTATAAAGAATATTTCTATTGCCGTTATTCCACATAAATCCAACAAGTTCAAAGCCTTGTTTTGAAAATAAATTTGTGTCAAAGTCTATTGTGTCTTCTGGTTTTGCTTGGAGATTATAAACAAAGTCGCCGTCTTTAAATGTTATGTTAACAGTGCTGTGATAATAAACGGCTGTTAAAATTATATCTTGATTTTGTGTTGGAGTGATTGTTTTAGTGTATTCTTTGTCAAGTGTTTCATATGTCCAACCCATAAAATCATAATTGTCTTTTAATTTTCCATCTTTTAAGATTGTTTGGTGTCCAACAAATGTTGTTTGTGTTGTTTCATCATCGTATTTTAAAATTACTGCATCAACTGCATTGTTTATATTTACAGTTAAACTTAATTTATTTGCAAGACGGTCAACAATTTCTATATTATAGTTGCCCAATTTGTCTATTTTATAGTTTTTTAATTCTGCAATAGACATTACAGTTGTTTCACTGCCATGTGAAATTTTTATTATTGAATATGGGTCTAATGTGTTTGTTATACTTTCTATAACCAAAGAATTTGCATTTATTACTATGTTATTTTTAGATTTATCTATTGTAGTTGTTACCACTTCGTCATTGTATAAATATGTAATTAAAGCACTTGCCGTATTCTCTTGCGCAATATAATTAGCATAATATATAGATGTATCGCTGGTTCCATCTCCATATAAATTTGTTTCAACAATTTGATAGCTTCCACTTGGTGCATTATATGATATGAGTTGATTCTCTATATTTTCATCATAAGCAAGTATATATTCTTGTTTAGTCTCAATGTTAATTGCTTTAATTAAATTACTTTCATAGTTTGAAACAGAAATAAATTGCATATCTGTTTTTTGCTGTGAAATTGTTCCGTCAGTATTTAAAATTGCAATGTTGCCGTCATTTAAAAATGGTATAGGAGTTAAATTATTTTCTTGTGTTGAATCTGCTGTAAAAACAACAATGTTTTGATTGACGTATTTTAAATCTAATATGCTTTCGCCAAATTCTGCACTTTCACCATCTTGTGCCACTTGATCATATGATTGTTCACGTATAGTCAAATATGTAAAATAGTCACTTGCATCAAAATATTTTTGTTTTACTAATTTAAGCGCATTATCATTTAAATCTTTACCTAATAGTATTGAACTTGTATATGTTTTATCATTATAATGATATTCGCCATTTTTATATGATACTTTATCACTCTCAATTTTATATGCAAAGTTATATGCACTTTCTTGTGAAAAAAACGCAAATGTTATAATTTTGTCATTTACATTTTTTTGTTCAACACCATAATATAAAGAATTGAATCTTGAAATATTTGTAAATGAATTTAAAATTGTTTGATTAACAACAGGACCTATTACACTATCTTCGTCCACAACTTTAAACATATAACTAATTGTATAGTAGTCGCCTGTAATTCCGTCTAAGTAGTTTGTTGTTGTGTAAAATGTTGAATAATAATATCCCGGTTCTAAATCTAGTGAGCCTGTATTGTTTGCATTTTTATTTAGAATAATATTTGTTGATTGTTCGTCGCTTTCAACTAACACATTTTCATACAAAAATGTGTAAACGTCTTTTGTTGTTTGGTCATCAATATATTTTGTAATTTTACCTGATAATGGAACATTGTTTTCGCTGTTTTTTATTTGGTAAAATATGCTACCTTTCACAAAAACAGGCAAATTTGATTCCATATCATAAATTCTTTTACTTTCATTTGTGATAAAATTATTATCAAAATAATCACCAAGCGTAGACTCATTTGAACGGTCATTTACATAGATTGTATAATGAGTTTTATCTTTTTCCCATGGTGTTGACACATATATATCGTATCTGCCGTTTTTTGTAAACAATGCACCATTTTGCATTTGTCCCATGTCTATGCCATTAAATTTGTAGTTTATTATGTAATTATCGTTCCCTAAATTGTCAAGTGAAAATCCTGAAAAGGTCATATCTCCACTATTAAGTGTTTCTCCTTGATAGTACTGATTTGTAAGAAGTGTCAATTTTTTGTTGTCTAATTTGTCTTCACTAGAATTACTATTATAATAATCCATTTTTTCTTGGCGAGTAAATGTTATATTTGTTCCATCTTCATTAAACTCGCCAGAAAGATATTTTTCATATTTTATCTCAAATTCATTTTTCTCATAATTTTCTTGATTCACTTTTGAAAAATACACTTGAGAAACCATTTTATCTAGCAAATCATCTTTAATTATTTCAATGTTATTTGTAAGATTATGAAATCCCACTGCACCTGTATTGTTTGCAATATAAAGATTTGCCGTTTCTAGTATGTTATAATATGTAATTGTTTTTGATAAAAATTTATAGTTTATACCTTTTTCTTCGGGATTTATAAATGAGTTTTGTATCCAAATTTTTTGGTCTTTATCGTAATATTTATAGGTTGTTCTATACACTTCATAAGCAAACCTTATTCTTATGTAAACGCCTTTATTTATGTCTTTTCCACTTGGCACATATGCTTGTTTATATTTATTATTTGAAACATTATATAAACTTGGATTAAATGCTTTTGTTACATTAACAGTTGTTAGTGCTGAATTGGTTTGATTATAATTTTTTCCGTCATAACTTGTTTCAACAATAAAAGCACCTTCTCCTACTTCGCCTAGATTATCAAAACCTAAAATATTTTGAGCTGAATCAAAACTTAAATTCCAATCGTTTGCTATGTTTTGTGTTGAATTAAAATTATAATTTGCTTCAATAACAACGCTGTCCATTAAGGCATTTATATCACCTTTTGACATATCTATAAGATATTTATTATCACCAATGTCTTTAATAGCAACTGCATCAGAATTTGTGTTTATTCTAATGTTTAAATAGTTTTGACCAAGGGCTAAGTTATTGTTTGCTAATATACCATATTCATAGCCTTTGTTATCTTGATATGTTACTGCTTTAACAGGTATATTTGCTATTGTTTGCACATTATTTGACTCTGCAATAACACCATTTAATGATTTGTTTTTATTAAACGAAAAAGTTATATTGCATGAAAAAGCAATACTAAATACAATTGAAAAGGAAATTATTAAAATATATAAGAAATTAAAAAGTTTTTTCATGCAATATTCTCCTTTATGCTAATGCTTCAAAAGTCATTCTAGTCCAACCCCAATTCCAAGTATCATTATCTAATCCATGTGCTCCACACAAAATAGCAAAATATGGATTTTGTATAAGCGTATCTATTGACACTTCAAAAGTAAATGTATGGGTAGACCAATTTGTATTTTTTTCTCCTGGTGTATGCTCGACACTATCATCTCTAAATGCCTCTATATATCCATCTTGCATTTCACTATTATCATCAAGCACAAAATATACTTCCTGATAGCCATCTTGTACTTCAGCAATGTCTAGTTCCAAATTTATTTCAATTTTGCTAAATCCTGCATCTTTTAATTTTTGAAATTCCATAAAAAATGGCATAAATCCTTTGGTAACCCTACCACCAGACACTTCCATAGAATCTGAACCATGGTATGTTGTTCCAAAAAACCAACCTGTACCATCGTCTACCCCAGTAACATATAAATCGGCACCATAAACTTTATATTCTTGATAAACAATTTTATCAAAACCTAAACTTGCTTTTATTGTTGTTTGACCAACTTCTCGTTCTATGCCGTTATATGTTTGAGTGTAATGAATAATTATATCAAATCCGTCCCATGGTGTTGTATTTATGATTGATACAGTATTTTCATTTGCATATGCACCTGTTGTTGTTACCCATTTTGATGTGATTTGAGAATCATTGACATCATTATATCTATAATAAGGTTGCAAATCTAATGTTGGACCATAAAATGTAATAGCATTGTTTTTTACATGATTAATGTCTTCAATATATATTGCATCAAAACTATCCGCAGGATTAAAAACTGAAATTTTGTTTGAAGATATGCTATATTTTTTTGTTGTATTACCATCTTTTAATTTAACAAAATATAATATAGAACTTCCACCAGCGACATCACTAGCAGTAAGTTTGAAGGTATCATCTAAAATCTCAACAACTGCATTTTGTATAGATTGCTCTTCAATAATTAGCCCATACTCTAAAATTGACTTGCCATTATAAGTAATTTTGCTATTTAAACTTCTACCAACATAAAGTTCGGGATTTTGATTGTCAACAACATGATTTTCACTGTCTTGATTATCTAATATAAAATAAAAATTGTTTATGTTGAGTTCGTTTATTATTAAAGTTATAGTGCAAGTAACATCGCCATTTTTTGTAAATATTGGAATATCAATATTTGTGTTAAACTGCAAATTTGATGGTAAACTTATTTTTAATTGTCCATTTATGCTGGTTTTTTCCACAGTTATTGTTTTATCATCAACAATTACATTTGTTGGATTTTGTAAAGATTTATCTGTTGCAAGATTATTTGAATTATATATCATATCAACATATACATCTGTTCCTCGGTCAACATGTAAAACTTGATTTTGCATGCTTTCAACAGGCAAAAACACATCAAATTGCTGTTCTGCACTATAAATTCCTGTTGTTGATTTTAATTTTACATTAAAAGTTAATTTATTTTTGCCTAACTTTTCAAGTTCGTTTAGAGGTTTTATTACTATGTAATTTCCATAATTATAAAATGTTCCGTCATCGCCAAACGCATACAAAATAGTAAAATGGTTTTGTGTTTTGTATAAACCATCTAATACAGCAAGAAAATCTACTTGCTGATTTGGATATAAAGTTTTTGGCAGATTCTCATTTGATATTTGAATAGTGTTTGCATTATACTCTTCTATTTCCAAAATTATTGTTTTAGTTAAATCATCATTTTTTATTTGCAATTTTATTTGACTTAAACTTGGGGCTTCGTCTTTTATTTGCAATATTCCATTTTGGTCAATATAAGCATAGTCAACATTGTTGCCATTTAAATCGGTTAAAATATATGAAATATTTTGCGAATTTGCATAACTTGGATATATTTTTGCAGAAAAATCATAGTTTAAAAATTGAGAAACTTTTGTTATATTTTCATCATTATTTAAAACAATATCTTCTGTTAAAATATAAACTTCAATTAAAACTGTATTAGACTCTGCTCCATCTTGCTGAGCCCAAACTGGAATAACTATACTTTCTTTAAGATTTTTATTTACATGTAATAAGTTGTTTTCTATGTATGCAAATTGACTATAAAGTGGGTCAACAACATAGGTTGGGTTAAAAACTGAAACAATATCTTCTGTTGTTGCCATAAGTTCAATTATTTCACCTTTATTTGAAGAAATTTTTGCAATAGTTTTACTTGCAGAAAGTTTCATATTTTTAAGTGGCACATAAATATCAAATGTGATTTCATTGCTTTTTTTATCATAATTTTCACAGGTGTAAGCACATACTGTAAAAGTGGCATTTTTAATATTTATTTGGTCATTTACTTTTATTTCGCCTGTTTGAGAATTTATTGTTGCATATTCACTGCCATTAATTATTTCGTATTTAACTTTTTGAAAACTAGCATTTTGTGGTAACAATTTTTCTACATAAACCAAACCTGTTCCACCCTCTCTTATTGTTTGTATATTTGAACCAATTGAAAAATCTTCAACAACTGTTTTGTCAATAGATATTGTAACAACATTGCTTTCTTTTTTATTAACAACAACTTGCACAGACACACTTTCATATGCCTTTGCATCATCAAATATAGACAAAATGCCATCGCTGTTAACGTTGGCATAATTTTTTCCCTTTACAATTTTATATTCAATTTCTTTAATGGTTTCAGCAGAATAAAATGGTTCAACTTCAAAATAGAACTCTAAACTTTCCCCTGCTTTGGCACTTAACGCATTTGTTTGTAAAACTACGTTGTCAATTTTTATTTCTTCTCTATCAAAAGGAGTCTCTAAATTTATAGACTGTTCGGTTGCATATAAAGTATTGTTTGAAGAATCTGATTGAATAAAGGCGCAAAAAACAGTTGCAAACAAAACTGCAAGTAATATATAAATAATTTTATAATTTAGTTTTGTTTTTAGAGATTGCATACTCACCTCCTACACCCTGTTAGATTCCAAAATATATTCTGTTATATCTTTAATTCCAATGAATCCATTGGACAACAATATAACTTTATCATTAAGTATGCGATAGTGTGCATTTTGGTTTATACCATTTAATGTAATCACAGCACTACCATTGTTTACTAGTTCTAGTATATATGTTTCAAGAGTATTTGTCAATATGTTCATTACTTCTATTTTATAAGTACCCAAAATGGCATTTCCATAATAATTTTCTAATTTTATAGTGTCTTTATTTAAAACAATATCAAAACTTTCAATGCTTACCGAAGTTGTTTCTTTTGACACATAGAAGCAAGTTGCAATCAACATATTGCTGTCAACAAACGACAAATCAAAATTAAGGTCGCCTTTTGTAATGTAATCATAATCTCCATAATTTTCTACAAAATATATTACAATTTCATTATTTTCAAAACGATAATCACCAAACACACTAACTGTTTCTATGTCATTGTTATAAATTTTATAGGTGTATACGCCATCACTTTTTAGTTCTAAATTTGCACTTAAAATAACACCATTATGCTCAAGTGTTGCTGTCCAATTGCCAACAAAATTTTGTGAGTAATTTGCTTGTGATTCTGGTTTTTTATAATTTGGGTCTATTTGCCAAACGGCATACAAATCAACATTTGAATTATAATTTTGAATTATTATATTTAAAAACTCATTGTTATATATTTCACCATTTATCTCATTTGACCAACCACCAAATAAATAGCCTAGTTTTTTAGGACTTGGCAAATAATTTGTAAGTTTATAATCTTCTTGCGAAAAATTAGGAATATTTATTGTAGTTATTTCGTCATCAATATGCAGTTTTATTTCAAAATTTGTTCTTTCTTGCAGTGTAAACTCAATATTTTTATATAAAATTTGTTCAAAATCAAATATTTTTGACAATTCATTGATAAAAAGCAAAATACTTTTATCATTATTTGCATATTCAGTGAGTGCATTGATAATTTTTTGTCTTCCAACAAGATTTAAAAATATTTTTTTACCACCTGAATAATTTAAAGTTATATTAAAAACATTTTCATTTTTTGTAACAACAACAATGTTACTTTTCTCTGTACCAAAGTTAATACTAGTTAAATCATCATAAATTTTAGTTGTTCCACTTACAACATAATAATTTATATAACTATTATTTTGTTCATTATAAATTGCATAAATATCACTTAAATCGTCCTCAGTTAAATATCCTTCATTTAAAATAAATTCTTTAACATTTTCACCCATAACAAACATAACACTGTTGTTTTGTGGAGTTTCTATATTATCTTCAATAATATCCTGTGGCGATTGTGTTTGGACATCTATTTGAATTTCTCTATTTATTTTAGTTTCAACTTCATTTACTATATTGCCATTTATTAAAAAATATTTAGGAAATTCACCTGTTTTTTCAAAAATAAAATTATTTATTTCATTATTTATTAAATTATAATAAAAATCTGTTCCATTAAATCTGTTAACTTCAATTACACCTAATTCTTTTTCATTATTAAAAAATCTTAAATTTATTATTGCAGATAACTTATAAACAGCATAAAAAGTTGTGTCATTATTTATATTTTGAATATTATTTACAACTGTTCCATCACTATTTTCCCAATCCAAAAATTCATAACCTAAATTATAAAGCTCATTTGATATTGGCTCGTTTAATGTAACAATTCCATCAGCATTTTTGTATGTTGTAATATTGTTAAAATCTATCTCTGCTTCAATATTTTTTAATTTATATGTTATTTTATATTCTTTATTTAATGCAATTTCTCTATCTTTTTTTAATTTTGCAATTTTTTCATTTAATTTATCTATTTTACTTGTGTCGATTTGCTCTTTTTGTTCTTGTGAAAGATTATTTATTAAATTTTGTACATATAAAACAGCATTTTCATCTTCTAAACCAACATTATTTTCACTTGGTAACAAGTCTATCAATTTTTTAATTTCAATAATTTCTTGATCTTGTTCTGTTAATTGACTTACTTGTATATCAATATTTGCGTAAACTGTTATGTTATTTTCACTATAAGAAATAATAACTTGATTATCGCTTACACTTAGTGGAGCGTTTTGTTTGTCAATTATAATATTTTGTGGTTCAAAAGATTTTGCTTCACCTTTACAATTAACTTGCAATCTTAGTCCACTTACATCAAAATACTCGCCTTCATAATATTTTGTTTTTGTTGGATAATTTAATATAACAATGCTATCAATTATTCTTGGTTGAACACTAATGTCAAAAGAAGTTATATTTTTTGTTCCATTATGTTCATACACCACTTCAACTTTTTTAGTTGATGCATTTAAGGGACTGTCTACAATAATTTTATAATCATCTATTTCTTTTTCAATTCCGTAATATTTATACCGTGAATAAACAGTCATACCATCACTTAAAAAATCTTCGCTTTCATAATAAGAAATCTTGTCTGGCAATTGTTTTATGTAAATCTCAGTAATAGGATTTAAAATATAAAAGATTAAAGCAATAGAAATTCCACTGATAATTAAAAAAATGGCAAATAAATAAACCATTAATTTTCTAGATTTTATTTTTTCCAATTTTTACTCCCCGTTTATAGTTTCAATATAACTAATTTATTTTTAAAAGTCAATATCAACATTTAATTTAACGTTACATACAAAAAAGGCATTTATATCAAAATGCCTTTTTATGATTTTTGAATATTTTAATAAAAAAATTCAAAGCACAAGACTTTGAATTTTTTTTGTTTATTCTTGACTATCGTATAGCCCAATCATAGCACCCATACCATTTGCAAGATAGATATTAACACAATTACCTTCAGCAAATGATTTTCCTTGTAATATTGTACTATCTTGATTTGTTTTTCCAAATCCACTATTAATATAACCACCATTTCCATTACTTTCTAGATAGTGAACACCATTACTCATTGCTTTATTAATTAAACTATCAGTTTTATCCATATCCAAACCATATGTTACGGTTGTGTCACCTGCATAGAAATCAGCATAGTCGTTTTCAGTTTCAAATATTCTAACATATCCTTTAATTCTTGAAGCAGTTAAACCTTGTGCATCACCACTTTTCATAGCACATATAATGTTTAATTGTCCAACAGATGTGCCATTTTCATTAGCATATCCAGCATATATTGTTTTGCCTGTATCAGGAAGACCTAGTGAAGAATATTTCCCACTGTATAAATCTTCTAGTTGTGACAATTGTCCAACAAGTGCTGAAGCGCCATCATAAACTGTAAACCAAGGTTCTTTTCCTGTAACTTTTGATTCAATTGTGCTGTTAACTATATCAACTCTGCTTGGATTTCCTGTTTCAGGGTTATCGTTTTCCATTTTGCAATGGTCTGTGATTATTGCAGGACCACCAGCATTTTTAAATTCACTGTTTTTAATAACTAAGTGTTCTGCACCCCAAACATAGAATAAACATTGATATGAATTATATCCTTTACAACTATCAATAACATATTCACCATCAAACTCGTTGTCTATATCACCAAGTTGCATAAAATATCCAATATAGAAGTTGTGCATAACTGTGTTGTATGCATAAAAACTAACTTCTGTATTTTTCATAAGCAATATTGCACCTGAGTTAAGTGGATCAGCATTTAATTCACCATTACCTATAAAGTATAAGTTTTTCCAATTAACCAAAGTTTCTGATTCAATTTTACTTTTGCTATCATTTGTTGTATAAAATACACAAAGGTGTGCAGTCATATATTCTGCATTGTCACCAACTTGAACAACATTTACCCCATCTTTATCTTCTGCAATCATTTTTGGGAAAGAATTTAAATTAACTGAGAAATAATTTCCATAGAAATTAAATTTTTCACCGTTTTTTATTGTTCTATGATAAATTCCTGTTCCGCCGTCATCAATTGGTGTTCCTTCAAGTGTTAAATCTGTTTTTGCTTGAACTGTTGCATAGTTTGGAGTATCTTTTGTCCAGAATAAGTCTTGACGAACATCGTCTTTTGTAACTAAAATGTCGTTTTGCAAAACTATACCATTAACTTCAACATCAGTTAAACCCATTTCAGCTTTTATTTCTGCCCAACCGTCTTTAAAGTTGTCATAAACAGAAAGTTCTTTTGCTGTGTAAACATTATATGCATCAACAACAACAAGGTTTGTTGCAAATTTTGTTGCATTTTCTTCATAACCTTCATCAGCATTTGCTGCTTTAACTGTTACTCTAAATTCTTTGCCTATTGCTTGTTCGGTAAAATCTAAAGTTGTGTTTTCTGTATCTATTGTAACCATATTAGTTAAATCATCGCCAGATAATGTTGTATATGTACCGTCAAGATTTTTTAACTCAACTGTTACAATTGTTCTAACTTTTTCAAGATTTGAAACAAGTTCACCTTTTGGATCAATTCCACTTGCATTTATTCTAAAATTAAAAGCGTTGTCATCTCCAACATAGAGTGGTTGATTTCCGTCCATAAATTGTTCTTGTTCGTTTGGTTGAGTAGCTCTATTTGAATTATAATCTGTTAATAATTGACTTTCGAGTGATATAATAGAGTTTACATCTGCCTCAGTTGCAACAACTGATATTGTTACATCAAAAGAATAATCGTTATATGTTATCTTTAAAGTAACATTTCCAACATTAGATGTGTCAACTTTTCCAAAAGTCAATTCGCTTGCTGGCACTTCTTTAACTTCGCCATTTTGGTATGTAATAACGGCAACAACGTTAGAAGTATCCAAAGTTTCGCCCTTAATGATGGTGGTTTCAAGGGTTCCACTTTTAACAATTGCCGATTTAATTTTATCTGCATTTCCACAAGCACTAAGTGCAAGCACACTTAAAAGCATAAAACTTAAAACCAGCAATGTTTTTTGTACTTTTTTCATTTTCTTCTCCTTTTTTTATTTTATATATAAGTGGTTTTTCCACATTATACCATTTTAATAAGCCCACACAATAACATCTGTGTAAACTTTGCTACCATCGGTAGCCATTATTCTTATATTTAGCATAACCTTTCCTGTAAATAAAATTAGTCCCAATTCTTTGCCTTTTTCATCTTTGATGAATTTTGCATTTGTAAGTGTTGTGTTGTAAACAAATTTCACATCTTTATTACTTGCGTCATCAGGCAAAGTTCTCCACGACAACTGAACCATTGTGCCTGTTAAGGATTCTTCGTTGCCCGGTTCTGTGTATTTTATTTTAATTATCTTTTTACCTTCAAAATCTGTTGTAACTGATGTTTTTTCGTCCGTTTCATTTAAACACATAATTTGTGTAACAGGTATCACTTCGTTGTAAACAACTGATTTAAGTCCAAAAATGGAGATTATAACAATTGATGCAACATAAATAATACCAATCATTATCATTGTTGTCTTTTTCATTGTTTCTCCTTATAATAGACTTTTATTTTGTTTACATACAGCCAAATTCGTCCAATGCAGAACAATGTTGCAATAAACAAAATTTTATACCAAACACTGTACTGATTTTCTGTGATAAAGAAGTATGTTACAAAGGCAATTAGTGCCGGAATTAAAAACGACAAAATTGACGATTTAATTTCGTTTGGATTGTTTGTGTGCGTTCCTGTTGTTTGATACTGCGCTGTTTGTGGGTTCATTATATCAAGTTCTGCGCTCCACAACAAGTGTCCAACATATGTAAGCTCCAATGTTAAAAATATCAAAATTGATTGCCAAATCGAATAATTAACAAAACTTGTAAAAATGAAAGTTGAAACTAAAATTGATATACTAACCAAAACCAAATTTACAACAAGTTTAGAAAATAATGTTTGCACATTTTTTTGTGGCACAGTTTTAAGTAGATAACTAGACGCACCGTCTTCGCTGTATATATGAGCCATTTCAATATTTGAAGACAATGCAATAATAAGTATCATCAAAATGTTAAAAGCCACCGACATAAATGCACCTGTAAGTCTTGTATCCATTGCCGAATATACTTTGTTTAACAAAAATATAGCCAGTGGCAAACCTATAACAACTGCAATCAAACTGTATAGTTTTGCCGGAGTTCTTAAATTTAATAACAAATCTTTTTTAATTGACGACCAAAAGAATGAAGTCTTGTAATTTTTGTAATTTTTTACAATTTTAACCTTTTTATATTCAAAAGGACTGCTTGCCATTTTAAAGAATAAAGGTCTAACAAGTAAATATGTTATTGTTAACACTATTGCAATAAAAGCAACAACGCCAAGTGTGATTAAAAATTGTTTTAAACTGAAAATTATATTTGAAACTCCATATCTTTCGCCTATTCCACTAATTGCCAACCAACCAAAAGGAGTAAAAATCAAATTAAATTTATTTAAAAAGTCTTGAATTTGCCAAAATGTTGTGCCCCATGTTCCAATAAGGTCAAAGTTTTCTGGAATTGCATTTATTAAAAATACCAAGCCTGTAACAATACCTGCAATAAACACAACAAGCAAAATTGCTTGCAAAACTTTGTATTGTTTTAAAAATATAGATACAAACATAAGTGGTATAGAAAAAAGTGCTCCCAATGCAACAGGTACTAGCGTTATCACAAAATATATCAAAACAATCCAAATATAATAATAAATAGGAATTTGATTTATAAGTGAATATGCAATAAATAGTGGCAAAATATAATAGACATTTCTTATTAACTCATATAGATAATAAACAACAAGTTTTGAAGTAAACACTGCCGACCTACTTGCTGGCAAGGTTAAAAGTAGTTGATTATCTTTTGAAAAATACAAATTTTTCATCAGTCCAAATGTGCATACAATAATGGATAAAATTATCATTATTGTAAACACCAAAGCGAAAAAGTTTTGTGGAATTCCCGGCAAAATGGAAACTAATCTAAGAAATGATAAAATATAAAAACCAAAGTATATTAAAGTGGTGATTATTGCAAATTTTAAAATAGACAATATCACTTTAAATATTGTTTGTTTTTTGCTTTTTATAAACGAAAAATCAACTTTGTCTTTTAGTTGCATTAAAACTAAAGTTTTTAAATTTTCCATTCTTTGTCCTTTTATATCTTCTTTTTGTTTAATTTTTTGTTTTCTTCAACATTTTCGACTTTGTTTTTATCATCTTTTTTATCTTCTTCAACCAAACTTGCTTCAACAGGAGTGTTTGTTATATCAAGATAGAATTTTTCAAGTGTTGTTTCCTTTTCTATATCACTAACATTTTTGCAAATTAAAATTTTACCTTTTTTAATTATTGCAATACGGTTGCACAGCTGTTCAACTATATCAATTAAGTGGCTAGAAAAGAAAACAATATTTCCTTCTTTTGCATGTTGCTTCATACACTCTTTAACTTGATAAATACTGTTTGGGTCTAGTCCCGTTAAAGGTTCATCTAGTATCCAAACTTTTGGATTGTGCACAAGTGCCGACATTATTGCAATTTTTTGTTTCATACCATGAGAATATGTTTTAATTTGATTGTCAAAAGCACCATTTAATTCAAATAAATTTACATATTTTTCAATTCTTTTATCACGGTCTTCTTTTTTTACATCATAAAGGTCGGCGATGTAGTTTATATATTCTCTGCCAGTAAGTTTTTCGTACAATGCATAATGGTCTGGAACAAAACCAATTTGTCTTTTTGCCATAACACCCTGAGTTTGAACATCATAACCACAAACTTCAATTTGTCCACTTGTTATTGGCTGAATACCAACAATACTTTTAATTATTGTGCTCTTTCCTGCTCCGTTATGTCCCAAAAAGCCAAAGATGTCACCACCTTCAATTTCAAGATTTGCATCTTTAACAGCATAAATTTGACTTTTTCCATATCTTTTTGAGAAATTTCTTAAAATTAACTTGTTTTTGCCATCTTCATTCATAGGTTCTTCCTTTCCCCTCCCTGCCAAAGCACATTCAAGTGCAATTTCATCTAATTTTATTTTCTTTTTTCTATCTTGAATATCATATAATGTGTCAACAAACGAGTAGCAACCTTCATACACAAACCAAACACCTGCACCAAGCAAAACATAAACCAAAAAGAACAAAAACTGATAAAGTGGATAAAATGTGAACTGCAATCCGTTTATGTTAAAAGACCACACAATATTTCTTAAATTTTCTGCCCAAGTGCCTAGTTTTTCTGCAATAAAATCACTGTTAATAAAGAAGTAGTCAACTGTTCCATAATTAGAAAACCATGCATTTAAAATTAAAACAAGCAAAAAGTACAATCCAAATCCAATCATAGAATACTTAAATTGTCTTAGTTTTGGTCTTTCGTATACTCTTAGTGCAACCATTAAAATTGGCATAAAGAACGCAATGTAGTGATTTATATAAAAGTTTACAATACTTGTGCTAAACAAATTTAAGTCGCCAGAATAATTTGGCATAATCATGGCAAGAAAAGCACCAAACACATTTATAAAATATGTGAAATAAAACAGCTTGTCCCACTTAAAAATTAAACACAAAGGTATTATGTACATTGCCGTATTGCAAAGGTGGAATGGCCAGTTTGTAACAGTTGCAAAATCATAAAATCTAAATCTAAAACTAAACGAAAGCAGTGTTCCTAAACTAATATAAAGTAACATGCTTTTTATTTCTTTTTTGTTTTCTTTTCTTAATATAAAATACAGACATATTGGAATAATAACTGCAAAATACAAAATTACTCTGTGTGGAAGTGTCAATTCTTTTGGTTCGATTGAATAATTTATATGTCCAAATAATGCTTGAAGCATATATGCTGGCATAACTGATAAAATCATTAAAACTGCATATAAAATAGATTTTAAATCGCTTTTACTTGCTTTAAATCTATCGTTTTCCATAAATACAATAAAGCAATATACAATGGTTATTCCAAGTTCTATTCCCATAAGCAGAACTCGAATATCAAATGTGTTATATGCGTTTTCGCCAACAATTCCCATTGTTAAGTATGTGATAAATCCAATACATAATAAAGAGATAATTGTTCCATAGTATTTGATTATTGTTGCAAATCTTTTTAAATTAAAAAACGGATACAAAACAACAAGCAAAATAACAGAATAATTAAGCCAATTTAAAATTAAAGAAATACATGTTAAAACTGGATTATCTATTGGTGAAGATGACAATTTAAAAACATTTGTAAGCGCATCATCTCCAAGCATGTACCTAAAAAAGAACACCACTGCCAAAACACCGGAAACAACCTTATAAAACATATTAGGAATTTGTTGTTTTTTTACTTTAAAAACTATGTATGTTGCAATTAAGCTGACAGCAACAAAAAACAAACTTAAAAATTGACCAAGTACCATTTTTTCTCCTGTAAAATCATAATTTATTTTTTGCAATTTTTTTATAAAAATTTATGTAAAATATATTTAACAAATATACTTTAATAAATCGCAAAAAAACTCTCTCACAAAAATGAAAGTACTTTTAACAAATAAGTTTGTTATTTAAAATATATAAATTAAAATTATTTAAACCGTGATTATTATTTAATTTAATTAAATATTTTTTTTCAACATTTAAAATTGATGTGTAAATTTTGTTTACAAACAACCACATTAGTGGACAAACAAACGCCCAAATAAAGAGTGTGCAAACAAACAAACTCAATCCAATTTGTTGAAATGATTGCATAACAAGAAAATAGTTAGATGTAAAATTTAATAAAAAATTGCCAGAAAAGTTTGCATTTTTAAAGAGCATAACAAAATCGAAAGGCATACATGGTATTGTTTGAACAAACGCAAAAAAAGCAAGTGACAACACCTGAGCCACCAAAATAGTCCTTACAAAAATTTGCCTTAACATTTTAAAATTTTGCATCTTACTCCAAGATTATTTAATGTTCTACTAGATAACATATAATAAATTTCAATTTTTGTCAACCACTTTATTACAAAACACATTTTGTTAAACAAATAGCATAACAATATTTAAGCAATATAAATTCATAAATTATTTTTTAATTTACAAAACTTTTATAAACAAATATTTTCTACTCGCAAAATACCCAAAATAGAAAAAAAACAATGATTTTATTTCATTGTTTTTTTATGTTTTATTCTTCGAAATCTGCATTTGTAATTGTGTAGAATCTATTAAAGTATTCTGTTATTTTTTCTATAACTTCACTTTTCTTTTTTGCCCTTTCTTTTGTTTTTGAAAATCTTGATATTGGAGGCAAAATTTTTGCAATTTCAACACCAGAAGTTTCCAAATATCCGTCCTTAAATGCTTTTTTAATAAATTTATATGTTTCTTGCTTATTTAAATTTTCTTGTTCTATTATTTGATTTAATTCTTTAAGTTTTTGCTCTTTTACATATTTTTCAAAATCTTCATAAATGTTTTCGCCACTGTTTAGTGTTGTTATAAATGCCATGATTAAATCTTTTTTGTTTCTTAGTTCCATACTTGAATCAATGCTCTTTTCAACACTAATTAAAATTTCTTTATCTTGTGCTTTTCCGTCAAAGAATTTCTTTATTAGTTCCAATATGTAATCAATATTTACTTCAATTTGCTTAATAAGTTCAATTTCAAAAACAACATCATCGTTTATAATTTCTTTTTCAGCATCGTCTTTTTTTCTAAATTCATGATACAAATCTATATACATTGAATGATAATCTTGCAATTCTCTTGCCGATAGCAAATCGTCATCCTTAAATTGGTCAAAACAAGTTAAAATGTTTCTAATTTTTAAAATTTGTCCGTAGAGCATTATGAAATCTTTTTTGTTTTTTTCGCCATAAATTTCTTGCCCTATTGGATACAATTCTTTTAACCTTTCAACAAGTGGCTTGTAACCTTCAAAAATATCTTTGCCGTCTACATAACCATAATAGTAACTTGCATAAGGTTTTAAAACAACAATTCCCCTTGAATCTTTGTTTCCAAAAAGCATAAGTGCATCGTTTAGTTGATTTTCAAGATTTCTAAAACAAACAATATTTCCAAATGTTTTAATGCTGTTTAATATTCTGTTTGTTCTTGAAAAGGCTTGAATAAGTCCATGATATTTTAAGTTTTTGTCCACCCACAAAGTGTTGAGTGTTGTTGCATCAAAACCTGTTAAAAACATATTTACAACAATCAAGATGTCTATTTCTTTGTTTTTCATTCTGTGCGAAACATCTTTATAATAGTTTTGAAATTTCTCGCTTGATGTGTCATAACTTGTTGAAAACATTTTATTGTAGTCTTTAATTGCATTCTCTAAAAAATCCCTTGAAGAAACATCTAAATTTAGTGTGTCTTCGCTGTTTTCGTCATCAAGTCCGTCAAACTCTTCTTCGTTTGCACTGTAACTATAAATTAAAGCAATTTTTAAATTGTGATTAAACTCTTTAAATTTTTTATAATATGCTTTTGCACTCTCTATGCTTGCCGTTGCAAAAATTGAATTAAAACCTGACAAAACTGTTTTTGTTCGTATTTCTTCAATTTTATTATTTTTTGCAACTTGTGTAACATTTTCAAGTGTGTTAAATGTGTAACTTTCATTGTGTTTTGTTTTTTGTGCAAAGTGCTCTAAAATATATTTAACAATTTCGGTTATTCGCCTATCGTCCAAAAGTGCTTTTTCGGTGTCAATGGAATTTACTTTTTTGTCTTTTATGTCTTCTTTTTCTTCGACTGTTTTAATAAAGTCAACTTTAAATGGCAAAACATTTTTATCGTTTATCGCATCAACAATTGTATATGTGTGCAATCGTTCACCAAAGAGTTGTTCTGTTGTGAAAAGCGACTTACTAAGCACCAAATTCTCAGTAAAAATAGGTGTGCCTGTAAAACCAAATATATAGTACTTTTTAAACGCACTTGTTATGTTTTTGTGCATTGTTCCAAATTGACTTCTGTGGCACTCGTCAAAAATGATAACAATTTCTTTGTTGTAAACATTATGAGTTTTGTTATTTTTTATAAATTTATCTAATTTTTGAATTGTTGTGATTATAATTTTTGTGTTTATGTCTTCAAGTTGACGTTGTAAAACTTTTGTGCTTGTGTTTGAATTTGCACAACCTTTTTGAAAACTGTCATATTCTTTCATTGTTTGATAGTCTAGGTCTTTTCTGTCAACAACAAACAAAACCTTGTCTATGTAATCTAGTTTTGTTGCAAGTTGTGCCGTTTTGAAACTTGTTAAAGTTTTTCCACTGCCCGTTGTGTGCCAAATGTATCCACCACCTTCAACAGATTTGTATTTTTTGTAATTGTGGCTTATTTGAATTTTGTTTAATATTTTTTCTGTTGCAACAATTTGATATGGTCGCATAACCAACAATCTTTGCTCGGTGGTAAAAACGCAATATTTTGTTAAAATGTTTAAAATTGTATGTTTTGCAAAAAATGTTTTTGTAAAATCAACAAGGTCAAAAATAGGTTTATTGGTGCTGTCTGCCCAAAAACTTGTAAACTCAAATGTGTTGCTCTTTTTTCTTGAAGATGAGTTTATATGTGCGTCCCTTGTTGTGTTTGAATAGTATTTTGCAAATGTTCCGTTTGAAATAACAAAAATTTGTATGTATTCATAAAGTCCACTATTTGCCCAAAAACTATCACGCTTATATCTGTCAATTTGATTAAACGCTTCTCTAATATTAACTCCTCTGCGTTTTAATTCTATGTGAACAAGTGGAAGTCCGTTGACTAGAATTGTAACATCATATCTTGTTTTTCGTGCTCCGATGTTTTCATATTGATTTATAACTTGTAAAATATTTTTGTGAATGTCAACTTTGTTTAAAAGAGAAATATTTACAAGTTCGCCGTTATCTAAATAAAAAGATTGTGTGCTTTCTTCTTGAATTTTTTTTGTTTTTTCCAATATTCCGTCATTGCCGTTTGCAATACAAGAAGTAAAAAATCTATCCCATTCATTATCTGTAAATGTGATATTGTTTAAAATTTGTAACTTTTCTCGCAAGTTTAAAATTAAATCTTTTTCGCTGTTTATTTTTAAATATTCATAACCTTGATTAGATAAAATGGATATAAGTTCATCTTCAAGTTCTTTTTCGCTTTGATAGTTTTCTTCTCTTCTTTGTGTTGGTTCATATTTACACACAACTGTACTGTCATTGCTTTGCGAAAGTGTTTCAAGATTTTTTTCTTGCATATTTACTCCTTTGTTTCTTTTCTTTTGAATGTTAAAAGTTTGTTTCGGTAATATTCATATTGTTTTTGCCTTGCTTCAATTTCTGCTGGAAGTCCACTTGTTAAGTCATTTACCAAACTATCAAACTTGTCCAAAATTTCAACAATTTCTTTTTGCTTTTCAAAAGGGGGAATCTTAACATTTATTCCTACTAACTCTGTTTTATTTATTGCAGGTATGCCACCATCTTTTTTTAATGAAAGAAGCATCTTATTATTGCTTTGTAAAAAATAAAATAAATATTTGTTTATTACAATAGTTTTATTTATACTTCGTATTTGATAACATAAAGGTCCTAACCAAAAGTTTTTAGACTGGTAACCAACAAAACCAATTCCACCTTGCCCCCTTGAAGGTGTTGTAACAACATCACCTAAACAATTATATTTGTCAACATATCCAGAATTTGAAGTGCCAGCATTTATATATTCAATTTCGCCATTAAATAAAATTTTATTAGGTTTCTCCCCTACTTCAACTTCGCAAATATCACCAAGTTTTTTATTTTTTATTTCAGTTTTATCAAATTTTAGCAACTCATCTCTATAATATTCATATTGTTGTTTTCTTGCTGTGAGTTCTGCTGTGAGTTCTGCTGTGAGTTCTGTAAAATTGTCTAATATTTTAACAATTTCTCTCTGCACTTCAATCGGTGGAATTGGAATTTCGATTTTACCAAGTTCAATTTTAGACACATTAAATCTTGTAACCCCATTCACTGCAATATAAACTTGTTTTCTAAATAGTTCATCTCTTAATAAATGTTTTAAAAAATCTGACACAAACATATTTACATCATTTAGGCGATAGCCAAAACAAAAACTATTTAAGTATATTTTTTCTGTAATATCTTGTGTAACAACTGATGACATTGCACACTCTTCAATAGTTTCTGATGAACCAGTAAAAAAAACATCTCCATATTTTATAACATTTTGATTTTCGTTTTCTAATACATTAACTAGTTCACAATTATTTAAATTTACAGCAGGATTTTTAAAAACATTCATATAAGTTATATATTTAGCATTACCATTTTTAAAGTCATCTTTATTTTTTTCAGACAAGCCACTATAAAAATAACCTATTTCATTTAACTTTTTATATTCCACCCCGTCGGGACACATTTTTTCTATTAACTCTTCAATTTTGTTCATTATTCACCTTTTAGTTTAAAATTGCACCTTGTTGCTGCTAAAGTGTTTGAAATTTCCAAATTCCTACCGACTTTTAAATAATTGTATGGCAATAATTTTAATAAATGTGGTATATTCTCTATTTTTATTATTTCAACATTTTCCCCATAATAATATATCACATAATCTAAAACATCTTTATAGTTGTAAATATAGTTTAGCATATCTTTATCTCTACTCAATCGATACATATAAAAGTGTTCTGATTTTTTCCCGTAACCTTGTCGCATATTTTGAGGATAATTTTCATAAATATCCTCACACATTTCAATAGAGAACTCGTTATTTTCTACTAGAAAAATTTTTAAAGTTTTATTACCTTTATAGTTTTCTAATTTTTTTATATGATTTTCCCAATTTGTTTTAAACGATTTTACAAGATTTTCATAACTATACTCACAACTTTTTCTACTCCAAGTTTTTTGTATTGATTCTCCAATTTGCAAATTTTTGTCACAATATTTTTTAAATTCTTCTTGCTCTGGACTAATTTGCTTTTCAAAAAACTTTTGTTCTTGCATTTGTTTTGAACCTTTCCTATTTTGCCTAGATGCCGTAAATTTGAAATGTTCAATAAAACCATTATTTAATATAAAATCAGGAAATGTTGTTTTGTTGTTTTTTTTTGCATTTCTTATGGCAAAAGCAATATCTCCTATATCATTTTTGTAAAGCCCATAAAAAATTTGTTTTTCCCAATTTGTATACAATTCATAATCACTATAAAATTCATCATCAGAGGTGTTTAAATAATTTTTACAATTAACAGTTTTAGGTATTTGTAACATACCACAAAAAAGAATATTTTTTATACTGTTTAAAACAACTTCTTCGTTCTGATGATTATTTTTTTCAAATTGCACTACTCGTTCCCCTTTTCTAGTTGTTCGATAATTTGTTCAAGCGAAGAGCGGAGTTCGTTTTGTTTTGCAACAATTTGCTTTATTTGTGCGTTTAGTTGTGTGATATTTATTTCTTCTTTTTCTGTTTCTTTTTTTACATATTTGTTTACTGAAATGTTATATTCATTGTTTACAACTTCATTGTATGTTGCAAGATGAGAAAAATTTTCTTTGCTTTGTCGTGCAATATAGCAATCTAAAATATTTTTTATATTTTCTGGTGCAAGTTTGTTTTTTGTGTCTTTTCTAACAAATTCATCACTTGCGTCAATAAACAAAACATTGTTATCGCTTTTATTCTTTTTAAGAACAATAATACAAGTGGCAATTGTTACACCAAAAAACAAGTCTGCTGGAAGTTGAATGACGCAGTCAACAAAGTTATTGTCAATTAAATATTTTCTTATTTTTTGTTCTGCCCCACCACGATACAAGACACCCGGAAACTCAACAATTGCGCAGGTGCCTTGACTAGACAACCACGAAAGCATATGCATAGTAAAAGCAAGGTCTGCTTTGCCCTTTGGTGCAAGCACACCAGCAGGACTAAAACGCTCGTCATTTATTAAAAGTGGGTTACTGTCGCCGTCCCATTTTATTGAATATGGTGGATTTGAAACTATTGCGTCAAATGGTTCATCGTCCCAATGTTGTGGATTTGTTAAGGTGTCGCCTAGTTTTATGCTAAAATTATTGTAGTTTATATCGTGCAAAAACATATTTATACGGCAAAGGTTATATGTTGTTGGATTTATTTCTTGACCATAAAAGCCAAGTCTTACATTTTCTTTCCCCAAAACCTTTGCAAACTTTAAAAGCAACGAACCACTGCCACAGCAAGGGTCATAAACTTTGTTTACTTCACTTTTTCCAACAACTGTTATTTTTGCAAGCAGTTCACTTACTTCTTGTGGTGTAAAAAACTCGCCACCACTTTTTCCTGCTTGACTTGCGTACATTGTCATTAAAAATTCATAAGCATCGCCAAACACATCAATTGTGTTATCTTTGTAACTGCCAAGTTTAAGATTTGCAATTTCTTTTAATAGTCTTGAAAGTTTTTTGTTTCTTGTTTCAACGGTTGCACCAAGTTTGTTGCTGTTTACATCAACATCGGCAAAAAGGCCTTTTAAATCGTCTTCCGATTTATACCCAACGGCACTGCCTTCTATATTTTTAAAAACATTGTATAGTGTTACATTTAGATTTTCGTTTTTATCGCAATCTTTAACAACATTACAAAAAAGTTCGCTTGGCAAAATATAGAAACCTTTTTCTTGAACTGTTTCTTCTCTACCTTCTTCTGCTTGTTCGTCTGTTAAATTTTTATAATCAAAATTTGGGTCAATTTTTCTTTCTGATTCGTTTATATAGTCCGTTAAATTTTCTGAAATAAACCTATAAAACAAAGTGCCAAGCACATATTGTTTAAAGTCCCAACCATCAACTGAGCCTCGTAGTTCGTTTGCAATATTCCAAATTGTTTTGTGAAGTTCATTTCTCTCTTGTTCTTTTGTCATTTTTTCTCCTATGCAAGTTTAAAATTTCAATGTTATTATAACACATAGTTTTAATATTTTTACAACATTTTTAACCATAATAAAATACACAAATTAAATATATTTTTTTTAAATTTAAAAACATTCAACAAAAAATTGTTATTTAAGATACAAAATGTTATATTAGTATTGTTTATTAAAAATATTGTAAGGAGAAAATATGATAAAATTAGCAAAATTGACAAATGAAGAAGCAGACATATTTAAAAAATATTTTTTAGAAAATGACAAATGTATTTTTGAAGGGTGTTGGCTTAGAAATCAAAGACCTGAAAACGCAAAAAAATCTGGATATATTGACGAAACAACACAGCGAAGAAGATATATACACTTTTATATTTCTTACGCATTAACAACAGCAAATAATGAAAATTTTTTAACTTTAAAAGATTTTTATTATTATGTATCCAACACACTTTTGCAAGACGAAATAAATGATTATGAAAAAAGGATAAATGACGCTTTACACTATGGCAATTACAAGCAAGAAGACGGTTACTTTATAAATGACGATATACAAGTAATTGTAAATAAATACAAAAATCACCCACAAAACACTTCAAAATTTCCAGACAATTATTCGTCTATTGATGTTGTTGTTTGTAATAAAAATAATGATTATTCAAAAATTCAAGAACGAATGTGGAACCTTTCTCGCAAAATGTATCGTATGCCCGAAAAACGCGAAAATCCAACTTATATAAATGTTAATGAACTTATAAAATATCTTCCTGCACAAATTGAAATGGGATGTGGTCCTTCTATTGACGCAAACATTCCACCTCTTCATGTAATGCACGAAACTTACAAAGTTCAAAACCATCAAACTGGACATTTTTACTTTGCTAGCGAAGATGACTTAATGGAAAATATAATAAAAAATCCACAAAAAATGTTTGAAAAATTTTCTTCAACAATTTTAGCGTGCATAAGAGCAAATATAACAGAAGGATATAAAGATTTTAACAAACTATACAAAAAGGGTTATTTTAAGGGTGTTGTTTTTAACAATAATTTTGACAAAATTATGCGACGATTTGATATTCCCGAAATTTTATTGCGAAGATATGACATAAATGAGTACATACAAAAAGCAAATTTTGAAAAAGATGTAAAATCACTAATTTGCATAGGTTGTCATGCAGATAGACGGCAAATACAAAAACAAGCACGCCAAGCAGGTTTAAAAGTTATATTTATAGACCCAGAAGGATTTATTGAAAATGGTCAATTTGTTTCATATCCAATAGAAGCACCAAAAAATGAAGATTTAATATTAAAAATGACTTTTGAAGATGCAATGAAAGAATTGTGCAAACAACTTAATGTTTAATAAAAATACCAAACGAAAATTTGCGTTTGGTATTTTTTAAGTTATTTTTCATCTATTTGTTTATTAAATTTATTTTTTACATAATTAAACACCTTTACAACCGACCACTCACTTGGTTTTAATGTTATCATTTCATAAATTTGCAAAATAATTGTATAAAGAATTAAAAACAAGATGCCTACAAACCACCAACTAAAAATAGTATTACTAATAAGTGGTGCGTTTAAGTACATATTATTTGACTGATTTAAAACACTGTTACCAAATTCTCCAACAACAACCATAAAAGCAAGTCCAATTAAAACAGATGTCCAATTTTTAAAAGTTGGAACAAAATATCCAGTAGATATTGCAACAATGAACATAGAAAGCATATTAGTGTGATACAAAAGCCCTGTAAATGCGTGAATGTTGAATATATTATCAAAATATACAATAAAATCTGGATAACAAAGTGTAAGCAACCCTCCAATCATACCTGCAAACATTGCGTACTGAAAAACTTTTGTGTTTGGTTTAAAGCATAGTACAATTATAGGCATAATAAAACCCATCATGCTGCAATATGTATCAGGAAGAAAATCTAAAAAAGTTCCGTTTCTTGATTTTGAAACAATAATTCTATAAATAACCATCAGCACAAGTCCAAAACCTGCAATAATTTTCATAACTATATACATTTTTTCTTTTTTAACAAATACTTT
>CALWTD010000025.1 GCA_944384395.1 uncultured Clostridia bacterium
CACCTTATCAGGGTGGTGCTCTAACCGACTGAGCTACAAGCCATCGTATTAAATTGTCATGTTTTAGTGACTTTAACATCTGTCATTTTTCGGTTAAATTTTCCTTATCAGGGTGGTGCTCTAACCGGCTGAGCTACATCTCTATATGGTTTGTTTTAACGAGTTTAGCAACTCTCGTTGGCTTGCTCAAAGTGGTCAAATACACCTTATCAGGGTGGTGCTCTAACCGACTGAGCTACAATCCTATATTAAAATATACCTGTTTTTACGACTTTTTCAGCTGTCGTTTTTAACGATCTGGACAGACTCGAACTGTCATCTTCACACCTTATCAGGGTGGTGCTCTAACCGGCTGAGCTACATTCCATCGGTCTTGTTTTAATGACTTTAACAACTGTCGCTGGTGTGCTCAAAGTGGTCAAATTCACCTTATCAGGGTGGTGCTCTAACCGGCTGAGCTACATTCCATCGGCTTAGTTTTATAGACTTATCTTTGTCTATGTATTAAATTTCACCCGATAAGGTGTCCACCTTATAACCACCCATCAGGGAAGTGTATATGTGGTTGGCGTTCGCTTCGCTCGGCAACAGGGTGGTGCTCTAACCGGCTGAGCTACAATCCATTACTCTAAACTTTTCTCAAAGTCTTGGTGATTATAATATATAAAATGCATAATGTCAACTATTTTTTTGTATTGCAAAATATATTTTTATATGATATACTAGTCGTTGTAGAGGTGAAACATGATTTATTATGGTAAACAGTTATCAAAAGAAGAGGTGTTGGTTAATTTACAAAACTTTGCAGTTGCAAAAAGTGGAAGAATTATTCAAACCTTAACTATTCAAGAAGCAAAAAAATTATTAAAAAATCAAACTTATTTTTATGAAATCGGTGGTAAAGTTTTAGATATAGATTTATCAAATGATGAATATTTTGACAATACGGGTTATGATGCATTAAATGGTGCGAATAGTGCTTTTAATTGTGTTCATAACGCAATAGCTTGTTTAAAACGAGAAAAAGGAATAAAGTATTCAACACAAAAATATAAAGGAAAAGAGTTGACAGATAAAATTTCAAAATTAAATGACAATTATATTAACGACAGAAAAAGATTTCAAGATTTTTTTAATGATATTGAAAGATAAAAATCATGCAAATGTGCATGATTTTTTTATGCTGTTTCTTCGTTATTGTTATCAATATTTTCTTCGTTTAATATTTTTACAACGTCTTCTTCACTTAAAGTTTTTTCATATTTTTTTCTTTTTTCTATATTATTTTGATTTAACGATTGTTGAAAACTTTCACTTGTAACCAAAGTGTTTCTTTTTATTGGTTTCCACTTTGGAATTGTTATTGCCCCCATAAAAATTGAAAATGCATAAATAATCATAAACATTGGAAACATTAAAATTGAAGGTAATACTTTTTTAAAAGGTTGGTTAATTCTTTTTCTCTCAAGAATATAAACTAAAAAGCCTTGTAAAATAAATGGCAAAATAAACGCAAATATAAGGGAATATCCAATACCTTTTAATATAGTGTAAGCAAGTGCAGTGTTGCCAACACAAAAGTTGTATATCACTGTATATGTATAATAAAAAGGAAGCCATGTACAACAAAGTACTGCGATTGGTATAAACAATAGCGTAAAGAACATATCAAGATAGCTCCAACCAAATCTTGTAAAGAATAATCCCAAACTTTTTAATCCATGTGTGTAAAAAAGTTTATGTGTTCCGTGACCAATTCTAACGTATCTTTTGTATGAATCTTTTATTGTTGAAGGGTGGTCTTCATATGTAATTGCATCTTTAACGTATTTAAATTTATGTTTTTTAAACAATTCGTCCATTGTAAATTCGGCATCTTCGGTTATGCCCATAGCGGTCCATCCACCATTTTCTTTTATTATTTCAGCAGAAATCATCATGCCTGGTCCTGGACACATTTGCGCAGTATTCAAAAATGAACGAGCTTGTGAAGCAAATTTACAATCTCTAATATACCAAAGTGCGGAGACACCTGTAACCACATTTTGCGTTAGATTTTTTGCATTATTATATGCTCGGCCTAATTTAACACCACTATCCAATGCATCGTTCATTTTTTCTAAGTAATCTGGATGTGCAAAATTATCGGCATCAAATCGGCAATATGCTTCATAATCCTTGTTTTCTTGTAACATTATTTTAAAGAAAAATTCCAAAGCATAACTTACTCTTGCATGTTTTGGGTTATTATCAAAGTGTTCTAAAACTATCGCGCCTGCCTCACGAGCAAGTTGAGCAGTGTTATCTGTGCAATTATCTGCTATAACATAGATGTCATATAAATCTTTTGGATAATTTTGCATTTGTAAATTTTTTATTGTTTCTTGGATAACATTAGCTTCGTTGCGTGCAGGAATAAAAATAGCAAATTTATGTTTTGTTTTAGCTTTTTTATATTTTTTTGCTGGCAAGAAAAAAAACAAAGTGTACATTAATTGTGATGTAAAAGCCAGTCCAATAATTGCTGTTAAAACAATATTTATATTGTTAAGTATTGTATTAAAAAGTTCCATAATTCTCTCTTTTGTTTGATTTCGTTGTAATTTATTTTATTAATAGGTCTTGTAAAGTATAACATAGTATACAAAAAAAATAAAGATTTTAATAAAAAAATATTACATACAAAAATTTTGAAATATTTTAATTTAATGTTATTATATATGCGTTGCTAAAATATAAAACTAGGAGAAAAATATGATAGAATTAAAAGATATTTGTTTTGAAAGCGATGGAAAACAAATATTGAAAAATATAAATTTAAAATTTGATAATGAGATAACTGTAATCACTGGTCCAAACGGAGCAGGAAAAAGTACACTTGCAAAAATATTGATGGGCATAATTAAACCAACAAGTGGCAGTATATTTTATAATGGTCAGGATATAACTAATTTTACAATAACCGAAAGAGCAAAAATGGGATTTAGTTTTGCTTTTCAACAACCTGTAAAATTTAAAGGATTAAGGGTGTGTGATATTTTAAAAATTGCAAATGCAAAAAAAGATGTGGCACTTAGCAAATACTTAAAAAATGTTGGACTTTGTTCAAAAGAATATATGACAAGAGAATTAAGTGGAGACCTTAGTGGTGGAGAACTAAAAAGAATAGAAATTGCCACAGTTTTAGCAAGGGGAACAAAAGTTAATATTTTTGATGAACCAGAAGCTGGAATTGACCTTTGGAGTTTTAATAATTTAGTTAAAACATTTGAAGATTTTCAAAAAGAAATTAGTGGAATTTTTATTATGATATCTCACCAAGAAAAAATGATTGAATTTGCAAATAAAATAATTTTATTAAATGCAGGTAAAGTTGAAAAAATCGGAACAAAAGATGAAGTTATGCCACTATTATTAAACATAAATAAATCTTGTAAAGGCTGTGGGGTGTAAAATGGATCAAAAAGAACTTTTAGACATTGTAACAGACAATGCAGAATATATTGGTGCATACAACATAAGAGTAAACGGCAAGTTGCTTGAGAGAAGCACAAATGATTTTGTTGATATTATTTCAAAAAAAGATAAAGACGGAATAGATATAATTGTTAAAGATAACACAGTTAATCAAACAATTTTAATTCCTGTTATTTTAACAAAAGGCGAAATTACCGATAAAGTGTACAACGATTTTTATATTGGGAAAAATTGTGATATAAAAATTATTGCTGGTTGTGGAGTTGACAACTGTTCGTCATGTACATCAGAGCATGATGGAATACACAGTTTTTATATTGGAGAGAATAGTAAAGTAAAATATATAGAAAGACACTACGGGCATGGAGATGGAGCAGGAAAAAAAATATTAAATCCTGTTACAAATGCTGTTTTAGAAAAGAATAGTTACATGGAAATGGTAACAACACAAATAGAAGGCGTTGATGACTCTAAAAGAATTACAAATGCAACACTAAAAGAAAACGCAAGCATGGTTATAAATGAAAAGATAATGACAAACTTAAACCAAAAAGCTGACAGCGAGTTTAATGTAAATTTAAATGGTGAAAATTCAAAAGCAAAAGTTAGTTCGAGAGTTGTTGCAAAAGATGAAAGCAATCAAAGTTTTTATTCTAATGTGCAAGGAAATAACAAATGTTTTGCTCATGTTGAATGTGATGCAATTATTGTTGGCAATGCAAAGGTTAGTTCTGTTCCAAAAATTGTTGCAAACTGTCCAGATGCTTCACTTGTTCACGAGGCGACAATTGGTAAAATTGCAGGAGAACAACTTTTGAAACTTTTAACACTTGGTCTTAGCGAAAGTGAAGCAGAGAAAGAAATTTTAAATGGATTTTTAAAATAAATAAATTTTATTTTTTTGTTTTGTAAAAAAAAAGTTGTTTGATATAATCAAAGTATAGGAGGAAACTTATGAAAATTGATATTGTTGAAAGAAATTATGATGTTGGAGTTAGGCTTAGAACACTAATTGAAAAAAAAGTTGAAAAACTTTCTAGATACTTTAATGATAGTGCAACAGCAAGAGTTGTTTGTGCAATGGAAGGAAAAAGATTTAAACTTGAACTTACAATTTCTAATAAAGGTAATATTTATAGAAGTGAAACATACGGTGAAAATATGTACGAAAACATTGATATTGTTTTGCCAAAAATTGAAAAACAAATAATTAAATATGCTTCTAAAAATCGTGAAAAACTAAGAAAAGGTGCAATGGATATTCCAACTTTTGAATATTTGGAAGAAAAACCAGAAGAAAAAGAAAAAACAATATACAAACACAAAACTTTTGATTTGGACCCAATAACAGTTGAAGACGCAAAAGAATTTTTGGAAAATGTTGGACATGATTTTTATGTTTTTTTGAATGCTGAAACAGGTAAAGTAAACATTTTGTACAACAGAAAAGACGGTGAACTTGGACTTATTGAATGTGTGTATTAAGATAAAGTAATTTTTAAATAAACAAGGGAATACTCTTCTTATAAGGAGAGTATTTTTTATGAATAAATTTAAAGTTTTTTTTACATTTTTAATTTTGTGCATGTTGTTTACTTTTACTGCGTGTGATTTAGGTAAAAATGCAATAAGTGTGTCAATTTATGATATAACAAGTTTTGGTTCAAAAGATTATACTTTTAGTGTATCGTATCAAAAAGAGGACTCTTATGAAAATAAAGGTAGCGATATTTATATTAAAAGTGATGTAGATAATCTAAAAATAAAAATAAAAAAAGAATATGAAGATTTTGTAACAATAAATTTAAAAGAAAAAGATATATTCCATAGTTTAACTAAATTAATTAGTGAAGCAAAAAATGAAAATGTTAAATTTTTACAATATCAAAATATGTTAAATTCAACCTATATTATTAATAGTGAAACTGATGCAACATTAGAAATAAAGGCAGTTGTTGGAGATATCACAGAGTCTAAAAGTATGTTGTATAATACCTTTGGTGTGTCCAATACCTTAAAATTGAATATAGAAAAATATGAAAAATAAACAAAATGATAAAAAATATTTGAAAAAATATATTTTTTAAGTTATTATCATATTATAAGGTGAGATATGATAGAAATAAAAAATCTTTATTTAAAATATATAAGAGAATATTATGCTTTGTATGATGTAAATTTAAAGATTAAACAAGGCGAAAGTGTTGCGCTTATTGGAGATGAAGGAAGTGGGAAAACAACACTTTTAAGAGTTCTTGCAAAACTTGAAAAATACGATAAAGGTGAAATATATTTAAAAGAGATAAATTTAAAGAAAATAGATTTTAAAAATGATGTAAATTTAGGCTATATTTCATTTAAACCTGTATTTTTGGAAAATAAAAGCATTTACGAAAATTTAAAATATGTTTTAAAAGAACGAAAATATAAAGATAAAGAAATAGAAGAAAAAGTAAATAATGCACTAATAGAATTTAATATTGAAAAATATAGAAATTTAAAAGCAAGTGAACTTTCATTATATGAAAAATATGTTGTTTCTCTTGTAAGACTTTCGCTTAGACCACTTGACATTGTTTTAATAGATAATATTTTTGAAGAACTATCAAACGATGAAGTATCAAATATTTTAGAAATTGTAAAAAAAATATTTATAGATAAAAATGTAACAACTTTAATTGCGTCAAGCAAAGAAGAACTTTTAAAAGATGTTTGTTCGCGTTTTGTTCACTTTGAATACGGCTCAATTGTAGATAAAAAATAATTTATAGTTACTAAAAGCAATCTTAAATTTATTTAAAACACTTCACATAGAAGTGTTTTTGTTTTATAATCTTGTTATGATAACTAAAAAAATTATTTGTCCAAGATGTAATGAAAAAATGCCACAAAATTCGGTAAGATGTGCTTGTTGTGGGTTAATTTTTGACAGACTTAATTACGCAACAAATTTTGCTGGCAAAAAAATGATAAAAAGTGGAAATCGTGATAAAGTTGTGTATGTAAAAAAACTGCCAAGCGATGTAAAAAAATGGAAGCTTATTTTAATGGGAGTTTTTGCAGGCCTTTTTGGTGGTCATTGTTTTTATGTGGGAAGATATGTTCGCGGAATTATTATGCTGTTTGGTGGAATTATTGCAATAGTTTCGGGAGTTTTGGCGTCTTTTTCATTGCTTCCAGAAAGTATATTTACTCTTTGTGGAATGATTTCGGGAGTTATGTTTATTGTATGGCTTTTTGATGTTATAAATATATGTTTTTCAAAATTTAAAGTTCCAGTATACATTGAAAAAACGGAGGTAAGAAAATGAAAACCGTTATTGTTGGAGTTAGTGGTGGTGTAGATTCTTCAGTCGCAGCTTATTTATTAAAAAAGCAAGGATATAATGTTATTGGACTTTTTATGGTAAATTGGGAAGAAGATGACGAAGATGGAGTTTGTACTTCTGCTGTTGACTATGAAGATGTTAAAAGAGTATGCACAAAAATAGGCATACCTTATTATACAGTTAATTATTCTAAACAATATTATGAAAGAGTTTTTGAATATTTTTTGGAGCAGTATAAAAAGGGAAGAACGCCAAATCCAGATGTTTTATGCAACAAAGAAATAAAGTTTGGACCATTTCTAGATTTTGCAAAAAAGATTGGTGCAGACTTTATTGCAACAGGTCATTATGCAAAAAAAGAAGAAAAAGATGGCCTATATTATTTAAAAAAAGCAAAAGACTTAAACAAAGATCAATCATATTTTTTAAATCAACTAAGTCAAGAACAATTAAAATATGTACTTTTTCCACTTGAAGACATTGAAAAACCAAAGGTAAGACAAATTGCCGAAGAGTTAGAACTATGCAATGCAAAAAAGAAAGACAGCACAGGAATTTGTTTTATTGGAGAAAGAAACTTTAAAAAATTTTTAAAAAACTATCTCCCTGCAAAACCCGGCGAAATAAGAACACTAGACGAAAAAGTTGTTGGCAGACACGATGGACTTATGTATTACACATTAGGACAAAGGAGAGGACTTGGAATTGGTGGTGCTAAAAATGGAAATGGACAAAGATGGTTTGTTATTAAAAAAGATTTAAAAAACAATGTTTTATATGTCCATCAAGGCGAAGATAGTGAACTTTATACAAGTGGCATGAAATCAGGTAAATTTAATTGGATACCAACTCGTCCAAAAGAAGATGAATTTGATTGTTTTGCAAAATTTAGATATCGTCAGCCCGACCAGAAAGTACATGTAAAACAAGCTATTGACCATGTTGAAATATCGTTTTATGAAAAACAAAGGGCGGTAACTCCGGGACAATATGTTGTTTTATATACACATGACGGCACATGCCTAGGTGGCGCAGAAATTGAAGAAACATATAAGTAAAAATGAATAAATAAAATTATAAATAAAGGAGAAAAAACATGAAAACTGAATTTTATTATTGCGAAAAATGTAAAAGTATTGTAACAAATATAAATGGAGTTGATACACCAAAAATTTGTTGTGATAAGCCTATGAAAAAATTAGTTGCAGGAAGTGTGGAAGCTTCACAAGAAAAGCACATTCCTGTTTGTGAAATGGTTAATGACACATTAAAGGTCAGTGTTGGTTCAATTTATCACCCAATGGAAGAAAAACACTATATAGAATGGATTTTAGTTAAAACAGACAAAGGTGAACATATAAAATATTTAGAGCCAAATACAGAACCTGTTACAACTTTTTGTATAAATGATGAAAAAGTGCAAGAAGTTTATGCTTATTGCAACTTGCACGGACTTTGGAAAGTGCAATTATAAAATAATATTATAATAAAAACTGCACACTATATTTTTGGAGAAAATTATGCCAGATTATTTAGTTGTGCTTATAAATTCGCTTGTGAGTTTTGTTTTGCTTTTTATTGTGGCTAAAATGCTTGGTAAAAAGCAAATTGCAGAACTGAGTTTTATTGATTATGTTGTAGGAATTTCAATTGGTTCCATTGTTGCAAATTGGGCAACTGATTTAGATACACCTTTTGAAAATTATCTAATAGCACTTGCCGTTTATTTTGTTTTTCCAATTGCAATAACACTGCTAGGAAGAAAAACGCTGCCACTAAAAGCATTTTTAAGAGGAAGGCCAATTATTATTATTGAAAATGGCAAGTTTGTTTATGAAAATTTAAAAAAATCAAAATTAGATGTAAACGATGTTATTGGAATGTGTAGAGATAAAGGCTATTTTTCGTTGAGCGAAATTGCTTATGCAATTTTTGAAACAAATGGGAATTTAAGTGTTATGCCTGTTGGTAAGCAAAAACCAACCGTTGTTGGAGATTTTGATTTTCCTGTAAAAAAATCACAACTTGAAAAATATGTTATAATTGATGGAAAAATTGATAAAAATTATTTAAAAATATTAAATAAAGATAAAAAATGGTTGTTAAATAGATTAAATATTAAAAATAAAAAGCAACTAAAAAATATTTTAATTGCTTTTTATGATGAAAAAACTGACAATTTTAAAGTTCATACAAAATATGATAAATTTGCCACATAAAATTATTTATTTAATAAAAATATTAATTATAATTATTATAAAAAACATACAAAATCAACTATAAAGACGTTCTAAGAAAAAAAGTTTCTTAAAATATAAGAAACTTTTTTATCTTTCTAACATGTCTTCATTGTTTAAAACTTCGTGTTCATTTTTTTCCATGTCATTTACTAAATCTTCCATAAATTTTCTATTGCCGTCGTCCATTTCATTTCTGCTTAACATTTCATTCTTGGTTTGTTTGTCAATGCCACTGTAAAAATTATTTATTCTCATTAAATACCTCACACAAAATATTATATATAAATAATTATAATTGTCAATAGTCATTTTATGATAATTAGTCAATATTTAAGCTTTCAAATAAGGTGTGATTTGCATCTATAACTTCTGTTATTTTGTTGCAAAGCATATCCAGTTTATTAAATTCGCCAGCAACAACCAAAATATCGCCTTTTTTAAGCACAGTTTCAGGCTCTGGATAAATAACTTCATTATCTCTTTTAACAAATATAATGCTGACTTTATATTTTTTTCTTACGTTTATGTCTATAATTGATTTGTTTTGCCAGTTGTCAGGTGTTGCTATTTCTGCAATTTTAAAGTTATCTGTTAAACTCATAATGTCGTTCATACTAGGATTTGTAAGCATACTTGCAAGTTTTTTGCCCATGTAGACTTCGGGGAATATAACCATATCTGCACCAATTCGTTCAAGTATTTTTTTGTGTTGTTCATTTTGTGCTTTGGCAACAACATATCCAACACCTAAATCTTTACAGGTGAGAGTTGTTAGTATACTTGCCTGAAGATCATCGCCAATACAATTTATAACACAGTCAAAGTTTTGTACGCCAAGCGAATGAAGAACATCATTTGCTGTGCTGTCAGCAACAACGGCACTTGAAACAATGCCATCAAGTTCTTGAACATTGCTCGCGTTTTTATCTATTGCAAGTACTTCATTGCCTAAACTTGCAAGACTTGTTGCAACGCTTTTTCCAAACCGTCCAAGACCAATTACAACAAATTGTTTCATTTCTTTTTCAATTTTTTTAACTTCATTTTTTTCTTCTTTCATACTTTCTCCTCATCCTACAATAATTTTTGAATCTGGATATTCAATCTCATCATTTGCCGATTTAACTTTACTTGCAAACATAACAGTGAGTGTAACGGCACCAACACGGCCAACAAACATTAAAAATGTGAGTATAAGTTTGCTTATAACATTTAATGAAGGGGTTATGCCCATTGTAAGTCCAACTGTTGAAATTGCAGATATGACTTCATATAAAACGCTACCAGCCGAAATGTTGTTGCCTTCAACTAAACATATGCAGGTTGTTGCAACAATTATTAAAAGAAAACTTAAACAAAAAACTTTAAGTGCTTTTTGCACAAGTTTACCTGCAATTTGTCTTTTGCAAAAAATATAGTTACCTTTATTTGTTGAACTTTTAAACATTGCAACAAACAATATAAACATTGTTGTTGTTTTTATTCCACCAGCCGTTGATGCTGGGCTTCCACCAATAAACATTAAAATGTCGGTTAAAATTAAACTTTCTGGCGTTAGTTTAGCTTGGTCAAAACTTGCAAAACCTGCTGTTCGGGGCGTTATGCTTTGAAAAAACGAATTTATTATTTTGTCCCAAACATTCATATTGCCAATGGTGTTTGGATTGTTCCATTCCAATATTGCAAACATAACTGCACCACCAAAAATTAAAATTAAAGTAACGTATATAACAATTTTAGAATGAAATGACATTTTTTTGTGTTTAAATTTATTTCCAACATCAAAAAGCACAACAAAACCAATTCCACCAATAACAATTAAGAGCATAATAGGAAGAAGTATCAGTGAATTTTGTGCAAAAGGTGCCAAACTCATAAACGCTGTTGACTCTGTTCCAAGAATATCAAAACCTGCATTGCAAAAGGCAGAAACCGACAAAAATAATGCACTAAAAATTCCTTTTCCCCAGCCAAATAAATTTACAGTTGATGGAAGTAAGCATAAAAACCCAACAAACTCAATACAAAAAACCAAAATTACAATGTTTTTAACCATTTTAACAACGCCTTGATTTTTGTCTTGATTTAAGCTTTCTTGAATTGTTATTCTGTTTTGATATGTAATTTTTTTACCTAAAATCAAAAATATTAAAGATGTTAATGTGATAAATCCCAGTCCACCAATTTGAATCAAAATCATAATAACAACTTGTCCAAAAATGGTAAAATGAACAGCAGTGTCAACAGTTATAAGACCTGTAACGCAAACAGCACTTGTGCTTGTAAACAAGCTGTCCACAAAAGAAAACCATTGCCCATCTTGTGATGAAATTGGTAAGCACAATAAAAATGTTCCAATCAAAATTACTGTTAAAAATCCTAAAACAATTTTTCCAGCGGGGTTTATTCTAATTTTTCTTTTTTGCATCATACCTATTAAATATAACATATTTTTAAAAAAAATTCAACTGTCGCATATACAATATATAAATGTTGTTTGCTGTAAACAATAATATGTGATATTTTTAATATACAAGGTTAAAAATGACAAAAAAGCAAGTTTATAATGTATTAAAAATAAGTATAATAGCCGTTTTGGTTATGTTTTTGTTTGAAATACTTTTTTATTTTGACGAAGTTACAAACTATATAAGCGATTTCATTGCAAGTGTAAATGGATATGTTGTTTATGTTGTAATTTATTTTGTAATACTTATTCAAGTGAGTTTTATTCCACTTCCTGTTTATGTGATAATAAATGCGGCAATAGTTATTGATAGCATCAACTTAAACCTTTATAGCATAAGTGGTTGGATTTTTATATTTGTTACAATGCTCGCATATATGACGGGAGTTGTAATCTCGTATTTTATTGGCAAAAAATGGGGAAGCAAAGCAGTTATTTGGTGTGCAGGAAGTGAAGAAGAATATTTAAAATGGGTAAAGGTTATTAACACAAAGGGTAAGTGGTTCTATGCTTTAACCGTTTTGCTCCCTGTGTTTCCCGATGACCTTTTGTGCTTGGTTATTGGAAGCGTTAAACTAAACTTTTGGTTTTACTTTTTTGTAAATTTAATATGTAGGTTTATTGGACTTGTTGCCATGATATATTCACTTCAATTTGTAAACAGTTTAAACAGTTCTGGTTTTCCTTTTACATTAGTTGGTTGGGGAACACTACTTTTAGTTTTAATAGTTGCCTGCATTGTGTTAAAAATTCAACTTGGTAAAGATATCTCTAAAACAAAAAAACAATAAAATTTTACAAAAAATTAGCACTCTCACCTTGACAGTGCTAATTTTTTGTGCTATTATATTTATGGTTTTTAAGGTGTAAAAAATATTACATTGTTAAAAATCAAAAGGGGGCAACATGAATTTTGAAAAATATACGCAAAGTAGTATATCAGTTTTAAATTCTGCACAAGAAAAAGCAAAAAATGATAATTGCTCCGAATTAAAACAGTCGCATCTTGTTTATGAAATGCTAGATAAAAAAACACTAATTTATGAAATTCTAGAAAAGATGAATATTGATTGTGAGAATTTAAAGAATACTATTTTAAATAAATTAAAAACTTTGCCTACTGTAAGTGGACAAAGTGAGGTTTATGGTTCAAACGAACTTGTAAGTTCTTTAAGCCTTGCCGAAAACATTGCAAAAAACATGAAAGACGAATATGTTTCGGTTGAACATATTTTTATGGCATTTTTAGAAAAGCCAGAAAGTTTATTAAAGGAAATTTTTAAAGAGTTTAATTTAACAAAAGATAGTTTTATTAAAGAATTAAGTAAAATAAGGGGGAATACAAGAGTGGTTACAGACAATCCAGAATCAACATACAATGTTTTAGAAAAGTATGGAACGGAACTTGTTTCGCTTGCAAAAAATCAAAAAATTGATCCAGTAATTGGACGAGATAACGAAATAAGAAACACAATACGAATACTTTCAAGAAAAACAAAAAACAACCCTGTTTTAATTGGTGAAGCAGGTGTTGGTAAAACTGCAATTGTTGAAGGTCTTGCAATAAGAATTGCAAAAGGCGATGTTCCAAGCAGTTTAAAATACCGAAAAATTTTCTCACTTGACCTTGGAGCACTTGTTGCAGGTGCAAAATATAGGGGCGAGTTTGAAGAAAGATTAAAGGCAGTATTAAACGAAATAAAAAAGAGTGAAGGCGAAATCATTATGTTTATTGATGAACTTCACACAATTGTTGGAGCAGGAAAAACAGACGGTGCAATGGACGCAGGCAATTTGCTTAAACCTATGCTTGCAAGAGGCGAACTTCACTGCATTGGTGCCACAACACTAAATGAATATCATAAATATATTGAAAAAGACCCAGCCTTAGAGAGAAGATTTCAACCTGTTATGGTAAATGAGCCAACAGTTGAAGACACAATTGCAATACTTCGTGGACTAAAAGAAAGATATGAAGTTTTCCATGGCGTAAAAATTAGCGATAGTGCACTAATTAGTGCTGCAACACTTTCAAATAGATATATAACAGATAGATTTTTACCAGATAAAGCAATCGACCTTGTTGATGAGGCGTGTGCAATGGTAAAAAGTGAAATAGACAGTATGCCAACCGAAATGGACGATATAAGACACAAGATGATTCAATTAGAAATAGAACAAGCCGCACTTAAAAAAGAAACGGATAAACTAAGCAAAGAACATTTGGAAAACATCAATAAGGAGCACGCAAAACTAAAAGAAGAATTTGATACACTCTCGGCAAAATGGCAAAAAGAAAAGGAAAATATTGACCAAATAAACAAAGTTAAACAAGACATAGAAAAAACAAACGCAGACATAGAAAAAGCACAACAAGAATACGATTTAAATAAGGCAGCCGAACTTAAATATAACAAATTGCCAAATCTTAAAAAACAACTAGAAGATTTAGAACAAAAAGAGAGTTCAAACAATTTGTTAAAAAGCAAAGTAACCGATGAAGAAATATCACTAATTGTTAGCCGTTGGACACAAATTCCACTTTCAAAACTTCTTCAAAGCGATAGAGAAAAACTTTTAAATATGGAAAAAGAACTCCATAAAAGAGTAATTGGTCAAGACGATGCAGTTAAAAAAGTTAGTGATGCAATAATTAGGTCAAGGGCAGGAATACAAGACCCAAATAGACCAATTGGTTCGTTTATGTTTTTAGGTCCAACAGGTGTTGGAAAAACTGAACTTTGCAAGGCACTTTGTGCAAACTTGTTTGACACCGAAAAGAATCTAATAAGAATTGATATGAGTGAATACATGGAAAAATTCTCAGTATCTCGTCTTATTGGTGCGCCACCAGGATATGTTGGTTATGAAGAAGGTGGACAACTAACCGAACAAGTACGAAGAAAACCATACAGTGTAATACTATTTGATGAAGTTGAAAAGGCACACCCAGATGTATTTAATGTGCTTTTGCAAATACTTGATGACGGTAGAGTAACAGACGGACAAGGCAAAACAGTTGACTTTAAAAACACAATAATAATTTTAACATCAAACCTTGGCGCTGATGCAATTATGCAAGGAATAAAAGATGACGGAACAATAAGTGAAGACGCAATAAATCAAGTGAATGCGCTTTTAAAACAAAGTTTTAGACCAGAATTTTTAAACAGACTTGATGAAATTATTTTCTTTAAACCACTTGTAAAAACAGAAATCAAACAAATTGTTGATTTGCTTTTAAACAGTCTTAAAGAAAGATTAAAAGATAAACAAATTACGCTTAATGTAACCGACAAAGCAAAAGAGTTTATAATTGATAATGGTTTTGATATAAACTTTGGTGCAAGACCACTTAAAAGATATATCCAAAACAATGTTGAAACCACACTTGCAAAATATATGCTTGCAAATGATATTGCTCCAAATACAACACTTACTGTTGATGTTGAGAATGACGATATTGTCGTTAGATAAGAATAAACTGCCGAAAAACGGCAAAAAAATCACAATAAAATATATTGTGATTTTTTTATTTGTTTTTTTGCTTATTTTTCTTCGACTTCTAGTTGTGAAAAATCAAATAATTCGCTATCAAAAAATTCGGTCATAGACATTCCTAAAGCTTTAATTATTAAAACAATATTTTTAAAATTTGGAGTTTGATATTTGCAATTAAGTATATCTGTCATTGTGCTATGATACAAACCTGTTGCTTGTGCAAGTTTATATTGTGTCATCTTTTTAGATTTTAAAATTTCTCTTACTCTTAATGCAAATGCTTTGTTTAATTTCATTTTTTATACTCCACACAAAAATTTTTATGTGTATAGTTTACCCAATATATACATTTTAACTATTTAAGGAAAAACGGGTATTTTTTTTGTTTTTGTTAAAATTTATGTTAGTATATTTATGGAAAACCCGAAATTTAGGTTGTATAAATATGAATATTTTACAAAATGTATATAAATCTTGTTGTTTTATTGGTCATAGAAAAAATGAAGTATCAAATTTGCTTGAAGAAAAGTTAAAAAAGGTACTTATTTATTTAATTGAAAAACAAGGGGTAACAAATTTTTTGTTTGGAAGCAAAAGTCAGTTTAATGATTTTTGTCATGTTGTGGTTACCAAACTAATGCAAAAATATACATTTATTAAAAGAATTGCATATACTTGCAAAAGTGAATGTGTATTTTTTGAAAGTGAAAAAGAAGAATGGGAACAAAAATTGTCATTGTTTTTTAAAAAACAATTTCATTTACTTTGCCATGAACAAGAAATAGAGCATAAAACAAAATACACAGCCAATAAAGCGAGTTATGTTGAAAGAAATTTTGCAATGATTGATGATAGTGATTTTTGTGTTTTTTATTATGACGAAAATTATGTTCCACCACAGAAAAATAAAAAAAACTCACATATTATTATAAATCAAAAAAGTGGGACAAAAATTGCATACGAATATGCTAAAAGAAAAAATAAAAATATTATCAATTTAAAATAAACTTAAAGACAAATTTTTTAATAAGTTTTTAAATTTTAACACTTGAATAAAAATAAATGGTGTATTATACTTATTAAGTAAAGGATAATTATGAAAAGTATATATACATATTACAAAGAGAGATTGATTGAAATAAGTGGTAAAAATAGAAGTTTATACCTTAAAAATTTTAACAAAAAAAATGGTTATGATATTGGTAAAATTTTATATCAAGACCAAGAAAAAGCAAATGAACTTCTACAGCTTTTGTGGAATGGAAAAAGCATTCCTTTTAAACTTATTTGCAAAGAAAACAAAGAAGCAATTTTAAAGGCAAACAATATTGATGCAAGATTTCCAGACCAACAATTTGAAAATGAAAAAGACAAACAAAAATTTGACAGGCAAAAAAGGGAATTTTCAAAAAAAGCTGTTTTGCAAGAAGTTCAAAACCTTAAAAGTTTAAAGCGTGAAATAGAAGAAATAGAAAAGGAAACGGGAAGGTATGAGTTATATTTATGCTATCCATTTGTTTATGGTGCAGTAAGAAATTATGTTTTTAAAGCACCACTGCTTATGTTCCCAGTTGTTATTGATGTAATTGATGATACAAATGTAAATATTTGCCTAAAATATGGAGAAAACATTCAATTAAATAAAGCACTTATGCTTGCAATGGCAGACGATGCTCACTTAAATTTGGAAGAACTTGAAATGGAGTTTGAATGTTTAAAACCAAAATTTAATAATTTGCAAGCACTTTTAGATTATTTAAAATCTTTTGGCATAAAATTTGATTACAGTGCAAGAAAAAATGTTTTTCCATTTAATAGATATGGCGAACCAAACGAAAATAGCAATCTTGAAATAAAACATTTATGCTTGCTTTCAAGATGCAGTTTGGCAAATTCAATATACAACGACTATTCTGCACTTGAAAAAAGACATCTCACAAACGATAGCATAAATGAACTTTTAAACACAAAAAAAACAAAACAAAAAACTGCAAAATACACAAATTTATATTTAATAAACAATGTTGACTACGCACAAGAACAAGTTGTGCGAAAAGTAAACGAAAGTGGTAACATGGTTATCTATGGACCACCGGGAACAGGTAAATCTCAAACAATTGTAAATGTTATTGCGGACGCAATTTGTAAAAACAAAAAAGTTCTTGTTGTTTCGCAAAAAAAAGCAGCGCTAGAAGTTGTTTTTAACAGACTTTCTTCACTAAACAGCAAAGCGATGTTTATAACAGATGCGGAAAAAGAAAAACGAGTTTTTTATGAAAGATGTTACACTGCGCACGAAAATGCTTTAAATAGTTTGTATAGCGAAAAACTATATAGAGATTATGAAGAAACAACCAAGCATCTTGAAACAGAAATAAACAACCTAAATGTTATATCCGACTGTTTAACAAACAAAACACCTTTTGGAATTTCACTTCAAGAAATGTATTACAACTCATATAAAATAGGCAAAAGGTCAAGCGAGTATGCAATATACAAACAAATGCAAAAAGAAAAACAACTCATGTCGCTAACATATGACGAACTAACAAAAGCACTCAGCATATTAAACGAGAAAAATAAAGCAGAAATATACTACAATTTTGTTGAAGAAAAAAAGAAAAATCCATTTATTGACCACCTAAAAAGTGATTTAAGTGTTCACGTTGTATTGGAGGCACAAAATAGATTAAAAAATTTGTGTCAAAAAAGGCAAGCGCTATTTGATGTCGCAAAATACAAATATTCAAGACAAATTTTGTCATATTACAACCAAGTAAAAGCAAACAAAGATGTTAAACCGCTTGTTAAAATGATTGCAAAATTTGAATATCCAGACGCAACTAAATTTTTAAACGCAAGTTATATTTTGTTCTTTATGTATCCATTTGCAAAATACAACATGCTTAAAAAAGAAAAAATAATCGACCAAGAGTTTACAAAAACACTAACTGCTATTGATGAATATGTAAAAGAATATGAATTTTTGAAAGATGTTTTAACCGAAAGTGGTTATTTAATGGCACTAGACGGAATTTTAAATGGCAACAATGCAATAATAAGACTACTTTTAAGCGCTGTTGAAAACTATATCGAACTAAGGGACACAAACAGCATACTTAAAAATCTTGATGATGAGCAAAAACTTGTTTTAAACTTTGCATATAAAAACACAAACACTTTTGCAAAATATATGGAAGTTTTAAATAAATTATTGCCTATAAGAATTTATCACGAAATAATAAAGTACGAAACATCACAAAAACAAATTCTTTCAAGCATAGTAGACTTTGAAAACATAAGGTCAAGAATAATAAGTTTAAAGAAACAACAAAACGAACTAAGTAAACAAATTGCACAGCAGAGTTTTATTGAAGAATACAAAAAAATGATAGACGGCAGTCCAACAAGCAAAGACTACATTTATCAAATTTCTAAAAAACAAAACTTTTGGCCAATAAGAAAAACAATGGAAGTTTATGGCGACTATCTGTTTAAACTTTTCCCATGCTTTTTGCTTTCACCAGAAAACGTATCAACAATACTTCCACTAAAACGAAATATGTTTGATGTTGTTTTGTTTGATGAAGCATCACAGGTGTTTATTGAAAACACAATTCCAACAATATATCGTGGCAAAAGAGTGGTTGTTGCAGGGGACGCAAAACAATTAAGACCAACAACAACATTTATGAAAAGATATATGGGTGCAAGTGTAGATGATGATTTAGACTATTCAACACAAGCAGCACTTGAAGTTGAAAGTTTGCTAGACCTTGCAGTTTCAAGATTTGCAAGTAGCAACATTACATATCATTACAGAAGTAAAAACGAAGAACTAATCGATTTTTCAAACAAAGCGTTTTACTTTGGAAATTTACAAATTGCACCTAATGTTTCAAAGAACATAAGACACAAACCAATAGAGAGAATACTTGTTGACGGAATGTGGCAAGACAGAAAAAATGTTAAAGAAGCACAAAAAGTTGTTGAACTTACAAAGCAAATTCTAAAAACTAGAAAAAACAACGAAACAATAGGAATTATAACTTTCAATGTAGAACAAGAAAACTGCATAGAAGATTTAATGGAAAAACAATGCTTTAACGATGATGAGTTTAGAAACTTATACATAAAAGAAACAAATAGAATAGACAACGGTGAAGATGTTAGTTTGTTTGTTAAAAACCTAGAAAATGTTCAAGGTGATGAAAGAGATATAATTATTTTCTCAATAAGTTATGCAAAAAATGAATACGGAAAAGTCAATTCAATTTTTGGTTCGCTTTCAAACGAGGGTGGAGAAAATAGATTAAACGTTGCAATAACAAGAGCAAAACAAAAAATATATGTTGTAACAAGCATAGAGCCAGAAGAATTGAAAGTTGACAATTCAAAATTTGTTGGACCAAAATTATTAAGAAGTTATTTAACATATGTAAGGGCAGTGTCAAATGGCAACACCGAAGAAGTAAAAACAATACTAGACAGTTTTAACGAAAGTTCATTGTCAACAAAAACTATAAGCACAGTGCTTCCAATAGAAAATCAAATTGCCGAAAAACTTAATAAACTTGGATACAAAACCGAAATAAATTTAGGCAACTCAAACAGTAAAATTTCTGTTGCAGTCTATGATAGAAAAAAAGATAAATATCTTTTAGGTATCGAAACCGACCAAACTGTAATATCTAGTTCGCCGTCTCCACTTGAAAGAGATGTGTTTAGAAATCAGTTCTTAAAATCAAAGGGTTGGACAACATTTAGAGTTTGGAGCAGAGATTGGTGGCACAACAGCAATCAGGTTATAAACAACATTGTTAAGGAAATAGAAAAACAAAAAAAATTAGTATAAATAAAAAATAAAAATTGGGTAAGTTTTACTCAATTTTTATTTGACAAAAATAGAAAATTATACATATAACAAATAATGCTGTTTTTATTGACAAATATTTATTATATAAATATAATACATGAAGTTGACACAGTGTCAAAGGAGAAAAAATGATAAAACTATTAAAATATTTTAGATGGCTAGATTGGTTACTATCAATATTGGTTGTTGGTATTATAGTATTCCAAGTGTGGCTTGAAATGGAACTTATTGAATATATGGGAAGCATAATCTCACTTATTCAAATGCACGCACAAGGTATGCCACTTACTGCATTAGATTTGTGGAATGTTGGTTGGAAAATGATTTTAATTGCATTTGGAATTTGTGCAAGTGTGATTATTGTAAACTTTTTAGCATCAAAAACTGCTGCAAGATTTTCAAAAAAGTTAAGAACACAGGTGTTTAAAAAAGTTAATTCGTTCTCAATGGAAGAGATGAATAAATTTTCAACTGCTTCACTTATAACAAGGTCAACAAACGACATAAAACAAGTTGAACAAACTGTTTTTATGACACTAAGAATGGCAATAACAGCGCCTGTTATGGCTTGTTTTGCAATAAGCAAAATTATAGGTAGCAGTGTTGAACTTTCTTGGACAACAGGTGTTGCACTTTTAGTTATGTTACTTCTTGTTTTGTTCTTATTTTTTGTTGCTGTTCCAAAATTTTCTCAAATTCAAAAGAAAACCGATAGAATCAACAATGTCACAAGAGAAAATTTAACAGGAATAAGAGTTGTAAGAGCATACAATGCAGAAAAAGAACAAGAAAAAAAATTTGAAGTTGTAAACAAAGACCTAACAAAAACCAACCTTTTTGTAAACAGAGTAATGGCACTCATGTGGCCGGGACTTGAACTTATTATGAACGGACTTACAATTGCTATATATTGGGTTAGTGCATACCTTATAAATGTTGGCACACTAGAATATTACACAATGGTAACATTCACACAATACGCAATGCATGTTCTTATGAGTTTTATGTTTATTTCAATGCTTTTTGTGTTTATTCCAAGAGGTGTTGTTTCTGGCAGAAGAATAAACGAAGTTTTGTCAACAACATCAAAAATTCATGACGGAGAAGGAACAAAGCCACAAGTTGTTGGAGAAGTAGAGTTTAAAGATGTTTCGTTTAGATATCCGGACGCCGAAGAATATGTTTTAAAAGATATATCATTTAAGGTAAATAAAGGTGAAACAATAGCATTTATTGGCTCAACAGGAAGTGGAAAAAGTACACTTATTAACCTAATACCACGATTTTTTGACGCAACAGAAGGCGAAGTTTTAGTTGACGGCGAAGATGTAAAAAACTATAAACTTGAAGATTTAAACAACAAACTCGGTTATGTTCCACAAAAAGGATACTTATTTAGTGGAACAATAAAATCTAACTTACTCTATGGCAACGAAAATGCCAGCGATGAAGACATAGAAATGGCATTAAAAGTTAGTCAATCAAATTTTGTTAAAAACCTTGAAGATGGTGTTGATTATGAAATAGCACAAGGTGGAACAAATGTTTCTGGTGGTCAAAGACAAAGATTGAGTATTGCAAGAGCAATAATCAAAAAACCAGAAATTTATATATTTGACGATAGTTTTTCAGCACTAGATTATAAAACAGATAAAAATTTAAGAAAGGCACTAAAAACTTACACAAAAGACGCAACAAAAATTATTGTTGCACAGCGTATTGGAACAATTATTGATGCCGATAAAATTGTTGTTTTAGATGAAGGAAAAATGGTTGGATATGGAACTCACGAAGAACTTTTAAAAAGTTGTGATGTTTATAAAGAAATTGCCTTATCTCAACTTTCAAAGGAGGAACTATAATGACAAAGACAGAAAAAACTCCAAAAGTAAAACAGCGTGGACCAATGGGACATAGAATGAATACAGGGGAAAAAGCAAAAGACTTTAAAAAGTCCATGAAAATGCTTATAAAATCTTTGCGTCCAAACTATGTAAGTATAATATTTTCACTTTTGTTTGCAATAATTGGAACAGTGCTTGCCTTGGCACTTCCAAATGTAACAAAAATTGTTAGTGAAGAAATATTTAGCGCAATATCTCAAAAAGTATCAGTAAACTTGCAAAAAGTTATGACTGTGTCACTGTGGCTTGTTAGTATGAGTCTAGTTAGTGCATTATTTTCTTATTTTCAAGGCTTTATTTTAAGTGGTGTAACTGCAAAGGTTACAAAAAGATTAAGAACACAAATCTCAGAAAAAATAAATGTACTTCCACTTAAATATTTTGATAGTCAAAGTTATGGAGATATTTTAAGTAGAGTTACAAACGATGTCGACACAATTGGTCAAACATTAAACCAAAGTTTAAGCAATATTGTAACATGTGTAACAATGCTTCTTGGTGCACTTATTATGATGTTTGTAAACTCGTGGCAACTAACTTTAATTACACTTTGTGCAATGCCAGTTAGTTTACTTTTAGTTTCGCTAATTGTTAAATTTTCTCAAAAATATTTCGTAAGACAACAAAATTCTCTTGGCGAAATAAATGGTATAATTGAAGAAAACTACTATGCTCACAACATTGTAAAAACATTCAATGCCGAAGAAAAAGCTCAAAACGACTTTGAAAAAGTAAACAAAAGTTTGTGCCGTTCTGCATTTATGTCGCAATTTTTATCAGGAACAATGTATCCTATAATGAATTTTATATCAAACCTTGTTTATGTTTTAATTTGCGTTGTCGGTGGAATTATGTCAATAAAAGACCCTATCTTTGCAGTTACAATTGTTGCATTTATTCAGTATATGCGAACATTCAATCAACAAATTGGTCAAGTTGCACAAATAAGTGGAACACTTCAAAGTGCAGCAGCAGCAAGTGAAAGAGTATTTGAGTTTTTAAATGAACAAGAACAAGAAAAAGAAGACCCACAAACAAAAGTTAAACTTAGTTCTGTAAAAGGACTTGTTGAATTTAAAAATGTAAGTTTTGGCTATGAAAAAGACAAAACAATCATTCATAATTTTAGTGCAAAAATATTACCAGGTCAAAAAGTTGCAATTGTTGGGCCAACAGGTGCAGGGAAAACAACACTTGTAAACTTACTCATGAGATTTTACGAAATAGACAGTGGTGAAATCTTAATTGATGGTGTAAACATAAAAGATATGACAAGAGAAAATGTTAGAGCACTTTTTGGAATGGTGCTTCAAGACACATGGATATTTGACGGAACAATAAGAGAAAACATCGCCTACGGAACGCCAAATAAAACGAACAAAGAAATAGAAGATGCTTGTTGTTTTGCTCACATCGACCACTTTATTCGTTCGCTTCCAAACGGTTATGATATGATGCTTGATGAAACGGCAAATATAAGTCAAGGTCAAAGACAACTTCTAACAATTGCAAGGGCAATGGTAAACAATGCACCAATGCTAATATTAGACGAAGCAACATCAAGTGTTGATACAAGAACTGAAATAATGATTCAAAAAGCAATGGATAAACTAACCCAAGGCAGAACAAGTTTTGTTATTGCACATAGACTTTCAACAATAAAAAATGCCGACCAAATTCTTGTTATGAGAAATGGAAACATCGTTGAACAAGGCAATCACGAAGAGCTTTTAAAACAAAACGGTTTTTATGCCGAGTTATATAATTCTCAATTTGCTGAATAAAAAATGACCAAAACGGGTCATTTTTTTTTTATAAATTGATGTATTGACATACTGGAAAAATTGTGATAAGATTTCGTTGGAGATGAAATATGTTAGAAAAATATAGATTAGGAAATGTTGTATGGTTTTATAATTTGGAAAACAAAAAAGTTGTGCCAATTTACATAAGTTCAGATAAAACAAAAGCTAAGGATTTAAAAACAACAAAAACATACAAATTGACAAATGATTTTGTAAACGTTTTAGCAAAAGATTATGATTGCAACACAATGGATTCAATGCAATCTGAAAAAATTGTAAATTTGTGCTTCAATAAATTTAGGTTATGCACATAGCAAAAGTGTATGTAGACTATGGTAGACCTTCAAAAGAAGAAATTGATGAAGCAAAATATAGCATTTATGCTATAAGAAAGTTATCTGATGCTATTGAAACAAAATTTTACGATGTTATGAAACAAACTGAAAAAGAGTTTTAATTATAAATAATATTGACAAAATTCAGTTTTATGATATAATTTTAATGTGAGGTGAATTATGAAAGGTACATATCCAATGTCAAAATTATTGTGGATGATAAGCAATGACAAAAATGTTATAATTCCTATTTATGAAAATGGTGACGGAACAAGAGCAAAAGATTTGTTAACTGGTAAAGTCTACGATAAAGATAAAAATGCAAGATTTACATTTGAATATTACCCTGATTTAAATAAAGATTATAATTTGTCATTACTAATGCATACAAATAATGATGTTATTTTATCTTTAAATGATAAATATAAAAAGAGTTATGAATCATTTTTGGATGATGAAGGATTTAGTTATGAAAATGTAAACACATTAGTTGTAAATAAATCAAAACTAGTATCTTTTGTTAAAACACTAAAAAAACAATATGAAAAAAGTGTACAACTTGACAGAAAATTACAGGCAAAAAAAGAAAAAGAAAATAAAGATATTGAAGATACATTAAATTTTTAATATAATTAAAAAAGTGGTTGACATAAAACCACTTTTTTGTTATCATCTTAGTCGTGTGATTGTGCGATTTTGTGCATAAACACAAAAGTCCTAACTTTGCTAGTTAGGCCAACATTAACAAACAGCAGGTAGCAACTTTATTTTACCATTTGCTTTACCGAATACTGCACAAAATTTGTGTGCGTGGTGCATGTTGTGTTAATTAAAGTGATTTTTCACTTGTTAAACACGAAATGTAATGGGCAATGTGGCAATTTAAAGTATTTTAATTGCAACATTGTCCGTTTTGTTTTTAATGTTAATTTAGCAAATCTAATAAGGAGGAAAAAGATGCCTACAATAAACCAGTTAGTTCGTAGTGGAAGAAAAAGTTTTGATAAAAAAAGCAAATCACCACTTCTAGAAAACTGTCCTCAAAAAAGAGGTGTTTGTCTAGCAGTTAAAACTACTACACCTAAAAAACCTAACTCAGCGCTTCGTAAAATTGCCCGTGTAAAACTTTCAAACGGTCAAGAAGGTACTTGCTATATTCCTGGAATTGGACACAACTTGCAAGAACACAGCGTTGTTTTGGTTCGTGGCGGAAGAGTTAAAGACTTGCCTGGTGTTAGATACCATATCATTCGTGGTGCGCTTGATGCTTCTGGTGTTGCAAAAAGAAATCAAAGCCGTTCTAAATATGGTGCTAAAAAACCAAAAAACTAAACTAATTTAAAACTAATCATTCACAAAGCGTGAATTTAAAAGGAGTAATTTATGCCAAGAAGAAGTGGTGTGCCAAAACGTGATGTATTGCCAGATCCAAAATATCATAACAAACTTGTAACAAAATTTGTTAACCAAGTTATGTATGATGGTAAAAAAGGTATTGCACAAGGAATCGTTTATGGTGCTTTCGATATAATCGCAAAGAAAACAGGTCTTGACCCAATTGATGTTTTCACAACAGCAATCGAAAATGTTAAACCTGTTTTGGAAACAAAAGGTCGTAGAGTAGGTGGTGCAACATACCAAGTACCAATGGAAATAAGACCAGAAAGAAGACAAACTCTCGCTATTCGTTGGGTTGTTCTATTTGCTAGAAAAAGAAATAGTGAAAGAACAATGGAAGAAAAAGTTGCAGGCGAACTAATTGACGCATACAACAACCAAGGTTCAGCTATTAAGCGTAGAGATGAAATGCACAGAATGGCAGAAGCTAATAAGGCTTTCGCTCACTACAAATGGTAATTATTTTAAATTTTAATCGCAAATAACTGCGTTTGCTGTCAAGTTTTCCCACACAGTCATGTGCCAAGTACACTCCTGCGTGGATAAAACCTGCCGAGCCTTGTTCTTTGCGTTAAAATTTAAAATAATCTACAACACAATCAAATTTTAAATAGTTTTAATCATGAATAACTTTGTTTACTTAAAACGAAATACGGGGTCCCCACAAAATTGTGAAAATATTTTGTGGGGAGAGGAGAAACGGAGTGAAAAACAAAAATTTGCAATAGCAAATTTAAGTAAAAACGACAGTTTCGACGAAGTCATGTGCAAAGCACACTCCTGCGTGGATAAAACCTGCCGAGCCTTGTTCTTTGCGTTAAAATTTAAAATAATCTACAACACAATCAGATATTTATTAAATTTTAATCATGAATAACTTTGTTTACTACGGGTCTTTGCAACACAGTCATTTGCGAAGGTAAACATCTGCGTGGACAAAGCAAGAAGCATTGCTTTTCATGTTAAAATATTAAAATGAATAAATTACAATATTTTCAAATATAAATTTGAATTTATTGCAAAAAGTAAAAAATGTAATTTTGTTAAAGCATAAAATATGTTTTAAAACTTTCAAAAAACAAAACGGATAATTCCGTTTAAATTAAATTAAAATAAGGAGAAAAACTAATGGACGAAAATCTTTCACTTACAAGAAACGTTGGTATTATGGCTCACATTGATGCTGGTAAAACAACGACAACTGAAAGAATTCTTTTCTATACAGGTATCAACCACAAAATTGGTGAAGTTCACGATGGTGCTGCAACAATGGACTGGATGGAACAAGAACAAGAAAGAGGTATAACAATTACTTCTGCTTGTACAACATGCCATTGGAAAAATCACAAAATAAACATCATTGATACCCCAGGACACGTAGACTTTACTATTGAAGTTTTGCGTTCATTAAAGGTTCTTGATGGTGCTGTTTTGGTTCTTAGTGCTCGTGATAAAGTTCAACCACAAACAGAAACTGTTTGGAGACAAGCCAATGAATGTAAAGTCCCTGTAATCATTTTTGTAAACAAAATGGACAGAGATGATGCATACTTTGATAAATGTGTTGAATCTGTTAGAGATAGACTTCGCACAAAACCACTTCCACTTCAAATGCCAATAGGAATGGCTGACACATTCAAAGGAATTATCGATCTTTTAACAATGAAGGCATATATTCCAGAAGATGACCTTGGAAAAATTGTTGACGAAGTGGAAATTCCAGCAGAATATAAAGAAGAAGCTCAAAAAAGACATGATGCTTTAATTGAAGCTATTGTTGAAACAGATGACGCACTTCTTGAAAAATATTTTGGTGGAGAAGAAATCACACTTGATGAACTCAAAAAAGCAATAAGAAAAGCAACAATTTCAAAAGTTGTTACTCCAATGCTTTGTGGTTCTTCATACAAAAACAAAGGTGTTCAAAACCTTCTTGATGCAATGATAGACTATTTGCCATCACCAGTAGATATTGATGCAATTAAAGGTATAAACCCAGATACCGGCGAAGAAGAAGATAGAAAACCTGATTTTAACGCTCCACTTGCAGGTCTTGCATTTAAAATTGCAACAGACCCATATGTTGGAACACTTACTTTCTTCCGTGTATACAGTGGTGTACTTAAAGCTGGCTCTTATGTTTACAATGCCAATAATGGAAAAACAGAAAGAGTTGGAAGACTTATTCGTATGCACGCAAATAACAGAACAGAAATTCAAGAAGTTAAAGCAGGAGATATTGCTGCAATTGTAGGTCTTAAAGATACAATCACAGGACACACACTTTGCGACAAAGACCACCCAATTCAACTTGAAAGTATGAAATTCCCAGAACCTGTTATTCAACTTGCAATCGAACCAAAAACAAAAGACATGCAAGAAAAAATGGGACTTGCTCTTGGAAAACTTTCTCGTGAAGACCCATCATTTAGAGTACAAACCGACCAAGAAACAGGACAAACCCTTATTTCTGGTATGGGCGAATTACACCTTGAAATTATTGTAGACAGACTTCTTAGAGAATTCAAAGTAGAAGCAAATGTTGGTAAACCACAAGTTGCGTACCGTGAAACAATAAGAAAAACTGTTGAAGCAGAAGGTAAATTTGTTCGTCAAAGTGGTGGTAAAGGTCAATACGGACATTGTTGGGTTAAGTTTGAACCACTTGAACCAGGCAGTGGCTATGAATTTGTTGATAAAACAGTTGGTGGATCAATTCCAAAAGAATTTATTCAACCTGTAAATAAAGGTATTGACGAAGCAAGAATGAATGGTGTTGTTGCTGGTTATGAAACAATAGATTTTAGAGCAACAGTTTTTGATGGCTCTTACCATGAAGTAGACTCATCAGAAATGGCATTTAAGATTGCCGGTTCACTTGCATTTAAGGAAGGAGCTCAAAAAGCTGACCCAGTTCTACTTGAACCAATAATGAAAGTAGAAGTAGATGTTCCAGACGAATATCTTGGAACAGTTATGGGTAACTTGACATCAAGAAGAGGTATCCTTCTTGGAAACGACTCTATTCCAGGTTACCAAAGAGTAAGAGCCGAAGTTCCACTTGCTGAAATGTTTGGATACGCAACAGACCTTCGTTCACAAACACAAGGAAGAGGAACATTCGTTATGGAACCACTAAAATACCAAGAAGTTCCAAAATCAATCACAGAGAAGATTGTTGGCGAACGCAAAAAGTCATAATCTTGTGATTTTAATTGTTAATCAAACAAAAATATATTAAAAATGTTTGAAAAAAAATTTTAGATATGTTATTATCATATCGACTAAAAATCAATAAAAAGGAGAATTATAAAATGGCTAAGGAAAAATTTGATAGAAGTAAGACACACGTAAAAATTGGTACAATTGGTCACGTAGAGCATGGTAAAACAACTCTTACTTCAGCAATTTGCCAATACAGTGCACTTAGAGGTCTTGCAGAAAAAATGAAATATGAAGACATTGACAAGGCACCAGAAGAAAAAGCAAGAGGTATTACAATCAACACAGCACACGTTGAATACCAAACAGAAAAGAGACACTACGCTCACGTAGACTGTCCAGGACACGCTGACTATGTTAAAAACATGATCACAGGTGCTGCTCAAATGGACGGAGCAATCCTTGTTGTTTCAGCAGCTGATGGTCCTATGCCTCAAACAAGAGAACACATTTTGCTTGCTCGTCAAGTTGGTGTTCCATACATTGTTGTATTTATGAACAAAATGGACCAAGCAGATCCAGAACTTGCAGAACTTGTTGAAATGGAAATAAGAGATTTATTAACATCTTATGATTTCCCAGGAGATACAACTCCTATTATCAAAGGTTCAGCTCTTAAAGCATGTGAAGCTTGTGAAGCAGGAGATCTTAACAGTGAATGGTTAAAACCAATCCAAGAACTTCTTGACACAATCGACACATACATTCCAGACCCAGCAAGAGAAACAGATAAACCATTCTTAATGCCAGTAGAAGACGTATTCACAATCACAGGTCGTGGTACAGTTGCAACAGGTAGAGTAGAAAGAGGAACTGTTAAAATCAACGATACAGTTGAAATTGTTGGAATGAAAGATTCAGGAAAACAAACTGTAATCACAGGCGTTGAAATGTTCAGAAAACTTCTTGATGAAGCTCAAGCAGGAGATAACGTTGGTTTACTTCTTCGTGGTATTCAAAGAGATGAAATCGAAAGAGGACAAGTTCTTTGTAAACCAGGCTCAATTCATCCACACACAGAATTTACAGCTCAAGTGTACGTTCTAAAGAAAGAAGAAGGTGGACGTCATACACCATTCTTCAATGGTTATAGACCACAATTCTATTTCAGAACAACAGACGTTACAGGAACAATTAAACTTCCAGAAGGTGTTGAAATGGTTATGCCAGGTGATAACGTTTCTATGGAGATCACTCTTATCACACCTATCGCTATTGAAGAAGGACTTCGTTTCGCTATCCGTGAAGGTGGTAGAACAGTAGGTTCAGGTGTTGTTTCAAAAATTATAAAATAATTTAAAAAATATATAGATAATAAAACCCAATTATCTTTAAAAAAGACGGACTAACCCACCGTCTTTTTTTATTAAATGATAAAAAATTATTGTAATAAATATTATTTTGTAATACAATAGAATACTTACATTTTTATAAGGAGATAGTAATGAATATTTGGAAGGACATAAGTAAAGAAAGAATAAAATCTAATGATTTTGTTGCTTGTATTGAAATTGAACAAGGAAGCAAAAATAAATACGAACTCGATAAAGAAACGGGGTTAATCATATTAGATAGAGTGCTATACACAAGCACACACTATCCAATGAATTATGGTTTTATACCACACACATTGTCGGGTGATGGTGATCCACTTGATGTATTTGTTCTTTGCAGTCAACCAATTGAAAAAATGAGTCTAGTTAGATGTTATCCAATTGGTGTTGTTCATGTTATGGATAGAAATGCAGTTGATGAAAAGATAATTGCTATTCCTTTTGGAGATCCTCAATACAATTCATATAAAGATATAAGTGAATTGCCTTCACATATATTAGACGAACTAAGACACTTTTTAAAAGTATATAAACAACTAGAAAACAAAGAAGTTACAGTTGCAAAAACAGAAGGAGCATTGCAAGCACAAATGTGCATAGATGAATGTATTAAAATGTTTGAAAAAACTTATAAAAAATAAAAACACTAATATAAATTAGTGTTTTTTTTACTAATATAAAATAAAACAACAATATAAATGTACTTTTATAATTAAAAATAGTATTATTTAAATATGAATATTATAGAAACAGAAATCAAAAAAAATGCAGATTTAAAATATCAGGAATTTTCCCAAAAAGTTATTAAAGAAGTAAAAGTTCAAGTGAGAGCAAAAAATGCAAAAGAAATTGCAAAAAAATATGCAAATACAGTTTTGGGACAAGAATTTTTAAATAATTTACCACATAATAGTGCAGATGAAAACAATGTGCATGGTTTTATGCTAGGCTATATTAAAACAAATGATGTTTATGAAATAATAAATAAAATAGAAGCATTTTTACCATATATTGATAATTGGGCAACTTGCGATTATACTGTTTGCAATTTAAAAATTATTAAAAACAATACGAATATTTTCAAAAAAAAGGCAAAAAAATGGTTAAAAAATAAAAAATGTTATATAAAACGCTTTGCTATTGTAATTTATTTATCATATTTTTTAGATAATTATTTTGAAGAAAATGACCTTTTATTATTGTCAAAAATAAACACAAGCGATTATTATGTAAACATGGCACTTGCTTGGTATTTTAGTGTTGCACTTGTAAAACAATACGAAAAAACTGTTAATATTTTAAAAGATAAAAAAATAGTAAATGTTTGGGTGCATAACAAAGCAATTCAAAAAGCGTGTGAAAGTTTTAGGATTTGTGAAAATAATAAAATGTATTTAAAAACTTTAAAGCGTTAAAATGTTTGTAATAAAATTAAAAATCTAGTAAACTAATAATTGTATGAGGTATATTTATGAAAATCACAAAAACCTTTTTAATAATAATGATGTTAGTTATATGTGTTTTTGTTTCTGCGTGCGATTTTACTAATACATCAAAAATAACATCAACCGATGAAAATATTTACAATTATTATTGCGATATTTTATTAGAAACACAAAACAACATCGAAAATGATATAAATAAAATTTCATTAAATAATGAAAACAAAAATAGAATAAACACGGCAATAAATTTGGTTAGCATTTCGTCAAGAGAAGAATTGGCAGTAATATCTGGCATAGAATGCTATAACCTTGTTTCTTCACCAAAAGAAATATATCTTGACGTTGATGATGGTAGAATTCATGTTAAACAACAAGGAAGAAATTATGTGGTTGTGATAACTGTAAACAATATTTCTTATACTTATGAACTTTCAATAGCAAAAGATTCAACAACCAATGAATATACTATAAACTATGAAAAAACAATAAATAATCAAAAATATTTATGCACTGCAAAAGTTTTATATGATACATCACAAAGTCATTTGATGGTAAACATTCAAACTTATAATGATATTTCTGGAGAAAAATTTGAAAGTTATAAAGATTGTTTTTCTTTGATAAATAGTAATAAAGCATTAAGAATAAATATTTTGCAAGGAGAGGCAAATAATCGTTCGGTTTATGTTATTGACACCTATAAACAAATTATAAACTTTAAAACTAAAGTTGCAAGTTGCAATGCTTTAAGTGGTGATATTGATATAAATGATATAAACAATAATACATTTATAACATCGCAAGCAAGCGATATTTGTGGATTTATTTTAGAATATAATGCCGATACTCAAAATCCAACAATAAATAGTTTTGGCGATTTAACAAAATGGTAAAATATGGAACAATGCGAATTAGATAAAGAAAAAAAATATTTAAAAAATGTAATTGATGAAATTGATAGTCAAATTTTATCAGTAAACACAATGATTGATAAATTGGAAAAAGAGATGCGAGATTTAACGCATCATTTTTCTGAGCAGTATTATTTTTTAGACGATGAGGAAACTGTTACTGGTGGAGATGAACTTGATGATGCTGAAAGAACAATAAATCAAACTAAAAACAAATATTACAGATTAAAAAAACAAAAATTATCTCCATATTTTGGCAAAATTACGTTTGAAGATGATAAAACAAAAAAAATAGATAATTATTATATTGGTACTTTTAGTTTAACAAACAATGGGGAAATTCCACTCGTTTGTGATTGGCGTGCACCTGTTAGTAGTATGTTTTATGATTACGAAATAGGAAAGGCAAAATATATTGCACCTATGGGAGAAATTGACGGAAAAATTATAAATAAACGCCAATTTAAAATAAAAGATGGCAAAATGGAATATTGTTTTGATAGTAATTTAACTATTCAAGATGAAATTCTTCAAATGGAACTTGCAAACAATGCAAATCAAAAAATGAAAAACATTGTTTCAACAATACAAAGAGAGCAAAATACAATTATTAGAGATAATTCTCCAATATTATTTGTTCAAGGTGTTGCTGGAAGTGGAAAAACATCTATTGCTTTACATAGAGTTGCATATTTATTGTATAAATATAGAGATAAATACAAATCAAAGGACATTTTAATAATTTCTCCAAATGAGATATTTAGTGATTATATTTCAACTGTATTGCCATCACTAGGCGAAGAAAACATACAATCAACATCATTTTATAATATTGCAAAAGACGAACTTGTTTCGCTAACAAAAGAATTACAAACCAGAGAAGATGAACTAAACGAACTTGTAGAAAATCCACAAAGATTAAACGAAGTTGCTTATAAAAATTGTTTTGATTTTTGTGATAGTTTAAAAACTTATTTAAAAACATATGTAAATGTGGGCTTTAATGCACATGATTTAACATTTGGCGATGTAAAAATAAAAAAAGAAGAACTAGAAGACCTTTATAATAAGAAGTATATCGATAAAACACCGGCAATAAGAGTAAGCTGGATTGCCGATTATATAATGGACAAACTTGACATGAAAGAACATAACGAAGACTTGTATAACAGAATAAAAAAAGTATTGCTTCCAATGTTTATACAAAATTCGTTGATGGAAATTTATGCTGATTTTTTGGATAAAATTGGAATGAAATTTTCGCTAACAGATGATAATAAAATAAGAAATGAAGATATTGCACCAATTTTATATATAAAAAATTACATTCTTGGGCTAATGAAATATAAAGATGTAAAATATTTAGTTATAGATGAAATGCAAGACTATTCACCAATTCATTATGAACTTTTTAATGAAATGTTTAATTGCGATAAAACGGTTCTTGGTGATATATATCAATGCTTGGAAAAAATTATTGAAGAAAAAGATTTAGATAAGTATGCACATATGTTAAACGCAGAAGAAATTATAAAATTAAATAAAACGTATCGTTCTACATATGAAATTGTGGAATTTTCAGACAAAATTAAAAATTTAAATTCAAATAAAGTTGATAGACATGGCGAAGATGTGTATGTGCAAATATGTGAAAATATTGAAAATGAAGCTAAATATATTGAAAATTTAATAAAAAATGAAAAAAATTACGAAACTATTGCAATAATTTGTAAAACTCAAAAACAAGCAGAGCTTTATTACAGTTATATTAGTGGCATTGAAGATTTAAATCTTTTAAATGAAAATGGTGAGATTTCTAAAATTATGATTATGCCGGCAAGCGTTTGTAAGGGACTTGAATTTGACATGGTTATACTTCCAAATGTAAGTAGTGAAAACTATAAAAACTTTTTGGATAAAAACTTGCTTTATGTTTCATGCACAAGAGCACTTCACAAACTTTGCCTAACTTCACACAGCGATGTTTCCAAATTTATAAAACAAAACAACAGTTGAGCATATTTGCAACTGTTGTTTTGTTTTTGTTATAATTGCTTGATTTTATATAATTTTTATAATTGAATGTATATTCAACTATAATATCAAATTATTTATGTTAGTGTTTAAATTAAAAGAATTTGTTAAATATAAATAATTGCAAATATTTTTAAATAGTGATAAAATTAAGCATATTTAGTGCTTAACAATGTTTTATATATTTTGCATTAAGTTTAAGGAGAAAAAATGAAAGCAGATGATGTTAAGAAAATTTATGATAACTTGCCCGACTATGATGGTAAAGAAGTTTTAGTTAATGGTTGGGTGAAAAGCGTTAGGGCAAGCAAAGATTTTGGGTTTATTGATTTTACTGACGGAACTTGTTTTAAATCGGCACAAATTATTTTTAATAAATTAGATAATTTTGAGCAAATTTCAAAATTAAATGCAGGTTCAACAATAATTTGTAAAGGAATAGTGAAACTTACACCACAAAACAAGCAACCATTTGAAATTGTTGCAAGCGAAATTAATATTTTTTGTGCAACTGATAGTTTATATCCACTTCAAAAGAAAAGACATAGTGTTGAATTTTTGCGTGAGATTGCATATTTAAGACCAAGAGCAAATTTATTTCAAGCTGTTTTTAGAGTTAGAAGTGTTGCAGCAATGGCAATTCACGAGTATTTTCAAAATAGGGGTTATTTGTATGTGAATACTCCATTAATCACAACAACAGATTGTGAAGGCTCTGACCAAATGTTTAAAGTTACAACATTAAATTTTAACAACCTTCCAAAAGATAAAAACGGGAATGTTGATTTGAAGGAAGATTTGTTTGGTAAGCAAGCATATATTACAGGTAGTGGACAACTTCATGGCGAAGCATTTGCTCTTGCTTTTAACAAAATCTACACTTTTGGCCCAACATTTAGAACGGAAAACAGCAACACAAAAACACATGCAAACGAGTTTTGGATGATTGAACCAGAAATTGCTTTTTGTGATTTAGACGGGCTTATGGACATAGAAGAAGACATGCTTAAATTTATTGTAAAATATGTTTTGGATAGATGCAAACAAGAACTTGAATTTTTGAATACCTTTGTTTCAAACGGACTTTTAGATAAATTGAATAAACTTTTAATTAGTAAATTTACAAGAATTGACCATAAAGATGTTATTGACATTCTTAAAAAAGCAAATGTTGATTGGGAATTTGAACCAGTTTATGGTGGAGATATAGCAAAAGAACATGAAAAATATATAACTGAATATTTTAATGGTCCTGTTTTTGTAAAAAATTGGCCAAAAGATATAAAAGCATATTATATGAAATTAAATGATGATGACAAAACTGTTGCTGCAGTTGACCTTGAAGTTCCAGGTGCTGGTGAACTTATGGGTGGAAGTCAAAGAGAAGAGAATTATGATAAAATATTAAAAAGATGCGAAGAAATGAATGTTGATACAAAAGCAATAGATTGGTATTTAAATTTAAGAAAATTTGGCAGTTGCATTCACTCCGGTTTTGGCATGGGATTTGAAAGACTTGTTATGTACTTAACAGGTGTCGAAAATATAAGAGATGTAATTCCTTTCCCTAGAACTCCACAAAACTGTTTATACTAATTTTTAACAAAACAAAAAAAACACATAGAAATAAAGAAAATAATTTTTATGTGTTTTTTTATTATTTTTAATTAAAATTTTTTTACAATAAAAATATTTTTTAAAAAAAGTATAAACTAAAAAAGATTAGTTTTTATAAATTATATTTTAATTTTTTATAATTAAATAATTTATTAAAGAAAAATGCTTAAAAGCTAATTATAATTTTAAAAAAATCAATAATTTTGTGAATAAAAAAAATATATTTTTAAAACATTAAAAATATATTTTTTTGCCTTATAAATAAAGGAATTAAAATATTTAATTACCAAATTTTTTCACGCATTTTATTTGAAATAATTATTGAGCTCACACAAAGTCCAATGAGTACAACAATTGATACAGAAATATAAATCCATAATGTATTTTGACCAACTGTTTTTGCGTTTAATGTTATTGTTTTTGAAATTGCATTTCCTAATGTATTATCAGCATTTATTAGTCTAACTTGAATTATATATTCACCCGATAGTGAAGGTTCAAATTTAATGTGAGAACCTAGTGCATACATACTGCCATTAACAAGCCATACAATTTCATCTTCGTCATAATAATTTTGTGTGTCGATTGTGCAGTCAAATGCTTGAACATTTGTTGAAAGATTTGAATATGTGTTTGTTACTATTGTAAATTCTTTTTCTTCGGTTACAACTTTTGGATTTATTATAATTTCATATACATCGCTGACAACTACTATTCCGTCTACTGTTGTTGCTTGTGCAAAAATTTTATAAGTGCCTGTTGGATTTTGAAGGGGGTTAAATGTGTAACTTTTTTCAACAGTTTGTGTGTTTTGTTTTTTGTATATGTGGCTATTTGGAGACTTTAAAAACCAAGTAATTTGATAATCTTTTGTTATTGGAACATCAGCTGTGAAGTTTATTGGTTGATTATGCTCATCGTATGTTTGAATGAGATTTCCGCTATGTTTTATATTTATTGAATATTCTTCATTTGTTGTTATTACAAGTTTTATTGTTGCCGAAATTTTTTGATTGTTTTCTATTTCAACAGATATATTTGTTTCCCCAATTTTTACCATGTCTTTTGTGATAGTTATTGAAGATGTTTTATTGGTTTGTGTTTGAGAACCTATTGACCATATGTATTTGTAATTTATAGATTTGTCAATAAAATCTGCATATTCAAAAACGGCATTTAATTCAATATCTGAAAAAGTTTCATAAAGTTGTGTAATGGTATTGTCATGAATGTCAGTGTTTTGAATTGTGACTTTTTCTGGTGTTGCGTAATTGGCACAAACTGTAATTTTGCTACTTTGCGTTTGTAATGTGCATATTAGTTCAAGTGTGCAAGGTTTTAAAGGTGTTAGTGTTATATCCTTTCCATGCAATTCTAAATTATAATATTCATTGTTGTATACGTTGGCAGAAAAAGATATATTATCGGTTTCTAGTGTTGTTTTATTATTTATTGTCCATGTTATTTGTTCTATAATTTCATTTGTTGCAACTGACGAGTCTGACAAAACAATATCAGTTTTAACCAAATAAGTCTTATATGGAGTTTGTAAATTTTTTTCAAAGTTTATTTGATAAATACCATTATTTTTTGACACTTCTAAATCATTGTCTATGTAATTTAGCGTGCTTGATATTGAAGTAACGCTTGGCTCTTGTGCTAAAACATTGGTTAAACCATTGTTATTAAAACTTAGCACAGAAAAAATTATTAAGGCAAAAACAAATAAATAATAAATTTTCTTTTTCATAAATACCTCTTTTTTATAATGTACCACAAATTTAATAAAATTAAAAATAATTTTTATTTATTTGATTTTAAATATTTATATTTAATTTTTTATTTTAGTTTTAGTTTTCTAGACAATTTGATTGCCATTTATTTGTATAATTTATATAATATAACTAAGAATAATAAGGACGGTGTGAGTATATGGAGTATAATAGGAAAAAATATTTATCTTTTTCAATGTTATTTTCATTTCTTTTTAGTCTTTTTGTTGTTTGTGGAGCTTTTTTTGTTAGTGCAAATGATTTATCTAATTTGAATTATGTGCAGGCAGAAGAAAGTTCGTTATTAACTGAATCAAATGCTGATGCCAAAAATTGGGCAGATGTAAAAATAAATGATAATTCTAAACTTTCATTTTATGCTACAGGTCAAACATTGCAAATTTCAACTGCAAGTGGGCTAGCATCTTTTATGCAAAATCAAAATTCTAATAATCCAACTAAATATGAAACTGTTTACTTAACTAATGATATAGATTTGTCTGGAAAAATTTGGACACCCATCAATTCTTTTAGTGGGACATTTGATGGCAGAGGTTATACCATTAAAGGTTTGACAATTGATGATAGTGTTGAAACAAGTAATAATTGCCACGGGTTGTTTGGAGAAACATCAGGTGCTACAATAAAAAATTTAACACTTGAAGGTGTTAGTATAGACCCTCCAAGTTCAAATACATATGCTGGTGCGTTGATTGGTAATGCCTCAAGTACAACAATTATAAATTGTGGAGCAACAGGAACTGTTAATGGTGGCAGTTATGTTGGTGGTTTAGTAGGTAAACACTTTGGTGGACAAATAATAAGATGCTTTTCTTATGTTAATGTAACATCAAGAAAAGCGAGTTTAGTTTGGCTAGATAGACCATCAACTGGTGGCTCATTGATAATAAGAAATGCTAAATATGGAACTTTTGCCGGTGGAATTGCTGGTTTCTTGGGTAATGATACAAGCATTGATTTAGTTTTTCATGTTGGTGATGTTAAAACAACTTTTAAAAGTATATCAAAGCCTACTGGAAATACTAAATACTACACACAATTAGGTGGTATTACTGGTTTTTGCGATACCGGTATATCCGGTATATTAAATCCATACATAATCAGGAATTTTTACTGTTCAAGTGATGTGTCTTATTCTTATGGTGTTATAGAAAATTTGGTAAATATAACGGCTTCTAATACTAATATAAGACAAAGTGATTCAATATATTGGATAACCGACACAAATGGTGTAATGCACGGAGTGGCAAAGCAAGAAGTATTGCGTGGTGTTGGGAATATAGTTTTAAATTACAAAAATATAAGATGTTTTTATAATGGCAGTGAAAATATTATCAAGCCTAATGAGAATGATATTTTTGAAGCATATGAGGAAACTAGTGATAGGGAAAAAACATATCTTTATAACATTTTAACAAGAAGTGGAAATATAGATAATGAATTTAAAAGTGACAATAATTATACTTTTGAAAAAGTAATTTTTTCTCGTGCTATATCAGGCGAAAATGACGGATTGATTAGGAGCAATAGAGAATTTTTTGATAAAGTAGATGACACCTATTCATATAGATATAGTGAAAAATCCTTATCTAATAAAGATAAAACAAATTCTTCTGTTTTAACATTTAATTTAAATAGTACGGGCGTTAATGATTTTTTGTTCAATATTGTTTCATCAAATTATAATTTAAGTGTTCTTAAAACATTTCAAGGAGAATATACAATTACCACTTATGAAAGAGGTAAAAACATTAAAGTTAATTTTGATTTTCAAGAATATGCAAATGTTTTAAAAAAGAAAACACAAGAAGTAAAACAAGAAAATTTTTATAACATTAAATTAGTAGATGGTGCTGATGCGGATGAAGTTGAAGCTAGCGAGGACAGTTATTATGTTCCATACGGTGAACCATATTTGATAACTTTTACATCTGATTATTTTAATAGAATAACTCAAATTTATAAGAGAGATATAAATTCTTCAAGTATTTTGTTTGATATAAAAAGTGACATACCACCTACAAAGAATTGTAGTTATCTTTCACAGAAAATTCTATCCGAAACAGATGAAACTTACTATATAAACAATTTGCAAGAAGTAACAATAAATATAAATACCAAAGAAAGTTTTGCAGATATTGCCAAAAATTATCCATGTTTTGTTTTAGATGGCTCAAAAGTATTACAAAATAATGAAGTTCAAGTCTTTGTTATGGTTGATAAACCTTTAACTAATGGAATAGGTTATGAAACCAGTAGTGGCAATATTGTAAATATTTTAAGTAACAATGCCCTTAACATCAATAAATTTTATCCTGTTTGGAGTAAATTTATTGCAAATTCAATAACAGATAATGGAACCAACATATTTACAAATTCTTCTTATGCAGATAATTTAAATTTAGTTTATTCTTCTAATTGGGCAAAAAAGAACACTGAAACAACAACATGGTTGGTTAATTGGACAGGAGCAGAACAAGGAACTAAAATAACAACAAACAATTCATCATATTTTAAAACTGCTTCAAAAAATTTGGTTAATTCAATAACAAGTGATGGGCAACAATCTATTACATTTGAATTAAAACCAGGTTATGTTTTAGATGGTTTAGAATTTTATTTAAGTTGTGATAATGGAGTAAATAAAATAACTGATATTAATTCTTATTTTGGCTGTTCATATACAAAATCAATTAACAATGAAAAACTTAAAGTTAAAAATGGATACACTATTTCGCAAAGCCAAAATAATCAATATTTGTACACAATAACATTTAATCATTTGATTGGTATTCAAAGTATAAATATTCTTGTTGCAGAAAAAATTTTTGATTTCACCTTGAATGCAAGTTTAGATTCAACAATTTCTGAATATGACAAAAACCCAATATCTGTTAGTGTTGCAAAAATAGAAGGAAATGGTATAAACAATAAAGGATTAAGTTTAACTAATTTTGCCGAATTTAAAGCAAAATATAATAAGCAATTTACTATAACTGCTACTGCAAAATTAGGTTATTATTTAAACAATTTATCTGTTGACAATATTATTCTTTTAGATAAAAATGGCGATGAAATAAATTTTGGATCAAATGACAAATCTAACATAATTGAAATCATAAATGAAAAAATAGAAAATGGATACAAGTATTCTATAAAAATACATTCTCTAAATGATGTAAGTATAGAGGGATTTAAAATAACATTGCCAGTTGTTCAAAATACTGTTAATGTAACTTTATCTATTGATGGTGTTGGACTTGGTGTTTTTGAAGATTTTTTAACAAATTTAATTATAAATTGTTATAAAAATGATACATTAGCAAATAGTGAACTTACAACAACTGCTGGTGGTACACAATACAATATTAAAATAAAAACTGATGATGTTTTTGAATTTAGATTGCAACTAGCACAATCTCAACAAGATTTTGCTTCATTAAAAAAAGAAAATATTAAAATTGTTACACCAACAGATTTTTCAAACTTTACTATTGCTGGTGATGATGCAACATGGGGTGGAATAACACTTGATGGATTTGCTCTAAATAATAACACAAACGTTAATATTTCTTTTAAAATCACACTCTTATCTTCAAACATAAAAATAACCGATAATTTAAACAATATAGAAACAACATATGATGAAAAGTTTACATATGGAACAGTTGTTTCTGTAACAAGCGAAAATAATAATATTGTAATAAATATTCAAGATAATAACCAAAATATTGTAAAAAAATATGTTTTGGAAAATATATTAAATGATAAATCTATTGAAAATTTTGAACTTATTATTGATGGTGAAAAAACAACAATAAATAATCAAAGTGTACAAAGTTTTAGTAGACAATTATTAAAACAAACATTTAAAAATCACACTGATTCGCCTATTGAAATAATAATAAACCCAAATTATAGAGTTTCAAATATCCATACAAACATTGTTTATAAATATAGCGATAGCAATATTTTGCAACTGCAATCTGCTTCATCAAGTGAAATTCAAGTTCTTGTAAACGGTTCTTTGAGCAATACTGCATATGTTGGCAGTCCTATTAAATTAGCAAATACAACAAAAAATGGTTACACATTTAAAGGTTGGATAATTATTTCTCGTGATAATGGTATTTTAAGTAGTATTGATTATTCAAATTATACTCCTTCTTTAAATACTTCTTTTACAGTTGGTTATAATGCCGGCGAAATTGAGCCTAAAAGTGATATATTCTTTATTGCTGTTTATCAAGCAAACATATATAATGTTAAATTTGATTATTCAAATTATTCTGATGAATATAACACATTTTCATTTACACCAAGTTTTGTTCCAACTTCTGCAAAACTTGAATATGGCACAAACAAATTTATTATTGATGGCATAAACAAAATGCCACCAGTTTTAACAATTACACCAGCACTTTACAATTTTAGTGGTTGGCAATATAAAGATGACACAAGTTATGTTGTGGAATATTCTTCTTCAAGTTTTAGAATAAACGCATTCAATAGTAATGGCGTACCTAGTCAAGATGGTGCTGAAATTGTGTTTAAACCATACTTATCACCTGCAAAAGTAACTTATACTCTTTATAATGATATATTAAGTCAAGTTGTTGCAACTGGTAGCGTAACATATAAAAGTAATGATTATTCAATTACTAATATTCCAACACAAACAGGATTTAATTTTGCAGGATGGCAATATGATGATGTTGTTTATATGCCTTATAACAGTAGCACCGGTAAATTTGAAACTTATAAAAATTATACTTTAAACAAAGAAACTGTACAATTTATACCAAAGTGGACAGCAAGAGAAATAACGGTTACATTTGATGCTGGAGAAGGTACATTTAAAAATGGACAAAAAACTATTAAAGGCACAGTTTTGTATGGAACAAATATCTATACAAGTGATGTATTTAGTAATCTTCCAACTTGGGTTTGGAGCGATGAAGAAATCGTGTATGAATTCGAATATTTTATATTAAAAGGTGACACAAATAATAAGGTTTATTCAACAAGTGATGTAAATAATTTTGTATACGCAAACACTTCACAAACAACTTTTGTTGCTTGTTATAGTGTAAAAAGCATAAAACCACAAATTGCAACAATTGATGGACAAACGGATTGGATTTATGATGGACAAAACCATTCAATAAATGTGAAAGATTTGCAAAGTTCGGTTTTAACTTTTTCTTATGTTTGGCAAAAACAAACTTCAAATGGACAATGGCAAGATATTATAAATTCTACAAGTAAAACAATAAATGTTAAAAATTTTGCAGATAGTGGTGTTTATCGTTGTGTTGTTACTGCAACTTCTAAATCATACAACAATACAACATCGTATTGTGTTGGACAAGTTACAAACACTTCAAATGAACTTAGAATTGGTGTAGACAAAAGAAAGCTAGAATTTATTGACGACGCTTCTATTCTTATTTCAAAAATATCAAAAGTTTTTGATAATACCAATAAAGTTCCAGATAATTATTTGTATTTCACAAATCTTGTTAGTGGTGAAAACATTGAAATAGTTGCAACATATTCAAGTATACATGTTGGCAATGATATAAAAATGCAATTTACATTAAAACCACTAAACGATAATACAATTATTGAAAATTATTATTACACAGAAATATTTGGTGAAATAACACCATATGTAATAAATTTTGATGTTAATGGAACAATCTATCAAATTGGGGACACAAGTGATGAAATTTTAATAGCAGAAAAATATTATTCTGTTAATAGTTTAGATAAGTTGTTTTTACAAAACAATAATATGTCTGTAAATGTTACACTAAAAACTTCAAAAAATGAAGTTGGAACATATACACAAGAAAGCGAGCAATTTAAAATAAATGTTTTTGATTTTTCTGTTCAAACAAAAGACCAAGATTTTACAAATGATTTTAGTTATATTTTAAACGGGCAATTTATAATAAGTGGACAAGATGCAAACTCAATTTCTTTAAATATAATAGGTGTTTGTGAAGATAATTCAAGTATAAGTGTTGAAAATTTAATATCATTTGATGTTATAAGTCCATCATTTGAACAAATTCAGGACAATGAAACATACAATGTTAAAATTATAGCAAATAAAGCTGGATTGCAAGGTCAATATTTAAGAGTACAAATTGACATAGCACAAAACTATTGGATAAATAAGATAACAATAAATAATAATGAAGTGAGTGTTGATACATATGTTGTTAATAATGAACTAGCTTATTTAATCGACACAAGTGAAGCATCAATAACCATAAAAGTATATGTTACAACTTTAAGGAACATTACCTTTAATTATAATATAGAAGATGAAAACGAGCTTAGTGGAAATATTATTTATCAAACAAAATTTGCTATGCAAAAAACTGTTGAATACAGTATTAAAAATTATGGTGCCGTTTTGCCAAATGCAGAAACAATGCAAAGATTGGGTTATAACTTTGAAGGTTGGACAACTTCAAATGGGACAAAAATAACAAATAGCACTGTGTGGTTGTATCAAGATGCAACTCTTTATGCAAATTGGACACTTGCAGATTTAGAAATTTCTAAATATTTAGACGGTGTAAGTTATCAAAGTGACAACTTAACAAAACAATACAACGCTAAAACAAATGAATTAAAATATGAAATAACAAACTTAAATTCTTATAGTTTAGGTTATGAATATTCATGGAAAAAAGGTTCAGTTTTACTGACAAACGACACAAACAAGATTACATTTAAAAATGTTGTGGATAGTGGAGTTTATACTTTAACAATTAGAGCAACATCAAACACAGATACGAGATTATATTTAGAAAAAACGTACACATTTACAGTTGAAATCACAAAGGTTGCTATTTTTCAAAATTATTTAACCATTGATAAACAATACGATAAAACAAATCAAACCACAATAAATGATATAAATTTCCCATTTGGTGAAGTTGTAACAGTTGTTGGTCAATATAGTGGAGTGAATGCATATAGCAAAATTAATTTAAGCAAAGATGTTTGGACTTATACTGTTAAAGGAACAGATGCACAAACATCAAACTATAATTTAAATTTAAATAACATTGACCCAAACAGCCAAATTTTACCAAAAGATGTATCTTTAACAATTTCTGGTGGCAATTTAACAAAAGTATATGATGGAAAAATTGCAGAATATTCTGGAACTTATTTAAGTGAAAATATAAATTTTGACTATACAGTAAAAACAAATAGTGCAAATGTTGGAATTTATAATCAATCTAATGAAAATATCAGTATAGAAATTAGAAGAGATTTAATTTCAAATTTTAATATAACAATAATAGGTTATTTTGAAATTACATTAAAAACAATAACTAATTTAGATTGGGAAGGTAAAACCAGTGTTACTTTTGATGGACAATTTCACAGTGTATTTCCAAAATTGGGAGAAATGGCTTCATATTTGGAAGTAACATCAATTACATACACTGGACTATTTAATACAATCACATATGATTTAACTAATAATGATACTTTAAACTTAGGTGTTTTAAATGCAGACACCTATGTTGTAACTTGTGAATTCAAACAAAATGAAAATGTTTCAATTTCAAATATTCAAACAACTTTGACTATAAATAAAAAAGTTATTGATGTTAAATATCTTGAAAGTGATTATGTTTACGAAAAAGAATATGATGGAACAAAATTAGTAAATTCAACTTTAAATTTTGACATAATTGATAAATTAACAAACAAATCAATTTTAACTGACGAATATTTATCTAAATATTTGCCAAATTTTGTTTACGAATTTGAAAAAACACTTGCATCACAAAATAATAGTGATTACAAAGATATTATTATTAAACTAAACACTCAAAACAAAAATAATAACAATTACATTTTAAATAATGATGACTTTGCGATTGTTAGGGGAATTATAAACAAAAAAACAGTTTCAGTCAGCGTAAATTCAATAAAAATTTATGATGCAGATGAATTTGTTGTAAATTCTTCAAATGTGTCCATTGATTTAACATCAAGCGATACTTTGAGTGGGAATATAACATTTAACAATATAGTAAATGTTGGAATTTATTATAATTTAAAAGATTATGATAAAACTATCAATTTAAAAATTTACAATATTCAAGACGCAACAGAATACAACATTGAACAAAATTATGTATTAGAATTTATAAATTCAAGTTCAAGTCAAGAGCAATTACATAACAAATTACAAATTACAAAAGCACAAATAAATGTTGTAATTGTTAATGAAAAAGAATATGTTTACACAGGTAAAGAAGTAAACATAGAATACACAATTCAAACTGCAGTAACGATGCCAACAAGCGAACTTAAATTTAGATATGAAACATTAAGTCAAGAAACTGTTTTAGATAATGGTAAAGCAGTTCAAGTTGGTAATTATAAATTTGAATGTTATTTAGACGGAGTTGAAGACGACAACTTTGACATAGTTTTAAATACAAGCGATACTATTTTTGATATTACAAAAAGACCACTTTTAATTAAATTTAGTGGTTCTAACGAAACAAAAACTTTTGAATATATTGTTGGACAAAATGCTTGTTATTCTAATGCAACTTATCCACAAGACAATATATTTGCAAATAATTATACTCTTGGTGAAGGAGATACTATTTCTTGGTCATTTACCACAACGGGCGACAATGCAAAAAGTTATTATATTTTTGATAGTTTGCAAGTGAACAAAAACATAATAATAACTAAAAATGGTATAGACTACACAAGAAATTATAGCATTACATATAGTGATAAATCACAAATTGTTATTGAAAAGAAAACACTTTCGTTGGATGCAATTACTTTACTGGAAACAGAAACAACATATGACGGAACAATTAAAGAAATTGTTGCAAAAATAAACACAGGGTTTACTGTTGATGGTAAGGCATATATATTAACAATTTCGTCAAAAGAGCAAAGTTTAGACGGTAAATTTACAAATATGCAAAGAACTTTGCCATGGAGCGAAGATAGTGCAGTAAATATTGATTCTTTTGAAGATATAAAATATGCAGGTTTATATACTTTTAATATAAGTTTAGATAACTATAACATTGCAAATTCCAATAAATTGTTTGAATATTTAATAAATCAAAAAGTTTTGTCGGTTGAAGTAACAAACACTGATAAGGTATACGACGGAACAAATACAGTAAACAAAAATAACATTGTTGTAAATGGTATTGTTTCAGGTGATGCTGTTGCAGTTAGTGGAACATATGAAGATAAAAATGTTGGATCAAACAAAAAAATAACATTAAGCATTGTTGCTGATGGTTTTGCAGATAAATATTTATTAAGTTCTTATAAACTTCCAAACTTAAATTATTATGGAAGTATAACTCAAAAAGCACTTCAATTTAATATAATTGATGAAGTTTACACAACATATTATACTGGACAATCAACGCAAATTGATATAATTTACTTTAATATAACAGGACTTGTTTCGGGCGAACAAATAAGTGGAACTATAAATCTTCATAAAACAAATGTTGGAAACTATGTGTTAAATGAATTAGAAAGTGAATTTATTTCATTCTCAATACAAATTGAAGATTTGTTTAATGAAGATAGCACATCAAACTATTCATATGATATTTCCAGCATTGTTAATAGTGAAGTCAACATTTTGCAAGCGCAAATAGTTGTTGGAATTAGTGATAATGATATAGTATATAATGGTGATGTTCAACTACCAAAATTCACTTATACTGTATATAAAGAAAACGGCGAAATTGTAAGTAGTGAAATTTCTAGTGTAATAAAATCGCAATATTCTTTGATGCCACAAACCCAAACTTACATTGATAATCCAACAAATGCAGGAACATATAAAATAAAACTTTATACTGTTAATAGTGGAACAACACCAAATTACATACTTGTAAATGAAAATGGAGAACTTGTTAATGAATATGTTGTAAGAGATACATTATTTACAATAAATAGAAGGCAAATTTCTATAAGCATTGAAGAAACAATAAACTTCAATTACAATGGCAATAAAGCAACATATTATTTACAAAACAAAGACGTAATTGACCCATCTTCAACAAATAATAATGGTCTTGTTAAAGGACATAACATAAAAGGAACATTGTCAACAAATGATAGTGCTCTTGGATCATACATTGTTAATAATATTTTGGGCGAAGATGCTTATAATTCAACAAACCAAATTTATTTAACGTCATTTAATATTCCACCTTATGTAGATTTAAACAATGATAATTTAGTTATTTATGGACAAACAAACGAAGATTTATCCGGTAACTACCAATTTGTAAGTTTGACGGCACATATTGAAATAATCAATTTGTATGAAGAATTTGACATAGGACCGATTTCATTATTTGAATATGATAAACAAGATAAACTTGCAAATGGTTTAATAAAAGTTAGATATATTCCAACTGACACAACTTATATATTTATAAAAGATGAAACAAATTCAGTATTTTCTAATTTGTTGTATTATGCTACTGATATTGGTCAACCAACCGATGAAGTTATAAATGCAGGCAAATATTCGTTTGCAATTACAATACAAAATAAAACTACAATAATTGAATTTAATGTCAATAAAAGAACTCTAAATTTAAGCGTTTTATCAAACAATAAAACATATGATGGAAATTCAGACTTTTTAGGGGAAATAAGTGCAGACAATATAATTGACGGCGACCAAGTTGAATTTGTCAATGCAGTTTATGTTGATGAAACACTAAAACCAACAAGTGATATTGGTAAATATCAAGTACTTATTGAACTAAGTGGCAGTGATTGCTTTAATTATCAATTAAGTACTGATGTTATATATGGAGAAATAACAAAAAGACAAATAACTTTAAGTGTTAATAGTTCGGCAAACCTTGTTTACAATGGACTAAATCAACAAGTTGATAGTACTTTATTAGATATAACAGGGACATTGGCAAATGGACAAAATTTAAGTGGCTATATTGTATTAAAGTTTAAAGATGCAAAAACATATAATTTTGAAATGGGCAATCTTGATGTAAGCAGTTTAAAAGTTGTAAACAATTTAGACCAAGACACAACAAACAATTATGAAATATCTTTCAGTGGAGAAATTACAATCAATTCTCTTGCTGTTGACATAGTTGTTGACGAAATAGATTTTACTTATAACGGAAATAGCCAAAGCATAACTAGTTATTTATTGCTTCAAAATGTTCCAAGCGAAATATACGAAGAAGCACAAAACTCAATTATAATAAATTACAACACAAACAATATACCGATTGATGCTGGCGATTATGTTGCAACCATATCTTCAAGTTCGAATAATTTTGTATTTGTTGTAAAAGATTATTTAAATAATCAAATAAATTTTTCTATTAAAAAGAAAGATTTATTGATTCAAATTGACAAACAAGTTACTTACAATCCAACAAGCGACCATAAACAAGAATTAGTGGTGGAAGATTTTGTTGGAATAGTGGACGGGCAATCTGTAAACGGAACATTCAAAATGTATGAGTTAGGTTTAGATGTTGGCGTTTATAATGTTAGTGATAATCATGTTATTTTTGAAAATGTTGGCATTATTGTTAACGGCGTAAATATTATAAATACAAACTATAATTTAACAGGATATTTTGGAAGTGTTGAAATTGTTGAATTTGATGTAACAGTGGTAAATTTAAAAACTGATAGTTTTGTTTACACAGGTTATGACATTTCATCACAAATTGAATTGCAATTTGTTGACGCAAACGGACAAGTTCAATCAATTACTTTAAGCGATAATACACTTGGCGAAATAAGTATCATTGAAGGCGAAGCTAAAAATATTGGAACATATAATGTTGCATTTGAGATATATAATTGCAATGCAGAAATAAATAATTTAACATTTGCAATAACACCAAAAGAAATTAACAATATTAATTTTAGCAAAGATAAAAAATATTCGGGTGATAGTTATGTATACAATCCAAGTGGACTTACCAATTTGACATCAGTGGACGCGTATTCAGGCGATAATATTGTAATTAAAGGTTATTATGTTGACAATGATGGACTCTACACAAGTGAAGTTGGAACGCATAACATTAAATTCGTTATAGAAAATGCAGAAAGTTTACCACAATCAAACTATGTGTTAAATGTTTCGGCAACAGGAACAATACTAAAAAGAGAAATTGTTTTGGAAATATACACAGAATTGGTATTTTCAACAACAAATACATATCAAATTGTGGCAAGTGATTTTGTAGTATCACAAGATGTTGGAGATAAACTTCTTTCAACAAATACGTTAAGTGGTTTTGCAGAATTTACAAAAAATGAAGTAGGAAATGTTGATATAAAAAGTGTTGATTTAACAAATTTAAGAATTGTTAACGAAACTAATGATGTAACATCAAATTATTCTATTAGTTTAATAGGCAATATTGAAGTTGTAAAAGTTCAAATTAATTTATCTTTTGATGATATTGTAACAAAGTATACATATTCAGCAACTCCTGTACAAATTTCGCCAATTATTACATTTATTAATTCAAGTGAAAAAACTGATATTTCCCTTGATGCTCTTTATATATCAAATTCGGGATATAACTCTAACAATCCACCAACCAATGTTGGTAATTATCAAGTTGAATTTAGCATTGCTTCACAAAATTACGAAATACAAGGCGAAAACACATTCAACTTCACAATTTTGGCATACGAAATAACACTAAATAGTGGTGATATTCCAAACAATTACTTTAATAAAATATATGGAGAAGATGACCCAATTTTAGCGTACACGATAAATACTGCATTAAACGAAAGAGTAACAATACATTTTTCAAGAACATCAGGCGAAAATGTTGGAAAATATGACCTAACAATTGAAGGTTGGGACAACGAAAACTATAATATTATTTCGGGTGTTGACGCATTAAAAGAATTGTTTGAAATTTTAAAGGCAAACACACTAAATGTTGTTATCACTGCAACCGATAAAAATATTAATTTATTGCAAAAAGAATATGATAATAAGTATATAGAAGATATAGATATAACGACACTTGATTACACAGCAAACGAAGAGAACATTTATGGAACAGTATGCTTTGACGGAATTGATGTTGGAACATATACTTTGTCAAGTTATGATGTTAGTTGCGATAATTATGAAACTTGCGTTGTAACAAGCCAAGTTGATTTTGTTATAAACAAAAAAGTAATATCACTCAGTGCTGATAATTTAGATAAAGTTTATGACGCAACAAACATTTTTAAAGGCGATATTTCAATATTAGATAAAAATGGTCAAAAACTTGATACTAAATTTTCTCTAACTGCAACAGGAACTTATAGCCAAAAAGATGTTAAAGAAAACATTGCAATCAATGTTACATTCCAAGGCGATGACATAAATAACTATAATGTTACAAATAATCTTTTTGGAGATATAACAAAAAGAACGGTAAATATTATTCCAGATGCAAATCAATCAATTATTTATGGAACAGATGACTTTACAATAACTTATATTATTAGTGATTTAAATGTGGAAAAATTACAAGATTATGCAAGCGAAATTACTGGTGATTTAGTTATTGAATATCTTACAAATCAAACAAAATATATTGCAGGAAATTATGAAATTAAATCAAATCTTGTTTCAAACAATTTAGATTTAGTTTTGCAAACAGGAGTTATTTTCACAATACAAAAAAGAGAATTAAACATAGTTTGTGATAAGGGCTTTAACAAAGTGTTTGATGGAAATGCAAACGTTATTGGAAATTTAACCATCAATAATTTAGTTGACGGCGATGATGTTAGTGTAGTTGCAAATTATGACAACGCAAATGTTGGAACAAATAAAACAATAACATTCACACTAAGTGGAAGTGACTCAAACAATTATTTTGCTAATGATATACTTGGAGCAATCACAGACAAAGGTGTTACAATAATTTACCAATATATTGAAGACAATTTTGATATGATTAACCCAGAGCGTATGGAAAACAATGAACTGTTATCTTCAAACTTGATTTATGGTCAAAAAATATCTGTTATGCCAATACCACAACATGAAGGTTATGAATTTGTTGGTTGGTATTTAGATGGAAATTTAATAAATGAAAATACAATAATAGATGAAAATAATTGGCCAGTTGACCAAACAGAAAAAACTGCATATGCAAAATGGACAATTAAAAAGTTTAATTTAAATATAATATTAGCAACAAAAGTAAACGGAGAATTTGTAACTGATAGCGATAAACAAGGTGGAACATTAACAAATATAGATGGATTATATAATTATTATCAAGATGTTTCACTCATGGATATTGCTTGTGCAAAATCTGGCTATGAATTTTTTGGGTATAGTTTTGATATTGGTTGGGAACCATCACTTGAAATAGAAAACATAACTATAGAAGCAAAAAACAATGTTATATATGCAAAATTTGCACCAAAAACATTAACAATTACATTAGATGCAAATGGTGGAACTTTTAAATCAAACACAAATTGGACATTTAGTGAAAACGATACCAAAGCAACAATTACAGTTGAATTTAATTCAACATTGTCATCAATAAATGTTCAACTTGTTGAAGCATTAAAAACAGGATTTACCCAAGACATGACAAAATGGCAAACCGAAGATGGACAAATCATTGAATTTAATGAAAACACATTACTGGACGATTCTTTCTATCCAAATAAAACATTAAAAGTTGTTTATATTGCAAATGGATATCAAATAATTTTAAATGCTAATGGTGGATATTTTGAAAATGTTGATAATTTGGTATGGAACATATTAGATGTAGACGAACAAGATAGACCAACACAAATTTCCAAAAATGCAACATATAATAGTCCAGTTGGTGTACTTATTGAACCAAAACGAGATGGCTACACATTTAAGTCATGGTCAAATGAACAATTAAACGAAGATTATGTTTATAACTATGCAGAAACAACATCATTTGATGCCATGTGGCAAGAAAATGATTATCAGCTAGAGATTAATAGTAGTCATGCAAATGTGATAATTGATGTAATTGACAGCGAAGGAAACACTATCACATCACAATCAATAGATGGAAAAACAAATAGTCAAATTGTATTAGACGTTAAAACTTCTTATAGTGTAAATATAACATTAACAGAAAATACCGGTTATACTTTTGAAAAATGGACATCTGACTTAATTGATGTAAATAATAGCACAGAAAAAGAAATTTCTATAAATCAATTTTTAGACAATTACGCTTTAACTGCAAATTTTGTACAAAACGACAACACAATAACTATTAAAGTAAACGACAAAAATCGTGGAGTTGTTAGTTTTGGTAGTTATACAACTGAACAAACAGGAGAATTTTCATTTGTTGCAAAAACTGAAAGTATAATTGAAATAAATGTTGTTTGCAACGAAGGTTATGAAATAGAATCATGGGAAGTTGAAAGTGATTATGATTATACTTTATCTGGAAACAATTTGAGTTTAACTAGAACATTACAAAATTTTGTTTCTGATATAACAATTACTGTAAATATTAAACCAAGTATAAACAAAGTTTCAATTTCGTCATTAGACAACAAAGGAACATTTACAATAGACGGAGTTGTAAATGATGTGATGTATTATCAAGCAAATGTTTACACAGAACAAACTTTAACATTTACAATTACACCATCACATGGATACAAGGTGGATACAAATTTAAGTTCATGGATTTTTGAAACAACTTCACAAAACAAAGGTTCGTTTGTAATTGTTGACAACATAGACAATGTTACTGTTACAATAAGTGGAGTAACATCAAACGGAAACATTGTTATTCCATATGTATATGATTCATTTACTGTAAAAGTGGTTGCAGTAAAACATGATGTTACATTTGATGTTGACATTGATGCAATGAATATTGTTGAACTTGATATTGACGGCAATATTACAAATCTTAATTCAAATTCATCGTTCATTGTAAACTATAATAAAAATGTTATTTTAACTCCAAACAACAATGTTTATGTCGGTTATTCATTTGGTTCTTGGTCATCAAGAAATGATATGGAATATAGTTTAACATCAACTGACGGACTTGTAAGTATAGGAGAAAATAATGAGATTGTATTCCAAGTTAAAGATGATTTCACTATTTATCTTGTGTACAACATAAATAAGTATAGTGTTAAATATTCTGTAAACTTCACCGAAAGAGGCTCATTATCAATTGATGGTGTTGGAGATATATATTCATATGAACAAATTATAAAATATGGATATGATGCAAAAATTGTTACAGCAGTTGAAGATGAAAACCATTATTATCAGTTCTCAAAATGGGTGAAAGTTAATGATGATGGAAATTATGAAGATTATTCAACACAATTAAGCATTGAAGCAACAAGAGTTACACAAAACTATGAGTTTATTGCTGTGTTTGTTGGGAAACCAATAACACTTACAATAAATGTTACTTTGCCAGATAGCGAAATATTTACAACCCAAGAAATAGATTTTGCAAGTTTAAATATTACAGAAAATTCTAACACACAACTTGTTGACACAGTTAAAAATAACAATGTTATAACTTATACAATTTCAACTTATAGTGGCGAACAGATAAACTTTAATATTGAAGAAAAAGCAGGTTATGAGTTTAGTGATTTAATAATTGACCCAAGACTTGATTACAACAAAGTTGGTACTAATTTCACAATCAAAAATTTGTTTATTCAAACAAATATAAACATAAATATAAAAGCAAAAACAAATATTGTTAAATTTGTTATTGACAAAGTAGGTGCAAACATATTTGAGTATTCTAACAATTCTTTGGGTGTTACTCAAATAGAATCATCAAAAGACAACAAAATATTTACGGCATATGTAAAAACAGGAGGAACAGTTTCAACAGTTCTCTACATATTAAATGGTTATAAGTTAAATGAAAATAATTACTTCATAACTCCTATTCCTGTTATTGAATCATCTACATATAGTGCTTATTCATATGGAAAGATTGAAAATGTAACAAAAGACGAAGTGATTACTATTTCAATTTCTCCTTATAAATACTTAGTAACCTTTGATTATAATTATCCAGATAGCCCAACAAGTGTAACAAGTAGTGTAAACTTTGGCGAAACAACGTTTGACCCTATACTTTCTAACGATGTGATATCTCCACAAAGATATCGTTATGTATTTGCTGGTTGGAATACAAAAAGTGATGGAACAGGTATTAACTATTATTTTGAAGGTGCAAACATATATTCAATAGAAACAATAAATGGTGTAAATGAAAAAATTTACGGATTTAGAGGTTCCAGTGATGCAAATCTTTCAACTGATGTTAATTATGATTACGAATGCACTTTATATGGCATTTGGGAAAAAGAAAGATATAAAGTTGATTTAGTGTTCGTACCAAGTTTCTCTGTTTCTGATTTAGGCTTATCATATCAAGACATATTCCCAAATTCACTTGATAGATTTACAAACTACAACGAAAATAATCAAATAACAGGTATCAGTTATGCACCTGGTGCACAAGTTAAAATTGTTGCTCCTCTTGGACTTTTAAATTACACATATTATGGTTGGTCGTATAGTCCTGATATAACAGATAAATCACAACTAAACACAACGCAATACAATGAAGTAATGGGTGAAGAAAATATTGTTGTTTACTTATATTATACTATTCATGTTAATGTTGTGGCTTATGTTGGTGGTAGTGCTCAAATTTCAGATAGTGAACCACTTTATAATCAAGTTGTACAAATAAGTGCTGTTTGCGATGAAGGTTATGACTTTTTAAGATGGTTAAAAGGTTCACAAGAAATTGAACACTCAACAAGTTTAATGGAACAAACAATATTAACGCCAACAACATTCTACGCAGAATTTATTGGCAAACAGGTAAATGTCATAATTGAACAAACAGAGCACGCAAAATTAAGAATTTCAAGTGATACTGCAAAAGAAGATAGTATATATAGAGTGGGTGATACAATAAGACTTGAAATATACGATTTAGACTATGGTTATTTCCATAGAGCATGGTTGGGTGAGTATAGTGAAGTAATAACAAATAGCACCTATAAAATAAGTGCAAAAGATTTGTCTCGTGGTTATGTAAAATTCAAATTAGATATTGCACCACAAACAATAAATGTTCAGTTTGTTGTTGAAAACGGAATGGGTGGCGTATTTGAAATTGATAAAAATGAAACAACAAATGTAGTAAAGTCTTACAAATATGACACAAATTTAACATTTAAGTTAAGTACAACAATTAGATATGAACTAACTTCGCTTACATTAAACGGAAATCCAATAGAATTAAATACAATAACGATGCTAATAAATCAAACAAATGGCTTTATTACAAACTCCACAAATGTAATCAAAGCAACATTTAAACAACTTTTATGGATTGATGTTTGGGAAATGTTTGGAGGAATGGGAACTGAAAACGATCCATATCTCATTACAAACGAAAAGCAACTTGCTGCAATGGCATATTTAATAAACAATAATGTGGAAGCAAAGGGAACAATTCCTTATGCTGATGGTTACTATGTTGTGAGAGTAAACTTTAATCTTTTGGAAAGATTCTGGCAACCAATAGGAACAGAGCAAAATCCATTTAATGGAACGTTTGACTTGAAAAATTATAGAGTTACAGAACTTTTATTAGACAAGGAATATGCAGTCACTCATCTTGATGGTTTGTTTGGCTACATAACAGAAAATGCTAAATTTTTAACAAGTCCAAGCGACTTCACTGTTGCAATGATAATTATGGGTAGTGTATTAGGACTAATTCTTTTAATAATTTTGATTATAATTTTGATTATAGTATCAAAACGAAAGAAAATGAGAAAACTATCAACGGCAATGACTATACAACCTATAAACAAACAAAGTACTGATGATGATAGCGAAGAAGAAAATAGTAGTGATAAAAAACAATAAATATTGTAAAAATTCACCCACATGGGTGAATTTTTATTGTTTAATAGCATTTGATGTGTTAATATTTTGTAGGAGAAAAAAATGAGTAATATTGCAGTTATCGGTGGTGGTGCAAGTGGAATGATTTGTTCTATTTTTGCATCAAAAAATAATTATGTAACATTGTTTTGTAACGATGACAAAGTTGGTAAAAAATTGTTGGTTACAGGAAATGGGCGATGTAATTTAACCAATTTAAAAAATTTTGATGTTGCTTATAATACTGATATATTGAAATATTTAAAAAAATTTAATCAAAATCAAACAATAAAATTTTTTGAAAGTATTGGACTTGTAACTTATTTTGACGAAGAAGGTAGGGTATATCCACTGTCAAATACTGCAAAAAGTGTAATAGAAGTACTAGTTAATAATCTAAATAAAAATAAAGTTGACATAAAACAAAACGAAGAAGTTTTATTTATTGAAAATGTTGATGACAAATTTAAAATAACAACAAGCGTAAAAAATTATGTTTATGATAAAATTGTTATTGCAGTTGGAAGTAATGATAAATTTTTAAAGCAATTAAATATAAAATATAATAATTTTTCACCAAGTTTAGTTTCATTAAAAACAAAAGAAGACACTCATAGTTTGGCAGGGTTAAGACTATCTAATGTTGAAGTATCGCTTGAATTAAAAAACAAAAAGATTAAAGAAAATGGAGAAGTACTTTTTAAAGATAAAGGACTTAGTGGAATATGTATTTTTAATTTATCTGCATATCTTGCAAGACAAAAAAATTACAATGCTAAAATTTGTATAGATTTAATTCCAAGCTTAAATAAAGAAGATTTAACAAAATTATTAAGAGATAGATTAAATTATAATTTTATAAATGCAAAAGAATTTATGCAGGGCATATTTAATGAAAAAATAAATAATTATATATTAAAAATGTGTAAAATAAAAAATGAAGAAAATATAACCAAAAAACATATTGATTTGCTAACAAATGTGATTAAATCATTACCATTTAATGTATTAGGCTATTATGAAAATAGCCAAGTTAAAAGTGGTGGTGTTTCTCTTAATGATTTAACAGAAAGTTTACAATATAAACATAACAAAAATTTATATTTTACGGGTGAAATTATTGATGTTGACGGACTTTGTGGAGGATATAATTTACAGTGGGCGTGGACTAGTGGCAAAATTGTTGGAGAAAATTTATGATAAAAATAAATTTAAATAATATACCTTTAAATTATGATGAAAATTATTTGATAAATAATATATCAAAAAAATTAAATATAAATAAAAATAAAATAAAAAATATAAAAATAATAAAAAAAGCAATTGATGCTAGAAAAAAACCAAATATTTTTTATTATTTATCTATTGCAGTTGAATTTTTTAATACTGAATTAGAAAAAAAGTTTAAATATGAAAAAATTACAATAGATTATAGTGGATTGTCATATAACAAAATAAATTGCAATAAAAAAATTATAGTTGTTGGGTTTGGACCAAGTGGAATGTTTTGTTCGTTATCGCTTGCAAAAATGGGATTAAATCCAATTGTTATAGAGCAAGGTGATAGTGTTGAAAACAGAATAAAAAAAGTAAAAGATTTTTGGGAAAAAGGCAAACTTGACACACTTTCAAATGTCCAATTTGGAGAAGGGGGAGCAGGTACTTTTAGTGATGGTAAGTTAAACACAAATTTAAAATCTGAAATTTGTAATAAAGTTATAAACGAATTTTATATTCATGGAGCACCCGAAGAAATTTTATACGAAAGCAAGCCACATATTGGAAGTGATAAACTTTGCAATGTCGTTAAAAATATAAGACAAGATGTTATATCAATGGGTGGAACAATAAAATTTAATACAAAACTTGTAAATATTTTTTTAGAAAATAATAAAGTTAAAAGTATAGAAGTATTAAATACGCTAACAAATAAAAAAACTATAATTGATTGTGATTTTTTATGCCTTTGTTTGGGACATAGTGCAAGAGACACTTTTAAATTGTTAAAAAATTTAAATGTAAATATAAATCAAAAGCCTTTTGCAATGGGCGTGAGATTAGAACAAAAAGCAGAAAATATAAACAAAATGCAATATGGAGAAAATTATTCTAATTTTCTTCCAACTGCAGATTATAAACTTGTAACACACCTAAATAACGGAAGGAGTGTTTTTACTTTTTGTATGTGTCCGGGGGGAATGGTTGTTGCATCTTCATCAAATAATGGAGAAATTGTAACCAATGGAATGAGCAATTTTAAACGAGATAACAAATATTCAAACAGTGCAATTTTAGTTAATGTTATGCCAAGCGACTATGAAAGTGATGATGTTCTTGCTGGAATATATTTTCAAGAAAAATATGAAAAACTTGCATATAATCTTGGTGGTGGAAATTTTAGTGCTCCTGTTGAAAGTGTGGGCTCATTTTTAGATAACAAAATAAATAATGGACAATGTTCATATTTGCCAAGTTATAAATTTGCTAATTTAAAAAACTGTTTACCAAATTTTGTATATACAAGTTTAAAAGAAGGATTAAATATTTTTAGAAAAAAATACAAACATTTTGCTCTTGACGATGATATTTTAATTGGTGTTGAAACAAGGAGTAGCTCTCCAATAACAATTCTTCGTGATGAAAACTTAGAGTCAAACATTAAAGGAATTTATCCTTGTGGAGAAGGTGCCGGTTATGCGGGAGGAATTGTTTCAAGTGCACAAGATGGTATTAAAGTTGCACAGGCAATATATAATAACTTATTAAACAAAAATAAAAATTAAATGCATAAAAAAACTTTATATTGCTATAAAGTTTTTTTTATTTAATATTACAAATACCCAATATAACATCAGTTAAATTTGTGTTTATTTGTTCAAAATAATTTATAACATTTAAAAAACAAGTGTATTTTCTTATTTTTTGTTCCATTGAAACAGTGTCTTGAATTATATTCTTTTTTGCTCTTATTTTTAATTTCACAATTTTTTCAAGTCTTTTTATTATTTGCTCCAACAAAACTGAACTCGTTAATCCACCTTGATTTATTGTTTCATCCATTATTTGTCGCATATCTTTTAAATTTTCTTCCATAAGTTGTTTTATTGCAAGTATAATTTTTAATTGTTTTTGTGTGAAATTTACTTTTTTGTTGTTATATTTGCAAGAGTCAATCAGTTTTATTATATTAACATTTGTTTTTTCAATGCCAATGTATGTATTGTTTAAATCTCGTTTATTATCAATATCACTATCAGACAAATCACCACTGAGTTGCAATAAATTTTTATTCATGTTTTGTGTTGATAATATAATTTCATTTAGTTTTTGCTTTAATTGCTCATCATTTGCATCTTCAAATGTTGAAACGTATTTCATACTGTCTTGTAAATAATCGCAGGTTTCATTGAAAAAAGTAAGTGCATTTGCATTTAGTTGTATTAATCCAAGAGTTGGCATTGATGATATTTGTTCTAGTGATTTTTCTTTTTTGTCAGGCAAAATTTTATCCAAAAAGTTTTTAAATATTTTTGCAAAAGGAAGTGTTATTATTGCCGTTACAACATTAAATATAATGTTTATAAAAATTAGTTGCCAAGTAATATTATTTAAAAAAGATGTAAGAGGAGTTACCCAATCAAAAAGGCTAATTAAACAAAAAATAATTGTTCCAACAATATTAAACGTTAAATAACTTAAACTTGCTTTAAATGCTTTTCTGTTTTGTGAAAGCCCAATAAATAATAATGTTATACAAGTTCCAATATTCATTGCATAAATAACATAAATTGCGTTATTTAATGAAATTAGCATTGGTGTCATTGATAAAATTGAAGCAAGTATTGCCATTGTTCCAATCGGGCTATTTATTAGTGCAGACATAACAAGACCTAAACAAAAAAGAATAAATGGATTATTTATGTTAAAAAAGAAATCAACAAATCCTTGTGTTTTAGATAGTTCGTTAGACGCCATTGACATTAAAGATAAACCAATAAACAACAAACCTAATCCACAAAGGCAAAGCCCCCAATTTTTTACATTGTTATTTTTTATAAACAAAGTTAAAAAAACACCAACAAGCAAAAAAAGTCCAAAATATCCAATAACATTTATGCCTTGAAATATTAAAAGTAACATGTTTAATGCACTTCCTATATTTGAACCAATAATTAAACAAATTGATTGGGTTAAACCCAAAATTCCTGCACCACATAAACCAATGATAAGTGAAACGGAAGCCGTGCTAGATTGAAGTAAAATAGTTAAAAAACTGCCAAAACCAACATTTTTTAAATTGTTATACTTGTATTTTGCAATGCTTTTTCTAATTTTTGTACCACAAATTTTTTCAAAAGCCCCACTCATAACACTTGTTCCAAATAATATAAGAGCAATTCCTGATAAAAAGTTGACAACCATAAAAATCCTTTTATTTATTGTGTTTAAATTTAAAAATACTATATCTATGTATATTTTATTATATATTAAATTAGTATAATACAATTGTCAATATTAAACATAAAAATATGTGTATTTTGCGGTATAGTGGTTAAAATTATTGTTATTAGTTGCAAAAGATATTTGGTTGATATATAATAACAAAGCATAGGAGAGAATTATGTTAGACATAAATTTAATTGTAAACAATACAAAGTATGTGCATGACGCACTATTAAAAAAGGGATTTGATGTTGATTTTAAAAATGTTATAGAACTTTATAATAAAAGAAAAGATTTAATTGTTAAAAACGATGAGTTAAAAACAGAAAAAAACAAACTCTCTGCCTCTGTTCCAGTAGTAAAAAAACAAGGTGGAAATATACAAGAAATTTTTGAAAAGGTTAAAGATTTAAATAAAAAAATAGATGAATATGACGCCGAATTAAAAAAAGTTGAAGAAGATATAAGGAACTTTTTATCTCCACTTCCCAACATGCCAGACGATGACTTACTTCCAGGTGAAAAAGAAAACAATAAAGTTATAAAAGAATTTGGCAAAAAACCAGAATTTAATTTTAAAGCAAAAGACCATGTTGAACTTTGTGAAAGTTTGGGACTTATTGATTATGAGCGCGCCGCAAAAATTAGTGGAAGAGGTACGTGGCTTTATACAGGTCTTGGCGCAAGATTAGAATGGGCACTACTTAATTATTTTATTGATACTCATATCAATGATGGATACAAATTTATTTTACCACCACATATTTTAAATGAAGAAAGTGGATATACGGCAGGTCAATTTCCAAAATTTAAACAAGATGTTTTTTGGCTTGAAGGAACCGAACCAAAGAAGTTTATTCTTCCAACAGCAGAAACTGCACTTGTAAACATTCATAGAAATGAAATATTAAAAGAAGAAAATTTGCCAGAAAAATTGTTTGCATATACTCCATGTTATAGATGTGAAGCAGGTTCCTATCGAACAGAAGAAAGGGGAATGATAAGAGGCTATCAATTTAATAAAGTTGAAATGTTTCAATATGCAACAGAAAAAAACAGCAAACAAAGTTTTGAAGAACTTGTTGATAAAGCGTGCAAGTTGGTTGAAAGATTGGGACTTCATTTTAGATTGAGTAAACTTGCAGCAGGAGATTGCTCACACAGTATGGCACGAACATATGATGTTGAAGTTTGGATTCCAAGTATGGGTATATATAAAGAAGTATCTTCTGCAAGCAATGCAAATGATTATCAAGCAAGACGAGGAAATATAAGATATAAAGACAAAGAAACTGGAAAAATAAAGTATTGTCATACTTTAAATGCATCTGGACTTGCAACGTCAAGAGTTCTTCCAGCACTTGTTGAACAGTGCCAAAATGAAGATGGTAGTGTAACAATTCCAGAAGTTTTAAGAAAGTATATGGGTGGAATTGAAAAAATTTATCCAATAAATAAATAATAAAAAAATAAAGCAAATTGTTTTGCTTTATTTTTAAGAAATAAAGGAGAAAAAATGTTAAGAAAAACAAAAATAATAGCAACACTTGGACCAAGCAGTGATAGTGAAAAAATGATAGAAAAATTAATAAAGGCAGGAGTTAATGTTTTTAGAATAAATTTCAGTCATGGAACTTTTGAGAATATAGAAATGTATATAAAAAGAGTTCAAAAAGTACGAGAAAAATTAAATATGCCAATATCTATTATGGTTGATACTCGTGGTCCAGAGGTTAGAGTTTGTTCGTTTAAAGACAAAAAGATAATGTTAAAAAGGGGACAACAATTTTCTTTTGTTTCAAATAATGTTATTGGAGACAACACAAAAGTGCAAATAACTCAAAAAATTTGTGTGGATAATGCCAAGATTGGTGGCATAGTGCTTGCAAATGATGGAAAATTAAAACTAAAAATAATAAATAAAAAACCTAATGAATTGGTTTGCAAAGTGTGTGCAGGTGGAGAACTTAGAGACAATAAAAGTTTGTCATTTGTAAATCAACATTTTGATTTTGAATACTTAAACAAAAAAGACAAACAAGACTTAAAACAAGCACTTGTGCTTGGTGTTGAATATATTAGTGCAAGTTTTGTTAACACTAAAAAAGATTTGGAAGAACTAAAAAATTATGTTTACCAATTCGATAAAAATATAAAGATTATTGCAAAAATTGAAAATAGAACAGGAATAAATAATCTTGATGAAATAGTTGCAAACTGTGATGGTGTTATGGTCGCTCGTGGAGACTTGGGTGTTGAAGCAAGTTTTGAAAAACTACCAATTTATCAAAGAAAAATAATTAGTTTTGCCAAGAAATATTCAAAAACAAGCATTGTTGCAACTGAAATGCTAGAAAGCATGATAACATCAATTCGTCCAACTCGTGCCGAAATTAGTGATGTTGCAAAAGCAGTGTTTGATGGTGCGGGTGTTGTTATGTTATCTGGCGAAAGTGCAATGGGACATGACCCAGTGTCTTGCGTAAAAACAATGGTAAAAATATTAAAAGAAGCAGAAAGTGAGTTTGACTATTATACTAAGTTTAACAATATGCCAAAAAATCCAAAGACAAGCAACGACCTAATTATACAAAGTGCAGTAAATGCAAGTTTCTTTTTAGGTGTTAAGGCAATAGTAACATACACAAGTAAAGGTACAAATGCATTAAAATTTTCAACTAAATACGCAAAGGTGCCAATCGTTGCTATTGCAGACACAAAAAAAACATTTAACGCTTTGTCCATGATTTCAAATTGTGTACCTGTATTATCAAAAAAAGAAGATGATATATTCAGTCAGACAAAATCAATATGTTTAAAAAACAAGATTGCACAAAAAAATGATTTAATAATTGTAACAACAGGAACAACAGATAAAATTTCAAATGTGTTAAAATTTGTTAAAATTTAACTAAAAAAACTCTATTTTAAGATAGAGTTTTTTTATAAAAATTTTAAAACGATAGTCCTTTTTCTTGGTTATTTAAAAATCTTTGATAATTTTCAACAAGTGACATATCTGTGTATTGGTTTGCATTTAATATATATGCCTTGTTTTCAGTTAAAACAATGGTTACAATTGAATCGTTGTATTTAGTTGGATTTTGTTTTATTTCTTTAATTGCTATAGGTAAAGTCTCTTGACTTACAAGTTTGGCTAAAATTGGAATATATCTAACGATGTAATTTCCTTTTTCATTTACACAATAATCAAAAAACACATGGTCATTACCATAATTTTCAACAAAGTCTGTTATTTGATTTTTAGTTAATTTCATAAAATTTCCCCTTATATTAAAAAGATAACATACTTTTTACAAAAGTTCAATAGTACTAATAAAATAATTGAAAAAAAATAAATTTTGTGATATTATACTTTGGCATGGAAGGATGTCAGAGTGGTCGAATGTGCTGGTCTCGAAAACCGGTATGCCCGAAAGGGCATCATGGGTTCAAATCCCATTCCTTCCGCCAACAAAAACCTAAATCGATAATCTCGGTTTAGGTTTATTTTTTTATAATAAAAGACAAACCATTATTGTTTGTCTTCTTTTGTTTTATTTTTACTTTTTTGAGTGTTTAGTTTGTTCTCAATTTCATTTCCATATTTTCTTACAGCATCTATAGGAGTATTAACATCTGTCATTTGTGTAAATACTTTTGCTATTTCAAGTTGACCCTTTTTGTATATATTTTCTTGCTCTATTTGATTTAGCAATCCTACCGGAATATAAGGATTTTGTATTAACTCCCAGTTGATATTTTTATATTTTAACGCTTTTGCCATAGCTTCTAACATCTTTGTTTTATTGTCATCAATCTCTTTTCTTTTTTGAGCCATTTGTTCTGGCGTAATATTCATTGACTTCAAATATATATTGTATTTCTCTATAACTTCTTTATCGTCATGAAAAACAATAGGAACAGAATTGAAAACATTTACAGAAATTTGGTCCACATAGTCAAAAGACCTATAAGACATAAGATGCGAAAACACTCTCATTTTATCTTTTCTTTTTTCACTCCTATCTTGTAATTTTTGTCCAATAATTACTGCTAAAATAGGTATAACAATAATAGCTATTAAGTTAATTATATTTAATGCCATAAAAACTCCTTCTATTTAATTAAGTATAGCACAAATCTTGTTTTATTTCAATATTTCAAGCAAAAAAGTGGCGGTTTATGCCGTGAAAGGTTCTTGACATGAGTAGAAATGGTATAGGCTTGTTGCTAAGGGCAAGAAAAGATAATTGCTTGCAATTTCTTTCCCTTGACCGCATGCCCTGAAATTACCATTTCGTAGAGGCTCGTGTCAAGAACACCATGGAATAAATAGCCACTTTTAAACATAGTATTTTACCTCAATATCAACCATATTGGGTTTTTCTTTATTTTGTATATATTGTGGTAGTTTAGAATTAAAAGTAAAAAGAAAAAAGCCCTGATTTGTATCAGGACTTCTTTTTATTGGGCTATTAAATATTATTTCAAGTTTATCTTCATAAACTCTTATTTCTTTGATTGCATAATCTATTAAAAGTTTGGGTTCAAGTTTTAATGCTTCTATATAAAACTCTTTTATGGCTTGTTTTGATACCTTAAAAGCATTTTTAGACTTTTCTATTAGTATTTGTCTATCAATATCTTCAAGTTTATTTTCAAGCTCTTTCATGCGTTTATTCGTTGTATTATTAACAATTCCTTGTTCAACTGCTTTCATAATATTGTTAAGCGAGATTTCTGCTTGTTTATATTCCTTTACAAGTGAATTAATTAAACTATTTGTGTTAGATTGCATTTCTTGTAGTTTGAATAATGCTTCTATAATAGTATCTACATATTCTGAATTAGATAAAACTTTCAATATATTATCTAATACAAAGTTTTCAAAAGTTTCTTTTCTTACACTTGATTTTGTGCAACCATTGTTTCTTTTTCTTCCTAAACATTTGTAATAATGTCTTTTTGAGCCATCTTTTGCAGTTCCACATTCTGCACTAATTGGCATACCACAATAACCACATTTTAGTTTATGTCTTAACAAGTAAACTAGTTCGACACTTCGTTTTCCATATTTATTAAGGTCAATTTTGTTTCTAACTTTTGTATATATTTCATTTGGCACAATTGCTGGATACATATTTTCAAATATCTCATCTTTAAATCTATATATACCTGAATATTTTTCATTTTTAAGTATATTGTAAATGGTATTTCTTGCAAATGGTTTACCTCTGTTAAATATTCTTTTTGAATTAAGTTCTGCAATAATATCTTTAACATAAGTTCCAAGTGAATATTGTTCATATATAAATCTCACAACTTCTGCTTGTTCTTCATTGATTAGTATTTTATGATTTTCAACTTTATAGCCATAAATGATTGTTCCACCTGTAAAGTTTCCTTTAAGTCTAGTTTCTTTCATTCCACGTTTTACTTTTTGAGCAAGTTTTGCTGAATAATATTCAGCCATACCTTCAAGTAAACTTTCGAGTATTATTCCTTCTGGTGTATCTGGTATGTTTTCCATAGCAGATAATAATTTAACACCATTATCTTTTAATATCTTTTTGTATTTTGCAGTTTCATATTTATTTCTGCTAAATCTATCTAGTTTGTAAACAATTACATGTTCAAATTCTTTCTTATCACTATCCTTAATCATTTGCTGAAAGTCAGGTCTATTGTCATTGGTTCCAGTCATTGCTCTATCTATGTAGGTTTTAATAATGACAATATCATTTCTTTGTGCATAATCTTGACAAACTCTTAATTGTCCTTCAATAGATTGTTCAGTTTGGTTGTCGCTAGAGTATCTAGCATATATTACAGCTGTTTTCATTTTGTTTTACTCCTTTATATTTATTTTCTTTTGTCTTTCGACACAGGCGAAATAAACGAAAAAGGGTTAAACAATTTCACTTTGTAATATATATTTTTTAGTCAAGGTTTGAGAATCAATACATTTTAACCTTGACTAAAAAGAGTTTTCGTTTAGACTTCGCCTCAAGAAAGACTTTTTTGTTCTCACTTGTTCAAGACAAGCACACGTCTTGCTCTCAAATTTGTGTTCTACTTGTATCAAGACAAGCACACGTTAAAATCCCAATTGTTAAATTTTTGGTATTATTCGCTATTAATTTTTTGAGCTTCCTTTGCTTGTTTTAAGTCTAAAATTCTTTTTAAAATAACTTTATAAAAATACTCATCAAAAATAGATAAATCTAATTCATTTGTGAAAATAACTTTTAAATTTTCTTTCATAGTGGTTGCCTCTTAATTTGATTTGGCAATTAAAAAAGACATAGAAAAAGTTTTATAAACTTATTCTACGCCCATAAAATGCAACCACTGACTCATACTAATCCTGAGCTGGACTCTATGCTTTTAAATTCGCAATCGCTTTCTTACAACTCGGCTTGCCATTTTTGCGTGTCTAAAATTTAATTACACAAAAATTTTATCACATAACTATTGAAAATAGAACAACAAATGCAATAACAAATTTGACTAAATATATGTATTTTTAGACAAATATAAATTAAAATGTTGAAAACATAACACTATCTGCTTGAATGAATAGAAAAATATTATATAACAGCAACAAAAAACGGTCGACATTTGCTTTAGCGTGCGACCGTTTTTTGCCTTAATATTTTTATTCAAGCAGTTTGGTTTGTTTACTGCCTGCGTGTGTTTGTCTGGCGGAGCGAAGCGACGCCACTTGTATAAAGACAAGCACACGTCTCAGTGCCCAATTTAATAATTTCTATAAATTTATATATGAGTGATACAAAATTATAAAAAGTGTGCTATAATAAGCTTGATATATGATAAAAAGGAATTTGTTTATGAAGTATAGTATAGAATATATCAAATCATTAGGATTAAATAAATCTGAAAACAATTTAAAGCTACTAATAAATATTTTTAATGATAGTAATGATGTCGACATAAAGAGAGAAGCGGTTTCTTCAATTGGGAGACAAAATGATTTAGATGGCATTTATAAGTTTATTTCTGAATATGCTTTTAAAAAAAATACAATTATGGAATACATTTACCAAATGTTTAGGACTTGCCTTTATAAGTCTAAAATAGACTCAAGATTTGAAAGCTTAAAAAATAGAATTATTGAGTTTTATAATAATGAAACTATAAATAAAATGAATGAGTTCTATAATTATAAACATAGTAATAAAAAAACGAAAAAAAATAAAATAACCACACCATTATTGTTGGTTGGAGATTGTGAAGAAACACTAAAAACTTTACCTGAAAATTCTATTCAATTAACATTTACATCTCCACCATATTATAATGCGAAAATTTATTCCGATTACCATTCTTATAAAGACTATTTAGAAAAAATGAAAAATGTTTTTAAAGAGTGCTACAGGGTGATAGAAGAAGGAAGATTTTTAATTGTAAACGTATCTCCAGTTATCACTAAAAGGCCAGGCAGAGAATTTGAAAGTATTAGATACCCAATACACTTTGATTTTCATAAAATTTTAGAAGAATCAGGATTTTATTTTATAGACGAAATAATTTGGATTAAACCTGAATCATGCGTTAAAAATAGGGTTGGTGGATATCAACAAACAAGAAAAGCTTTAACTTATAAGCCAAACTGTATTACCGAAAGTATTTTAGTTTATAGAAAAAAATGCTCATTTTTATTAGATAAAAATGTTAGTGAATATAAATTTTATGACAAATTTGAAAATGAGGGAATTGACACATCTAACTGTTGGTATATTAATCCTAGAAGTGATAAAAATCATCCAGCAGTTTTCCCAGAGGAATTATGTAGAAGGATATTAAAATATTATTCTTTTGAAAATGATACCGTATTGGATCCTTTTGCTGGTTCCGGAACATTTGGTAATGTTGCGTATAAAATGAAAAGAATACCTGTAATGTGCGAAATGGATAATAAGTATGTAGAAATAATCAAAGGAGGAAAAATAAATTATGACATTCGAAAATGAGGTAATTGAAAAAACGATAGAAAAATTAATTTTTGGACAAGACTACAGAGAAGAAGTTATTAGGTCTATCAATGCGGTTTTTCTTGATTTTACAGTTGATTTTTTTAAAAAAATAGTACAGGCAAAATTTAATTCGGAGAACATAAATTTAGAATGGTATAAGAAATATTTTATTAATACAAAGAATTTTAGTGCAGATGAAGCTGCAATTTTCGCTGGAATTAATAAAAAAACTATTACAAACATTTATGGCTCAGCAAATAAAGAAATTGTTATAAATGTTGCAAACGAAAACTTTGAGTATTTGAGTTCTCTTATTACTGAGCTAGAGCAAGACTCATTATCGGGATTAGCTATTACAATTAAAATATCATATAATGGCATAACAGTTGATTTAAGTCTTTCAGAAAGCTTAATAGTAATTAATGCATTGGCTACTAAAAAAATCCAGATTAGAGGTGGTGCTTGGAGTTCCATAGGTAAAAAAGTTGAAAAACCTTTGCTTGATACGTTATGCAAAATTACCGGCGTACCGACTGAAAATATTGACAATACCCATTTTAAAAAAGATAAAACTAAAACATTTGATAGAGAAGTAGATTATAAATTAATTTCGAAAACAGGTCAAATCTATAGAATTGAAGTAAAATTAATGGGGAAAGGCAATCCCGAAAGTGCAGATGCAACAATTGCAAGAGATTCTCATATTTTTGTTGCAGATACACTCAGTGAGCAAAATTGTAATCAATTAAAAGCAAGAGGGGTTAAATATTTAATTTTAAAAGGTAACAAAAACCCAATTGATGAATTTAAAACAATTTTACGAGAATTAGATATTCCTTTTACTAAATAAGTCGATTTACATCTCTAACTCTCCGCCAAAAAAAGTATAAAATTTTTAACATTAATACATTTAAAAATTATTTTATTTTGTAAAAATATTATATACAATATTGTTATTATATAAGGATTAATTATGATTTTACAAACAAAAAGACTTTTATTACGACCATTAACTAATGGCGATATAAATGATTTTTATGAAATTTTTAGTGGCGATAAAGTTGATGTTTTTGTAAAAAAAATGTCGTATGAACAAGTAAAAACTTATTTTGAAAAAAGAAAACAATATAGTCCAAATCCATACTCGTTTGGTGTTGTTTTAAAAAGTAATAACAAAATGATAGGAACTGTTGGTATTAAAGAAAAAACTGCCCATATTGGAGAATTATCATATGTTTTTAACGAAAAATATTGGGGTAACGGATACGCTAGTGAAAGTGTTAACGAAATTCTAAAAAATGCGTTTTTAAATTGGAGTTTTGTAAAAATTAAAGCAGATTGTCAGTTTGATAATTTAAATTCCAAAAAAATTTTAAATAAATTTGGTTTTGGTTTTGTTTATTCCAACAATGATAGAAAAAGTCATAAAACTAATAAAAATGTACAATTTGATTTTTACGAACTTAGTTTTTGTGATTATCAAAACAAACCTTATGTTTGACAAAATATATTTTTAAACTTAAACTAGAAGAGATATTATTTAATTAAAAGGATACACAATGAAAAGAGTATTGACTGGAATTAAACCAACAGGTTATGCACATCTTGGAAATTATTTTGGTGCAATTAAACCTGCAATAGAACTAAGCAAAGATGAAAACTATGAATGTTTTTATTTTATTGCTGATTATCACGCACTTACAACACTTAAAACAAAAGATGAAATGAAAGAGTATTTTTATAACATTGCTTGCACATGGCTTGCTTGTGGACTTGACCCTAATAGAGTTATATTTTATAGACAAAGCGACATTAAGGAAGTTTTTGAAATAAATTGGATTTTGTGCAATGTAACACCAAAAGGTTTAATGAATAGGGCTCATGCTTACAAAGCGATTGTTGAAAATAATGAGCAAAACAATTTTGATAGAGATGCTAATGTAAATATGGGATTATATAATTACCCAATACTTATGGCTAGTGATATTTTATCATTTGGTGCTGATTTAGTTCCGGTTGGGTTAGATCAAAAACAGCATATTGAAATTGCAAGAGATATTGCTATGGCTTTTAATAAAAAATATCAAGAAGTTTTTAATATTCCTGATTGTTATATACAAGAAAATAATAACACATTAGTTGGTCTTGATGGAAGAAAAATGAGCAAAAGTTATAACAACACAATACAACTTTTTACAGATGAAAAAGAATTAAAGAAAAAAATAAATAAAATTGTAACAGATAGCAAACTTCCCGGTGAACCCAAAGATGTAAATTGTACCATAAATAAACTATACAAACTTTTTGTTGATGAGAACAGAGCAAAAGATTTTGAACAAAAATTAAAAGATGGACTTTCTTGGGGAGAAGCAAAAAATATGCTTTTTGAAGTTGCAAATAATTATATTAAACCAATGCGTGAAAAATTTTTGTATTTTATGAACAATAAAAATTTAGTTGACGAAATTTTAAAACAAGGGGCAATAAAGGCACAAAAATATGCAAGAGAATATTTAAAAAATGTAAGAAAAGCTATTGGTGTTGAAAATTAAATATGTATTAAAAAGATAAACCAAAAAGTTTATCTTTTTCATTTTCTTCAAATGTTTGTTCTTCAATTAAACTGTTGTCCTCTTGATTGTTTAATTCGCCGTTGTTATCTATGTTGTTGTCAAAATCATCTTCTGGCAATAGGTTATCATTTTCACTTGTTAGATTGTCATTTGGCAAGTCGATGTTTGTTGTGTCTTCTTTGCTTGTGCTGTCATTTGTATTATTTTCTACTATGTCATTATTTAGTTCAAATCTTGCCTTAACCTTTGCTTCAACTATAATTTTTCCGTCTTTGCTTCCTTCGCTGTAACTATATACACTTATTTCGATAAGTTCTTTTAAATTTGTATCAGAATACAAAGCATTTGCTTTTTCTATTGCGTTATCTCTTGCTTGTAAAAGAGCATTATTATATATTTCTTTTTGATTTTCAAGTGTATAAATAATGTTAGAAAAACTTGTCGCTCCATTTTTTGATGCTATTTGCATAAATTTATCAGCATTATCTAAATTTTTGCTTTTTACTGATACATCATAATTAAATTCGTATTTTTGTATTCCATGTTCACAAACTGGCATCGTATAAGAATAATTTACAAAAACATTACTAGAGGCATCAAGTTCTTTTATTTTTGTTGATATATTATCATATATTTGTGAAATTTTTTCGTGTCCTTCTTGCAGAGAATCTTCTATAATTGTTATACCAAAACCAATTTGAACATTGTCGGGAACGGTTTCAACTTTGCCGTTTCCAATAACTACTACAAATTGCTTATTGTCTTCTAACGCAAATACTTTTTCATTTGCACTTAAAACACCGTTAAAAATTATAGTGGTTATAAATAAAGTAAAAATTAAACCAATAACTAAAATCTTCTTTCTCATATAAATCTCCTTTTTAACACAATTACTTTGTGGAAAAATTTAAAAATTATGTTGTAATAAAAGAGATTTTTTTGGCTATTAATAAACAAAAATATATAATAAAATTTTTTTAAAAGTTAAAAATATGATATACTTTTTTCTTGAGGTAAAAATGAACAAATTTATGAAAATCGCAATAGATGAGGCAGAAGAAGGAATAAAAAATAATCATGGTGGTCCATTTGGTTCATGTATTGTTAAAGACGGTCAAGTTATAAGTGTCGGACACAATCATGTTGTTGCAAACAATGATCCAACTTGCCATGGAGAAATTGATGCTATAAGAAAAGCAGGGGAAAAATTAGGAACATTTAATTTAAAGGGTTGTGAAATTTATACAACAGGTCAACCTTGCCCGATGTGTGCTTGTGCTTGTATGTGGGCAAACATAGACAAAGTTTATTATGGCTGTAATCAAAAAGATATAGATAACATTGGTTTTAGAGATGACGAACTTTATAAAAGTTTTAATTTTATACCACCTAAAAACTTTATGAAAGAATTGGATAGACAAGAGTGCTTAATGTTGTTTGAAAAATACAATACCATTAAAAACAAAACAAAATATTAAAAGTATCATGGCAATAGTAAAATTTAAAATAATATTACAATTAACAAATTTGATTTTACACATAAAAAAATCACCAATTAGGTGATTTTTTAAAACTCTTCGTCTAATATTTGTTGCTTTCGTTTTTCAAATTCTTCTTCGGTAATAAAATTCTTATCTTTTAAATTTTGTAATTTTTTAAGTTTATCTTCAACTCCTTCTTTTGTAACAGGAGTGGTATTGTTTTGTGGTTCCATAGTTCCAAAACGATTATTAAATCTATTTATTCTTTGCTGTCTTTCTTCTTGTTCTCTTAAAAGAATTTCTTTTGCTTTTTCTGTAATTAAAAAATTTGGTTCTTTAAATACATATGAAAATAAAATATAAAAAATTGTTACGGCACCAAGGACATAATTAGATACACAAAGTAGATATTGACCAATCATGCTTAAATTGTTGAATAAACTAAATAAAACTGCCAATCCACTTAAAAGCCAAAGTATTGCAATTACTAATTCCAAAAAAGCATTATAATATTTGTTTTTAAAACCGAGTACTGCAATGAGAATTTTCCATATAGCAAAGGCGAGAGCAAAAACAAAAATGAAATATCTTATATCAACTTTTGCGTTTGGTACAAGAACAAAAACAAGTCCTGATATTGCAACTAAAACGGTTAAACATATATAAAATATGCCATCTGCACACAGATATTTTTTTTGACTTTTATAATTGTTAAATACTCTTATTTGCATTGAGCCCATAAAAATTGCTGAAACAAAAACAACAACGCAAGAACCAATAACTGAAATTCCTAAGAAATTACCACCAATAAGACCAACAATAACCAACACTAAAAGTGCAATACCAAGCAAAACGCTTGTTACTACTGAAAACACTTTTGTATCTTTGTTTAAAAATTTTAAATCATTCATATTTATTTTCTCCCAAATAATTTAAACGATGAGAATATTGCTCTTATCAAGAAGAACAACATTATAAATGTATTGTATAGAACATTGACAATGGTTAATTGTTTCCACGCTTTAAACAATTTTTTGATTTTTGTTTCTTCTTGCTCGTTAAGTATTCCAATTCCAAGAATTATTTTTTCTCCTTCATTGCAAGCCTTAATATCTTTGCTTGAAGCAATGCACGCTAATATAAAAGTAAATAAAGTTAAAACTAAACCTACTCCACTAAATATCAATGTATATAAACCAATTTGGGGTTGTGCAATAAGGTCAACAATAAGTCCAATAATTGCAAGTGGTAACAAAAGTACGGGTAGCCAAGATAACCATCTATACATCTCTATTGATTTAAGCCCTTTTACACCATCATTGTGCATTTTAGCCAAGCCAACAAGTCTGCACGCTTGTGCAAGAGTTGTTGCCGTTGCTCTTTTTGATGCATACCAACTCAGTCTAATTGTTTTCTTTTTAACACTATATGTGTTTCCAACAAACATTGATGCAAAAAATCCAACTTTTTTTACTTGTACATCAATTAAACCGTGTTCTTCTAATAATAAATTTGTGTACTCTTCAATAGGTTTGTTTATATCAAGTTTTTTTATTGCAAACCATGTCGTTATCCTTCTTGCGTTCCATCTAATTATTCCAACAACACAAGCAATAACAAAAAGTATACCCAATATTATTAAACAAATAATAAGTTCCATAAAATTTCTCCTTATTTAAATTATTACAAAAATAAATTTTATTGTCAATTATTTTAAAATATGTTTAATAATTATATTAAAATATTTGAGTATTACAATACATATTTTAATATAATATTATTATGAAGAAGTTTTTTGAAAATAATTATAAAAATTTAATTATATGTTTTTCTGTTTTGGTAGTTGCAATATTAGGAAGTATTTTTGTCAACATAGGTATGGATTGGTATAATAATTTAGTTGTTCCAAAACAATGGATACCCAATTTTGTTATTCCAATAGTTTGGACTATTGTTTACATACTTTTTGCTATTGTTTTATCTTTATTGTCAAAAGGTAATTTGCTTTCCATAAAAAGTATATATTTATGCGCAATAAATGGTGCACTAAATGTTTTATGGTGCTTAGTTTTTTTTACCTTAAACCAACTCTTGCTCGGCAATATAATAATAATTCTAAATGCATTTTTCGGTGTATTACTTTTAATATCATTAAATAAAACAAATAAAATTTATGTAAATATTTTATGGATTTATGTTTTATGGTTGTTTATTGCTACTTCGTTTAATCTTGCACTTTGGATTTTAAATTGATATTGCATTTTGTAGGTTATGGTGATATAATTTCTTCGAGGAATTAAATGAAAAATATAATAAAAACAAAAATAGGTGATGTTAAAGTAAAATATACACACAACGAAAACTATAACTATTACGAAATTAAACTTATTGATTTAAAAAACAATAATTTAATTGGTTTTGTTAATTATAAATTTAATTATAAAGGTGTTAAAACTGCATGGTTAAATTTGATAAAAGTTGAAGATAATTATCAATCAAAAGGATTTGGAAATGTTTTGCTAAAACTTTTTGAAAAGGAATGTATAAATAATAGATTTTATAATATTGAAGGGAAGTTTTTTCCAGAAAATGACCATGCTAAACCATTTTATGAAAAAAATGGTTATAAAATAGAGAAAGAATATTACGAAACATTAGTCACAAAATTATTAAACGAAAATCAAAAAATTGATATTGAAGAAATGTGTAAATAAAAAAATTCACTAAAAAGTGAATTTTTTTATGCAATATCATCAAATTCGGTTTCTAAAATACATATGGAAAATCTTTCGATTTTTGTATTGTCGTTATATCCATATCTATAATAAAATTTGTTTCCATCAAAATATCCGTTGTTGCCAAAATCTTTTCCAACCATTAAAGATAACATATATGCATCATCGCCCATAAATGTTACATAACCTTTACTATCTACTTTGTATGTTAGGTTATAGGTTTCTTTACTTGTTATTGCACTCATTGTATAATCCGAATTAAAAACGAAATTTATTTTTGCAGTTACTGTTTCGGTTGTTTCTTCATCGCTTTCTTCCTTATATTCGCCTGTGTTGTTGTCAACAACTCTCACACCATAGTAGTTATAAGTGCCAAATGTTACATTATATGGTTCGTTGCAACCAACTAAAACAGAAGTTGAAAAAAGAACAAAGGCAAAAAAGATAGATAATAAAATTTTTTGTTTAATGTTTTTCATATTTTCCCCTAATTTATAAATATAAAAAATATAAAAATTTGTCAAGCATATAATACACTTATTGCAGATATTATAATTATTTGTTTATTTTATAAAATTTATTATTTTTTGATAAAAAATTTAAGTAAAATAATTAAATCGATATAAACTATTAAATTTAAAAATAAATATTTTTTATGTTCCAGTACTTTTGTATTTGTGCAAACTATAGTTAAAAAATAAAACACAAGGAATTAAAAACAACATTCCAAGTAAAGGGGATATTGCACATAACCAAGGTGGAATTGTACCTATTTCAAGAATATATGATAAAGGAAGATAATTAAAGCAAGCGATTGGTATAATGTAAGTAAATATTCTAGTCAACCATTTTGCATATATGTTTATAGGATAATATGCGAGTTCTTTGCTACCATTTGTGAGTATATTTATAAATTCCAAATTTTCCACTGTGAAAATGCTTATTCCTGCACTGAAAACAAAAAGTCCAAAAATCACAGATATTCCACAAATATAGGTTGCAATGAGTACAAGAACTTTTAATATGTTCCAATCAATATTGATATTGACAAGAGCAATAATGCTAATGGTGATGCCCAATAAAAGTCTTGGAATTTTTGTAAATTCTATTTTAGAACCAAAAATTTGATAGTGTATGTTAACTGGTCTGATTAAAAATCTGTCTAAGTCTCCTGATTGAATAAGTTGGGGAAATTCATCATAGCCTCTTGCAAAACATTCATCAAATGGAAAAACAGTAAATACAATTCCCATCATCAATAATGATTGATAAAACGTCCAGCCAGCAACAAGAGTAAATTGCTGAAAAAGTAAATATACTGCTAAAACTTCACCAATATTTATTAAAACTTGATTAAATGCAATAAATATCATGTTGTATCTATATTGAAAAGACGATTTTATGTGCATCTTTAAATAGTTTTTATAAAGCATTTTAACCCCCTTGAATAATTGTTTTCTTTAAGGCATATTTAATTAAATTTTTTCCTAAAATTATTAAAACTATTAACCATGCAAATCCAATAGCAAGGTATATCAACCCTTCGTGCGTGCTTATGTTGCCAATATATATTCTAAATGGTAAATCTGAAATAAAACGAAATGGTAAATAATTTAAAATGTTTTGAAGACTCAAAGGAAGCAGTGGAAGGGGAATTATAACTCCACTAAGTAGATTTGATATTGAAGAAACAATGCCAACAGAACCTTTATCTGATAGTGTTTTAAATGTTAAAAATATAGCAAACATAGAAATTGTATGACTCATTAATAATCCAAGTATTAAACTTAGAACAAACAAAACAAATGCAATAAAATTAACAGGTGCATAAAGGCGCAAATTTGGTGGTAAAAAAATGGCAATTATAATTATTGGTGCAAACCTTAATAGTGTTGAAGCAAGTTTTTGGCCTATTCCTTCGGCATACCATTGGTCATACATGTCGATTGGTCTTACAAATTTATAACAAACATTGCCGTTTGTAATATCCTTTCCAATTTTTTTGTTCATAGTGATGAAACGCATTGCAAAAAATGCTTGACCAAGCCACACATAAGAAGATAATTGCGAAAGAGTTAATCCGTTTATCGTGTCTGATGTCATAAATGCCATATATAAGTAAATTTGCAATAATCCCCAAAAAAATTGAGTGGCTATTCCTGAAATTGCTTTGGCTCGGTATTGTAATTCGCCTTTAAATTCCATTTTAAAAATGCCAATATATGATTTTAACATATAAACTCCTATGATAATTGATATTCTTTATATAATTTTGCTAGTATTTCATCTACGCTAAGAGAATGAACTTGAAAATCAATAATTTCATATTTATCTGTTATTTGATTAACAAAATTTTTGGTGTGAAATTTTGTTGAAGGTAAATTTTTCAAAGTTGCAAATTTCTTAATATGTTCAATTACTTCATAGCCGTCTAATTCAATTTTGTCATAATCTTTTGCAAATTCTACATCAATTGTTTTTATTGAAGAATATTTATTTTTTATGTTGTCAAAATTTCCTTGATATAGAATTTGACCTTTTCCAATAAGAATGATTTTATTAGTTAATGCTTCTATGTCATTCATATCATGTGTGGTTAAAATTACAGTAGTATGCCATTTTTTGTTTATGTATTTTATAAAATCTCTTACAGATAATTTAGTTACCGCATCAAGACCAATTGTTGGTTCGTCAAGAAATAAAATTTTTGGGCGATGCAAAAGAGAGCCTGCAAGTTCACATTTCATTTTTTGACCTAATGATAATTGTCTTAAGGGTCTTTTTAATAATTCGTTTAAATTAAGTGCTTTGTTTAAAATATAAAGTGTTTCTTTAAATGTTTCGTTTGGTATTTTATAAATATCTTTTAAAAGTTCAAAACTATCAATTACAGGAACATCCCACCACAACTGACTTCGTTGACCAAAAACAACACCAATATTTTTAACAAATTTTTTTCTATCTTGCCATGGAATAAGTCCATCAATTAAACAATTGCCTGATGTTGGTGTTAGTATTCCACTCATAATTTTTATCGTAGTGCTTTTTCCTGCGCCATTTGGACCAATATAACCAACAATATCTCCTTCTTCAATAGAGAAATTAACATCCTTTAAGGCACTAATTATTTTATGCTTTCTATGAAAAAAATTTTTTAATGTGCTAAATCTACCTTGTTGACGCTCTGGTATTTTAAAATCCTTGCAAATGTGTTCAAATGTGATAATTTTTGACATATAAAAACTCCAAATTAAAACAAATTTAGCATATGAAAGTATTAAATATAAAAAGTAAAACGCTTTTTAGAGAGTAACATATAAATTTTATTATGTCAATATGAAATTTCAATTTTATTAAAAATTTTCAAAATTATATTAAATGTTTTCATGATTTTAAATTTATGATAAAATATAAAGTATAAGAAGGTAAAAATGAAAAAAACAACAAAAAGGATATCATTATTTTTAATTGTTTTTATTATAACTATTTTTGCCGGTGTTTTATGCTATTATTTTTGTGTATATAAGCAAGAAAATACATCATTGTCTGTGAAAGATGAAACTTTATCTAAAATAACCGAAATACGAAAAACTGCAAACACTTTTATTGACAACATCGATGGAACTATATACTATTTGTCTAACGATGGAGATGATAGTTTAGATGGAACAACTCCAAAAACTGCTTGGCAAACTCTTTCAAAATTGCAAACTGAATTTTCTAATACAATTAAAAGTGGAGATTGTATTTTATTTAATAGGGGAGATGTTTTTAGAGGTAATATAAGAATAACAAAAGATGATATTACGCTTGGTTCATATGGAAATGAAACAACATCAAAACCAATAATAAATGTATCGCCGTATAATGCAAAAATTTATGGAACTTGGATTCAGGTAGAAAATAATATATGGAAATATAGTGAAAAAATAGACGCCGATATTGGTGCTGTATGGTTTTTTAAAAACGATTTAACTCTTTCAAATAAACACGATTGGAGTGATTTTTCTTATGAAGTTGGTCAAAAAATTTCATTTGATGAAAGTGTTGATGAAAGTAATATAAATTTGGTTGATATACTTGATAGCGATTTAGAGTTTTATCATTCTGGAAAAGCGAGCAGTGGAAATAATACGGGTGAATATATTTATTTATATTCACAAAAAAATCCACAAGATAGATTTGACAGTATAGAGTTTGCAGTTGGTGTAAATGGTATATATGGCAGAACGAATTTAGTTGTTGACAATATAAAAATAGTTTTTGCAGGTAATCACGGAATAGGTACGGGTAATGTTGCAAATTTAACTGTTACAAATTGTGAATTTGGATATATAGGTGGTTCTAGACAAAATCAAAACAATGTTAGATTTGGAAATGCTATTGAAATATATGGACAAGTAACCGAGACAAATGGTTATAATGTAAAAAAAGGTTTTATTGTTAAAAATAATTATATATATGAAGTATATGATGCAGGAATAACATTTCAAAACACTGCAAACACTTCAAATACAATAGTAGAAAATGCAGAGTTTTTAAATAATGTAGTTGAAAAATGTAATTATAGTGTGGAATATTGGAATGTGTCAAAATCATCAACACAAGATAAAGAAAATTCATATATCAAAACTTTTAAAATACAAAATAATATATTTAGATATTCTGGTTACGGAGTTTCACAAACCCGTCCTGATAAAACACAATCCGCACATATAAAAACGTGGGTGCACGATGCAATTTATGAAAACAAAGTAACAGATAGTTTTGAAGTGTCAGGTAATATTTTTTATAAATCTTCTGAACAGATGTTGTCTATGTACGCTTGCGATGAAAAATCTATACCTAAAATAACAAACAATAAGTTTTATAATGATGAAAAAATACCACTCGGCTATATTTATAATAAAAATTTATCTAAAAAAATTATTCCATATGTAAAATCTAAAATGTTAACCGTTCTCCCAAACAATGAGTTTAATTATACAACTAGTTTTGTTGAACAAACATTATCGGGAGTAAGTAATGAAGTTAGTTGGAGTTTTGACTTAAAAACGGGAATTTTAAATATTGACGGTAGTGGAGAGATGCAAGATTATTCACTAGAAAATTTACCAGAGTGGCACCAATATGCAAATTTTGTCAATGAAATAATAATAGGAGAAAATGTTACTAAATTAGGTTCTTATGCGTTTTATGATTTGCAATATGTAGAAAATTTACAAATAAATAGTCAAAATCTTCAAAATTTAAGTAATGATAAAGTAAATTTTAATAACGGGAATAATTACACATTTTATAAAACAGGCAAGCAGTGGTATGGAATAAGTGTTAAATTTGGAAAAAATGTATTAAAAATTCCAAACTTTTTGTTTTGGCCAACTGGCACAAGCAGTGAAGCACCATACATAACTAAAATTGAATACGATGGAAATAATATTGTTGAAATAGGTAATCACGCATTTTCTGGAATCAGTTGCTTTGAAATTAGCATTCCAGAAGGCGTGGAAGTTTTAGGGGTACTTGCAGTTAGTAATTCATCAACTTTAAAATCTATTGTGTTACCCGATTCGCTGACAACGTTATCAGCGTGGTGTTTTGCCGGTAATTATAATTTAGAAAGTGTAGTGATAGGCAAAAATATACATTCACTCGAAAATAATTTATTTTTCAGTGATGTTAATTTAAAAAGTTTAATTATAAAAGGTGATATTAGTGAAACTGCAAATATAAGTGATATTTTTTCTAATCAAGCAACAAATATAACCTTATATGGTAATGAAACTGTAAAAAAATTTGTACAAAGATATAATCAAAATCATCAAAATCATCAAATAAAATATGATTTAATATAAATAGAGTTTTCTAAAATTTTTTATATTAAAAAACAAATATAATTAAATTATTTGTCATATGTTTATTCATCATCTAAATTCCATTCTAGCAATTCGCACATTTTGTCAAAGACTTTGTTAGGATTTGCAATATTGTTTAAAATCAATTTGTTTATGTTGTTATTATCTTTTACATATATGTAGAGTTTTCCATAATTATATTCACCTGAACTGTAATAATATGGAGTAGCAATATAAAATTTTTTATTTTTATAAGAAAGGTCATATATGTCTTTTTTATTTATTGTTAAGGTTTCTTCTTCTAAATATATATTAAAATTACCATCTCTATATGTAATATACTTATTTGGCAAATTATTGTTATTACAACAATATATAATATTAAATATTTCGTAAAGAACAATTATAAAAAGAATTAAAAACCATAAAATCCACATTTCTGGTAGAAAAATCAAAAAACTAATTAATAAACAAGAAAGAATTATTGATGCTATAAAATCAATAACCCATTTTAATTTAATTCTATAAGCAACAATTAAAGATTTTTCAGTTGCAATTTTTTCATTAAACATAAACTTCCTTTTAACAAAAAACGAACATAATGTTCGTTTTTTTTACGGATATTTCATTGGCGGAAAGTTAGGGATTCGAACCCCAGGACCCTTTCAGGTCAACGGTTTTCAAGACCGCCGCTTTCGACCACTCAGCCAACTTTCCACATATAACTCTTTTAATATATACGATTTTTAAATTA
>CALWTD010000026.1 GCA_944384395.1 uncultured Clostridia bacterium
TATGCTTTGGAGTGTACGCAGCACTTAGTGTAACATATACAATTAGTGGTAGTGTTGTATATGAAGTTAAAGATGTTTTTGTAAACATACAAACATCGGTGTATGTGTCAACACTTGGCACTTTAACAGATGAAACACAACTTAGAACAAACATGACAAAATTCCAAAATGGCGAAACGGTTACAGACACAGCACAAACAGTTTACGAACATAGTTTAAATACATATGTAGAACCAACACCAGGTGATGTAACAGACGGAGCAAGTGGTATAGAAATAAACTATGGTTCGTATAAAATAGAAAATCAAGGTCAAAAAAATGAGTATGCACAAGGGTTTGCGTATTATATTGTTGTAAACATCAAAAATTATGGAACAGAGCAAGTTGGAGTTAGTGTTCAAAACAACATAAACGCACAAAACATAAATAGCAAAATTGCAGTAACTAAGTCAACAAACATAGACGCAAGGGGCGAAAATGACTATTCTGAAAAAAATATAGTAATAGCCCTAGCCCTAGACGATGCAACAAAGAGTGTGAGTAATGTAACTTTTAGTTTACCAATAAAAATTTCACGAACATTAGTGCAAGAACAAACATACGGAACAATAAGCAACTCACAAGGCACATACAACATAGGTAGTGATGATGTTGTAACATTCACATCAGAAGTTGTAGAAGGTATATCACTTTACAACTTTACATTAAACGATGTTCCACAAGGCACAAACTGGCTTAATTTACAAACAAATGGTGATTTTTCGATGGGATATATTGCAAAAGGTTATTACACTATGACTGATTTTGGTACTGCTATGGCAAATATGATTGGTATGAGTTTTAGCAACGAAAGTACTCCAATAAAAGTAACTGATTTAGTTAGTGGTGAAGATAACAGTTTTACCATTGTGTTAGTTTATGAAGTTTTTACTCCTGAAAGTGAAAGTTCGTTAACATTTTGTTGGTCCGAACTTAAAGAAGATATGCAGGCACAAGATTTTGAGCAAATTGGCACAACATATGGGGGAATTGGGTTATTGGATTTTTATAATCAATATGGATTAATTGATGACCCAACAGAGTTTATAACCGAATTTCAAACACAAACAAGTGTGTTAATTCCAAGTGAAATAACATCAATAGGATTTTATGCATTTAGAGGATGTAGTAATTTACAAAGTGTAAATTTAAGTGGTTGCACCAACTTAACAACAATAGGATCTAATGCGTTTAATAGTTGCAGTAATTTGCAAAGCATAGATTTAAGTGGATGCACAAATTTAACCACAATAGGAGATGATGCGTTTTCTAGATGCAGTAATTTACAAAGTGTAGATTTAAGCAACTGCACAAACTTATCAAGAATTGGAGGATGGGCGTTTTATAATTGTTCTGAATTATCAACTATAGATTTAAGTGATTGCACAAACTTAACAACAATAGAAAAATGGGCGTTTAGTGGTTGCGAGAGTTTAAGTGAAATAACAATACCACAAAGTGTAGAAACAATAGGAGAGGATGCGTTTTATGGTTGCAGTAGTTTAAACACTGTTACAATAGAAAATTTAAAGATTGCAAATGCGATAATAGATTCATCAAGTCAAGGAGCTTTGTTAAGCCATCTACTATCAGGAACAGCTGTTAGAAAAGGAGTTGTTAAGGTTAAGTGTAGTAGTTTGCAAGATGTAGCAAGCACATATTTAACAAACACATCTTACTTTACTGCAACATATCAAGATGGTTATGCAGTGTTTACAAAAAAATAAAAATGGGTTAGTCAAAAAAACTCTACAAATTTGTAGAGTTTTTTTGTTATAGTTTTATTCTGGTTTATCAAAAAATGCATACATATTAACAAGTTGGGCAATGCACATTATGTAATCAAACACTCGGTTTTGAAGTTGAATTTCATCGTATATTTTGCCACGCAATTCGCCTGCATTTATTGTAAATCCATATATTTTTATTACGGCTGCAATACAACTTTTTACATCACTTGCTTTAAGGTCATACATTTCATTCATATATTTTAATGTATTTTTTTTATCGGTTAAGTACCACTCATTTTTTTCGTTTACTAAATATATTTTAATGTTTTCGCCATTTTGGAATGTTGCCTTTGATTTTATTTCATAAACTCCCGAACTTACAGGGGATAAAGTAAACATACTTGATAATGCAATATTAACATCATTACTTGTCATAATTTTCTCCTATGTTTAGTATATCATTAATATCATTATTTTGCAAATTTAATACAAAAAAATAAATAATTCCTTGTGCTTATGTTTTTAAGTTTTGTCGATTATTGACTAATATTGTGTTATATGTTAAAATTGACACATGATAAAGTTGTGCAAAAATTGGTATAACAGGTTGGAAGGTGAATTTAAAAAACCATATTTTTCTAATTTATTAAGTAAACTTACTTCTGAATATTCAAATTATACAATTTACCCAAAAATGGAAAATATATTTACTGCTTTAAATTTGGTTAAGTTTGATGATGTTAAAGTTGTTATAATAGGTCAAGACCCATATCATGAGCCAAATCAAGCAATGGGAATGAGTTTTTCTGTTCCATCTTCAACAAAAATTCCACCATCTCTTGTAAATATTTTTAAAGAAATAGAAAATGATTTAAATATAAAATGTATTCAAAGTGGAGATTTAACAAGGTGGGCAAAACAAGGTGTTTTGTTATTAAATGCAGTTTTAACAGTAAGACAAGGTCAAGCCAATTCTCACAAGGGAATTGGTTGGGAGAATTTCACTTCACAAATAATAAAAATTTTAAACGAAAGAAAAGAACCTGTGATTTTCGTTTTGTGGGGGAGAGATGCAAAAGCGTTAAAACCACTTATAACAAATTCTTGGCACTATATTTTAGAAAGTGCACACCCAAGTCCACTTTCGGCATACAATGGTTTTTTTGGTTGTAAACATTTTTCTAGAATAAATCAAATTTTGCGCGAAAATAACAAAACTGAAATAGATTGGCACTAAAAGGAGAAAATTATGACTATTATAATTATAGTTGGCATTTGTTTATTTTTGATGTTATTTGGTTGGCTTGTTAAGTTTATTCAACAAAAGAAGAAAACAAGTATACCAAAAGTGAAAAAAGTTAAAGAAAAAAAAGTAAAGCACAAAAAACAAGAAACAACCGTAAAAAATGTGCATTTAACACTTCAAGAATCATTTATGATTAGAAAAGAATTGTTGTTTTGGAAATATCTTAATTCAATTTTGCCAAGAAGATTTGTTGTTGTTCCAAAAGTTGCATTAAACACGCTTGTTGTTCCTGATGGAGATAAAACAATTTTTAACTTGATTGCAGACAAATCGCTTGATTTTGTTGTGTTTAATGAACAAAATATGAGACCAATTTTGGTTATTGATATTTATGACAAATCATTTAACGATGAAAACTTAGAAGAACAAGACCCTTTTTTAGTAGAAATTTTGGGCAAATTAAATTTAAAAGTGTTACACATATTAGTTGCAAACGATTTTGATAGAGAGGAAACAAAAAAGACGATTTTTAAAACATTAAATATAACAGAAAATCCAATGAATGAATAAATATTCTTGTATTGACTTTGTTTAACAGGTATGGTATTTTATTAGTGAGGTAATAATATGGAAAAATTATATTCTATTGACGATATTGGTATTTATATAACACCAAATGGGGATCATTTGTATTGTTGCGTGTTAAATAAAAATCAAACAAAGTTGTATGTAATTACAAAAGATGCAGTTCTTAAGAAAAAAGACTTGGAATATTATGGTAAAATGATAAGTGAAAACATTAAAATTCAAAGAAAGCATCACACACTTATTGTGCGTCCAAAAACTGAGTTGACAGTTGAAGAAATTAAATTGTATGAAGATTACATAAATAAAATGATAATAAGAAACTACGAAGAAATTCCAACAAACCAAAAATAAAAATTAAAAGACCATAATTATTTGGTAACACACTAAATAATTATGGTCGTTTTTTTTACAAAAAAAATGCTGTGCGACTGCTTCGATAGAAGAACACATACTGTCTCATAACTTATTCACTCCACCAAAGCAACCTTACATCACATAGCACACAAGTTTAATGTTGCTTCCGTCAGGACCTCACATGGTTCACAAGTGGTCTATTGCATAAGACCTTGATTTCAACATGTCTAAATTATAAAACAAATATATGCACTTAAACCTCAGTCAGTTGGTCAACTCTACATATAGTGGATTGTAGATACAGAGAACCACTAACTCCCCGTTTAGCACAGCAATAGTATTGTATATTAAAAATAAAAAAAAATCAATATTTTTTTACGATTTGTTAAAATGTTTGCATTTTTTGTTGGTATTTAATACACTATTATTAATAAAAGTACAAATTATAACAAAAGGGGAAAATATTTTGGAAAAGACTAACGCGGTTAGGTTCATTGATGCCTATAATAAAATCGATTATCAACTTAGAATACAATACAACTTTAAAAGAAGTATGAGTTTTTCTGACATGATAAGAAAAGCAGTTGTAATGAATCATATAGTACGAAAATATGAAGATGATTTAATAGATTTTGGCAGGCTTAGAAATGCTATTGTTCATAAATCAAACGACAAATTTTTAATTGCTGAACCACACACTGATGTTGTTGAAAAACTTGAAAAAATTGCAAAACTTATATCAACGCCACCAAAAGTAATAGAAACAAGTTGTGTGCATGATGTTTTTACTGTGTCTTATGATGTTTCAATTTTAAGTGTTATAGAAATTATGGCACAAACAACATACTCAAATATTCCTGTTTTTAAAGATGGTGTTTTAATTGGCGTTGCAAATGGACAAAAAATAATTGACGCTTTTGGAGATTATATGCTTAAAGGTGGAGTTTGTTCGGACTTTTTAAACAATAAAACAATAGAAGAAATTGTAACAATTCCAACAAACAAAAAATATTATGAGGTTGCAAGTATTGACGTTACAGTTGAAGAAATCATGAATATGTTTTTTACCAATAGAAAACTTTTGTGTGTAATTTTAACAAAATATGGAAAAATGGGAGAAACTCCTGTTGGAATTATAACATCATCAGATTTTATGGAATTAAACAAAATTGTTGAAAACTACTAATTTAAAAGGCAAAAAAATGAAATATAATAACGAATGGAAAGACTATGAAGTAATTTCTACATCAAATGGAGAAAAACTCGAAAAGTGGGGCGAATACAAACTGCTTAGACCCGACCCACAAGTGATATGGAATACAGGTAAAAACTTAAAAGTTAAAGACCTAAACGCATATTATCACAGAAGTTCATCAGGTGGTGGAGAATGGGAATATTTAATAAAAATGAAAGATGAGTGGACAGTTTGTTGGCGAGATCTTACATTTTTAATTAAGCCAATGGGCTTTAAACATACAGGACTTTTTCCAGAACAAGCAGTAAATTGGGACATGATGATAAACCTAATAAAAAATGCCAAAAGGGAAATAAAAGTTTTAAATTTGTTTGCCTACACAGGCGGAGCAACTGTTGCTTGCACAAGTGCAGGGGCAGTTGTTACACATGTTGACGCAAGCAAGAATATGGTCGATAGGGCAAAACAAAACATGAAATTATCCAATCTTGACACAAAACCTGTTAGATATATTGTTGATGATTGCAAAAAATTTGTTGAGCGTGAAATTAGACGTGGCAATAAGTATGATGCAATTATCATGGATCCACCAAGTTATGGCAGAGGACCAAGTGGCGAGATGTGGAAAATAGAAGATAATCTATTTGATTTTGTTAAACTTGTAAAACAGGTTTTGTCCGATAATCCTTTGTTTGTTTTAATAAATTCATACACAACAGGACTTCAACCATTAGTTTTAAGAAATATTTTACAACTTGTTTTTGGAGAAGACAACATTGACACATATGAAGTTGGCATAAAATGCAAAGATAATTTAATTTTACCATGTGGAGCAAGTGGAGTTAAAACATGGTAAATATTTTATACGAAGATAACCATGTTTTAGTTTGCATAAAACCACAAAATATTCCAACGCAACAAGACAGTTCAAATGATTTGGACATGCTTAACATTGTTAAAGCTTATATAAAAGAAAAATATCATAAACAAGGTAATGTTTATGTTGGCCTTGTGCATAGACTAGATAGACCAACAGGTGGCGTGATGGTGTTTGCAAAAACATCAAAAAGTGCAAAAAGGTTAAGCGAACAAATAAAAACAAAAGATTTTGAAAAAAACTATTTTGCTGTTTTGTGTGGTGTTCCTAAAAACACAAGAGGAACGCTTGTTCACTATCTTAAAAAAAATGAAAAGCAAAATAAAGCTTATATTACATCGAAAGATGACGAGGGCTCAAAAAGGGCAGAACTAGATTATAATATAATTGAAACATATCAAGATAAGCTATCACTAGCTGACGTTAAACTAAAAACAGGAAGAAGTCATCAAATTAGAGTTCAAATGTCAAGCATGAAAACTCCACTTTTTGGGGATAGTAAATATGGAAAAAATGTCAATAATAATAATCTAGCACTGTGGGCATATAAATTATCTTTTGTTCACCCAACAACAAAACAAAAACTTACTTTTGTTGCCTACCCACCACTTTGTGATGAACCATGGAAATGTTTTAAAAAATTAAAAATAAAAAAAGGAAATTAAAATGAAATTAAGAGAAGAAATAGAAGAAAAATATAAATGGAATTTATCGAATTATTTTAAAAATACATTAGAGTGGGACAATTTATTTAATTATGTAAAAAATAATTATAAAGAAATATTAAAATATGAAAATAAATTAAATAATAAAAAAAATATTTTTTCATGCTTGGAATTAGAGAATAAAATATCTTATGATACAGGACTTTTATATGTTTATGCAAGCCTTTTAACAAAAGAAGATTCAACCAATTCTGCTTCTCAAAATTTATTAAATAAAATAGAAAAATTAAGCGTAGAAATTGATGAAAATACTTCATTTATTTCTGCCGAAATAAAAGAACTTGACGATGAATTTTTAAATGATTTAATAAAAGATGAAAAATTTAAAAATTATGATTTATATTTTAAAAATATTTTAAAAAATAAAAAACATATGCTTTCAAAAAATGAAGAAAAATTGCTTGCAGGAACTGATGAATTTTCAGGGCAATTTTCAAGCATATTTGATAAATTTGACACTGCCGATGTTAAATTTGATGACATTAAAGATAGTTGTGGCAAAGTTTATGAAATGAATAATTCGGTGTATGGAAAATATTCTCAATCGCAAGATAGAACACTTAGAAAAAATGCATATATAAGCATGAATGGTGCGTATGGTAAATTAAATCACACAATAACAGAAATTTATATGGGCAGTGTTAAAAGCGATTGTTTTTATTCAAAAATAAGACACTTTAATTCAAGTTTGGAAGCATCTTTATATGGCGAAGAAGTAAATAAATCTGTTTATGATACACTAGTTAAAAGTGTAAACGACAATCTTTTTGTGTTCCATAAATTTTTTGATTTAAAAAGAAAAATTTTAAAACTAAATAAGTTGGCTGTATACGATATGCGTGCAGGCACAATGTCTAATGAAAAAGAATATTCATATGATGAAGCATTTGAAATTGTAAAGAGTGCGACAAGAGTTTTGGGCGATGATTATGTAAGTGTGCTTGATACAGCAAAGCGTGATAGGTGGCTTGATGTTTATGCAAACAAGGGTAAAGACACAGGTGCGTTTAGTTGGGGATTTTATTCAAAAAATCCTGTTGTGCTTTTAAATTTTGAAAACACAATAAACGATGTTTTTACACTTGGTCATGAACTTGGACACAGTATGCACACATACTACTCAAATAAAAATCAGCCTATACAAAAGGCTGGTTATGAAATATTTGTTGCCGAAGTAGCATCAACAGTAAATGAAATGCTTATAATAAATTATCTTTTAAAAAATGCAAAAACAAAAGATGAAAAAATTTATTATTATGATTATTTATTCAAAATGTTTTATTCTACCATATTTAGACAAACACTTTTTGCTGAATTTGAAGAACATGTGCACTCTTGCTACGAAAAAGGACTAGAAACCACATCACAAGCACTTAATGATTATTATCATAACTTGAATAAAAGATATTTTGGCGAAAATGTTGAACTCGTGGACGAAATTAAATATGAATGGTCAAGAATACCACATTTTTATTCTTCGTTTTATGTTTACAAATATGCAACAGGTCTAATATCTGCATTTTTAATTGCAAATAAAATTTGCGCAGGCGATAAAGAAACTTTACAGGGTTATAGAAAATTTCTAACAATGGGATCAACAAAACCACCTGTAGAACTTTTAAAAATTGCAGGAGTAGATTTAGATAATAAACAAACATTTGATTATGTTTTTTCTAAGATGCAAGAACTATTAAACGATTGGGAAAAACTTATATAAATTTTATGCTTAAAAGATCTTCTTTTAGACATTTTTAATATAAAGTTCTGCCGATAATAATTCCACTAAGTAAGTATATTAGTTCATCACAAGAACAATTTTGTCTATGGCAATTTCTATCACATGGTATATTTGGCGTACATGGATTGTTGCATGATGGGAATGGTGGAAACCATGGGAAATTGTTTGGGTGGCAGTTGTTGCAAGCATAATTAAATCCACATCCTAAATTGTTTGGACGACAAGAGTTCGCTCTCATATCAATGTAAGGGTGTTCTTCATATGTTCTGTATATATATCGCATAAAAACCTCCATACCATGATATGAAGGTTATTTTTATTATGTAACTTATTCTATTTTTGTGTATGATGACACATCAATTTTATCGCTCTCAATTTTTTGTTCTTTATTTAAATCGTTGGTATTAGATAATATTGAACTGATTAGGGGATTAGAGCCACTTAAACTTGGCAAAATTTCGTTTATGCCTTTGTTTGAAATAAGAAGTGGAAGCAATTTACTTAGCATATTTGATTGGTTATTGTCAGTTTGATTTTGAAAATTGTTATTTTGGGAATTTTGACCGTCAAAATTAGTGTTAATGTAGGGATAAGCATTTATATTAAAATTGTTTTGATTATTAACACTACTTTGGTTATTGTTATTGCCACCACTATTTACGCTATTTGAGTTGTTTAGATTTGCATTATTTGAGTTGTTTAAATTAGGAAGAAAAGAAAAAAGGTTATTTAAAATATTGTTCATAATAACTCCATCACTAAATATAATATGCAAGCATATATTATTTTAGTTAAAGGAGTGTTTATGAAACTCAGTGAATTTAAAAACACAAATACAAATACAACAAAAGAAGAAATAAAAAGTAAAAATGACAAAGAAAAAGTTAAAACCGAGCAAACCCAAAAGAGCATTGAAGAACTTTATGATACATATAAAAATATGAATTCTAGCGAACTTTTAACTCAATTAAAAAAGCAAGTGGAAAATCAAAAAAAAGATGGTTCATTTAATTTTGACAATTTAACAAGTTCTTTAAATCAAATTATGCCGTTTTTAAATGAAGAACAAAAAAATAATTTAATGACAATTTTAAATCAAATTAAATAAAATGTTATATGAAAAAAATTGATGTGAGATTAGAAAAAATATTTACACTTTCAAACAAAGATGAGAAGCACACTTGTTTAGTTTATGTAAACAATTTCAATAAGGCCAGAAATTTTTTTGAAAGCAAAAATATAAAAGTATTAAAGGAATATAAATTTTTAAATTTAATTGCAATATCATCAAACCAAGAAACAATTTTTAGTTTTGAAAATGTTCCTTTTATTGAATATGTTGCTCTTTCATCGCAGGTTATGGCACTTACTAATGTGGCACGAAAAATAATGGGCGCCGACAATTTAGATTTTGGTGGCGAAGGAGTCAATGTTGCAGTGATTGACACGGGTATAAGTTCGCATTTTGATTTTGTTTTAGGACACAATAGAATAATAAAGTTTATTGATCTAATAAACAAAAAAGAAAAATATTATGATGATAACGGACACGGCACATTTGTTGCAGGTGTTCTTGCTGGAAATGGACTTTTGTCTTTTAAAAAGTATAGGGGATTTGCACCAAATTGCAATATTATTTCAATTAAAGCACTAGACAAAAACGGCGAAGCCAATGCAATGGTGATTTTAGATGCTATGCAGTGGGTTTATGACAATAGAAAAAAATTCAACATAAAAATTGTATGTATGAGTTTTGGAAGTGAACCAATAGGATTTAATGACCCAATTATGAAGGGGGCTGAAAAATTGTGGAACAATGGTGTTATAGTTGTTGCGGCAGCAGGCAACAGTGGACCAAAATTTAAAACTATAAAAAGTCCGGGAATAAGTTCAAAAATTATTACAGTTGGTGGCTTTAATGACAATAGAATAGGACAAAGATATCAAGAAAGTTTTTTTGAAATTGCCGAATTTTCTTCAAGGGGACCAGCTTTTTCAAACATCAAGCCAGACTTGGTTGCTCCAAGTGTAGATATAACATCGTGCAGTAAAGACAATGGTTATATTAAACTTAGTGGAACAAGTGTAGCAACTCCAATGATTGCAGGAATTTGTGCACTAATTATTCAAAAATATCCAAATTATAATCCCGACCAAATAAAAAAAATGTTACTTAGATGTTGTAAGTCAATTTGTCATAATTATAATCTTGAAGGAATGGGCTATCCCAAAATATCATAATTATTTTATTTGTTTAAGTATTATGTCAACAATTTTATTGTTGGCATTTTTTAAGTCGAGTTTTTGTAAATTTGTGGCATAAACATTTTTATTTTTTAAGGTTTTCTCAATAGCATTTAATAAATTTTTTGTGTTTAAATTTTCTTGAAACAAAACATTTGCAAGTTTATTTTTTTCAAAATTTTTTGCGTTTTCAACTTGGTCGCCTCTTGAATTGCCCTTTGGAAGTGGAATTAATAGCATACTTTTTTGTATGCTGGCAAGTTCAAAAATGGTGTTTGCACCACTTCTGCAAACACAAACATCACAAAGGTCAAAAAAATCTTCAATGTTGTCGGTAAAATCAACTTGATAATAGTTTTTTGCAGTTATTTTCTTTCCATTTTTACCACTTATATGCAAAACATTATATAATTTTGTGAGTTCACTTATTGAATTATAAACTGCTTCATTTATTGCAGTTGCTCCCAAACTTCCACCCATAAACATAACTGTCTTTTTTGTTTTGTCATAGTCAAATTTTGTAATTATGTTTTGTTTGTTGCCTTTAAATATTTGATTTCTTATAGGTGGGCCTGTAAAAACACATTTTTTGTTTATTTTTACTGTGCTTTCAAAACTTGTGCAAACAACATTTGCATATTTTAATATTATTTTGTTTGCAAGTCCCATACTTAAATCTGATTCGTGACTAACAACTGGTATTTTTAATTTTTTCCCCGCAATGCAAACAGGAACAGACACATATCCACCTTTTGAAAAAATCACATCAGGTTTTAGTTTTTTTAATAGTTTTTTTGCCTGACAAATACTTTTTATTAGTTTAAAAGGTATTAAAAAGGTGTTTAGTGAAATTTTTCTAACAAATTTAGTGGCAGAAATTTCATAAAAAGGAATATTGTTTTTTGTTACAATTTCTTTTTCCATTGCATTTGTGCCTATGTAATAAATGTTGTCAAAATGTTGCTTTAAATATGGTAGTAGTGCAATGTTTGGCATTATATGGCCAGCAGTTCCACCACCTGTTAAAACTATTGTTTTTTTCTTCATTTTTTCTCCATTAAATTAAATTTTGTTATTTTTGTTTATTCAATTTAATTTATGCAAATATTTAAAAAATTATATATTTAAAAATGTCTTTATTATAAAAATTATTAAATTGTTTATAACTAATTTGTTTAAAAAAACATTTACAAAAACAAAAAATTGTCTTATTATAGTATTAGTATTTATTTTAAATTAAACTTATAATGGTGATAAAATGGCAAATAGTAGTTCATATGATTCAAAAGATATAGTAGTTTTAGAAGGCTTAGATGCCGTAAGATTAAGACCCGGAATGTACATTGGCACAACTGGACCAAAGGGATTTCATCATCTGCTTTGGGAAATTCTGGATAATAGTATAGATGAAATTTCAAACGGTTTTGGTGACACAATAAATATCACTATAAACAAAGATGGCAGTGCAACAGTTTGTGATAATGGTAGAGGTATACCTGTTGATTTGCATCCAACATTAAAAAAATCTGGTGTTGAAGTTGTATTTACCCAACTTCATGCTGGTGGAAAATTCAACAATAAAAGTTATAGTTATTCTGGTGGATTGCACGGCGTTGGTGCATCAGTTACAAATGCGCTAAGCGAATGGCTTAAAGTTGAAGTAAACAAAGACGGCAGAAAATATTTTATGGAATTTTCTTCTCGTGAGATAAATGGCAAACTTAAAAGTGGTGTTCCACTATGCGAACTCCACGATGTTGGACCAACCACGCTTCAAGGTACATCAGTTACTTTTTTACCAGACAAAAGAATGTTTGGCGATATAACTTTTTCATATGATGTTATTAATAGAAGAATAAAAGAACTTGCATTTTTAAACAAGGGCTTAAAAATTACACTTTCTGACGAAAGAACTGGAAATCATAATGAATATCATTATGAAGGTGGAATAAAAGATTTTATTGCATATATTGACGAAGGGAAAACACGTTTATTTTCATCGCCATTATATTTTTCTGCTGAAACAGATATAATAAAACTTGAAGTTGCAGTTGAATACACAGATTCATACACAGAAAATACTTTTAGTTATGTGAACAACATCCCAACAACCGAGGGTGGAACACACGAAACAGGTTTTAAAACGGCATGGACAAAAGTGTTTAATGATTATGCTAGAAATAATGGATATTTAAAAGAAAAAGACCAAAACTTTTTAGGTGAAGATTTTAGAGAAGGTATAACTTGCGTTCTGGCAGTTAAGATGCACAATGTAGAGTTTGAAGGTCAAACAAAAACAAAACTTGGCAATCCAGAAGCAAAAACCGAAGTTGAAAGAGTTACCTTAATTGAACTTAATAAACTTCTTGCAAACAAAGACTACGCAAAAATTGCAGAAACGGTTATAGAAAAAGCAAAAGCAGCGGCAAAGACAAGGGAAGCAGCAAAACGAGCAAAAGAACTTTCAAGGGCAAAATCTAATGCCGACAATTTTAACTTGGTTGGAAAACTTGCCGCTTGCACATCAAAAAAGAGTGATAAAAGCGAATTGTTTATAGTGGAAGGAGATTCTGCTGGTGGCAGTGCAAAACAAGGCAGAGACAGAATGTTTCAAGCAATTTTACCACTTAAAGGTAAACCACTAAATGCAGAAAAGAAGAGAATAGACCAAGTGCTTGCAAACGAAGAAATACGAACAATAATAAGTGCGCTAGAAACAGGAATTGGAGAAGACTATAACGGTGATAATTTAAGATATAACAAAGTTATAATTTTGTCTGATGCCGATCAAGACGGCGCACACATTAGAGCAATACTTTTAACTTTCTTTTTTAGATATATGCGCAATTTAATCAATGATGGACATGTTTACATTGGGCTTCCACCACTATACAAAGTTTACAAAAAAAATTATGAAGAATATGTATACTCTGATTATGAACTTAATGACGCAATACAGCGTGCAGGCAAAGGTTATCAAATTCAACGTTATAAAGGACTTGGCGAAATGAATCCTGAACAACTGTGGGAAACAACCATGGATCCAGAAAAAAGAACACTAGTTCAAGTTACAATTGATGATGCTGCCGAAGCCGAAAAAATGGTTACAACATGGATGGGCGACAATATAGATGCAAGAAAAGCATATATTGCACTTCATGCAAACTTTAATAGGGAAGACAAATTTGGCGAAGAAATTATGTCTTAGGGGGAATTGTGGAAGATGAAAACAATTTGCCACAAGAGCCACTTTTAGGACAAATTTGTTACGATGAACTAGAACTAAAAGAAGTAAAAGAAGATACAGATGTGGCAATAATAAAAGGTCAAATGAATTTAGACGATATAAATTTAAACAATAACAAAAACGAAAATAAAGAAGATACAAAGGGAACAAAAAAAGTGGAGAAACAACCAAAGCAACAACTAAATATAAATGGTTTTGATAATGGTTCAACAAGGGGACTAATCTTTAAATCACTTGAAGATGTTATGCACGATAGCATGATACCATATACAGAGCACGTTGTTATGGATAGAGCACTGCCAAGAGTTGAAGACGGACTTAAACCTGTTCAAAGAAGAATTTTATATTCTATGCTTGAACTTGGACTAGAACCTGACAAACCATACCGTAAAAGTGCAAGAATTGTTGGTGATTGTATGGGTAAATATCACCCACACGGCGATAGTTCTGTTTATGATGCAATGGTAAGAATGGCACAACCATATAGCATGAATGAAATACTTGTTGACGGACATGGAAACTTTGGTTCAATTGACGGCGACAGTGCTGCTGCCATGCGTTACACAGAAGCAAGGCTAGCACCACTTGCAATGGAACTACTTAGAGATTTAGATAAAAACACAGTACATTGGAGTTTAAACTTTGATGACACGCTAAAAGAACCGGATATGCTTCCGGGCAGATTTCCAAATTTGCTGGTCAACGGTGCATCTGGTATTGCAGTTGGTGTTGCAACAAATATTCCACCACATAATTTTGCCGAAGTTTGTGATGCAGTTATTGCATATATAAATAAACCAACAATAAAACTCGATGAAATTATGCACTATATAAAAGCACCAGACTTTCCAACAGGTGGACAACTTATTGTTGGCGATGACCTTGTTAATGCATACAAAACAGGAAAGGGAAAAATTACAATTAGGGCAACAGTAAATATTGAAACAGAAGGCGATAAACAATCTATTGTAATAACCGAACTTCCATATCAAACAAACAAAGTCGCACTTTTGCAAAAAATTGCTGAACTTAAAGAACAAAACAAAGATAAACTTTCAGCCATTAGCGAAATTAGAGATGAATCAGATAAGCATGGCATGAGAGCAGTAATTAAATTAAAAAAAGAAGGCAATGCAAAAGCAATACTAGATTATTTATACAAAGCAACAGGAATGCAAGTTACATTTGGCATAAATATGGTTGCAATAGCAGATGGTAAACCAAAACAAATGGGACTACTTGAAATTATCTCTTACTATGTTGAATATCAACGCGAGATAATTCACAGAAGAACAAAGTTCGATTTAGATGCTTGCAAAGATAGGGCACACATAATTGAAGGACTTTTAATTGCAATTCATAATATTGATGATGTAATAAAAATAATTAAAAAATCAGCAAACACAAGCGAAGCAAAACAAAAATTAAAAGAGAAATTTTATTTAACCGAAAAACAAGCACAAGCAATACTTGATATGCGTCTTGCAAGACTTGTTAATTTGGAAGTAAACAAATTAGAGCAAGAACTTAAAGAGTTAAAAATAAAAATTGAAGAACTAACAGCAATCTACAACTCTAAAAAACTTCAATATAATGTTGTAAAAGAAGAACTTTCTGTCATAAAGAAACAATATAAAACAGAAAGGAAATCAGTTGTTACAACTTCAAACGAAATAAAATATGAAACAGTTGATGAAAATGTTAGTTTTGCAAGAGAAGTAGTTATTGGTGCTACTGCTTCAAATACAATTAAAGCAATACCACTTAAAAATTATAATCTTGCACAAAAAGAACTTACAGACACATCAACACTAAATGATGTTTATACATTGCTTAAAAATTCACTCACAAGTCAAAAAGCACTTGCGTTTACAAATCTTGGAAATTGCGTAAAAATAAATTTAAGCAAAGTACAAGAAGCAAAGTGGCGAGATAAAGGAATGACACTTCAATCGCTTGATAAAAACTTTAAGATTGATGAGAAAATTGTTGAAATTAGAATAATTGATGATGAAGAACTTATGTCGCACGAAGAAATTATTTTCTTTACAAAAGACGGAATGGTTAAAAAGACAAGTATGAGCGAATATTTTGTAAATAAATCGTATTTTCAAGCAATAAAACTAAAAGACGGAGATAGAGTTGTTGGAGTTCAAAAATTCCACAAAGAAAAATCAATACTTATGATGTCCAAAAATGGAATGGTTTTAAACTATGAAAATTTGGAAATTCCTTTAACAGGAAGAGTTACATCAGGTGTAAAGGGAATGAATATTGATGACAACGATGAAATTGTATTTAGTGACCAAGTAATAGAATCGGGTGCACTGACAGTTGTAACAAATAAAGGATATATGAAAAATGTACCTATTGGCGAGTTTGAAATAATGAGTAGGTATAGAAAAGGACTAAGAGTTGTAAATGTTGAGCAACAGGGCAGTGTTGTTTATGGTCGATTTGGAATAGTTCCACCAACCTTGGCAGTAAAAACCGAAGATAAACTTGAAAAAGTTTCTTCAAGACAAATAACTTACGATTCAAGACTAGGCAAGGGTAAACAAAATATAAAATCAAAAATACTTGAAGTTTTTGAATATATATCATAAATAAGTTGTTTTTAATCTTTTATATAAAAAACTTTGACTACGCTAGTCAAAGTTTTTTTGTGTTTATTTTATATATTATAATAGTTTTTAAAAATTTTTAATCTATGTCAAGTTTTTCAATATTAAATACAGGACTATTAAAAAACTCTGTGATTGAAACGCCAAGTTCACGAATAATAAGAGCCATACTTTTAAAATTTGAAGCTTTTGTTTTGTTGTTTAAAATCGAAGTCATAGTACTATGATATAAGCCTGTCAATTGTTCTAGTTTATATTGTGTCATTTTTTTATTTTTTAATAATTCTCTTACACGAATTGCAAAAGCTTGATTTAGTGTCATAATAATCTCCCAAAGTTTATTTAATTTGAATAAATTCACAAAGCAAAGAGTTTTCTGGGATAATGCTTTTGTCAATTTGTTCAAAATTATTTAACTTTGTTTTTATTTCAAGAGTTTTTTGTGAGTTTTCACTGATTAGTGGCATTAAATATTTTGCATACAAAAGTGGTTCATACATATGAGTAGAGTCAACAAAATAATTTGCTTGATTTTTATATGGGTCAATGTTAACTTTTTCTCCATCTAAAACTTCGTTCCATGTTTTTAGTGTTTGTTCTATACTCCTTGCACGAGTATAATAATCTCTAATTAGTCTTCTTAAAAGTCTAACTTGTGTATAGTTTAATATTGTTTTGTCTCCTAAATTAAAGTTAGACATAACACAAATATAAACTTTATAAACTTCGCTATCATGATTTTTTATTAAAGTTGGATTTAATGCGTGCAAGCCTTCAATTATTAAAACACTATTATCATCTATTGTTAGTTTAGTATATTTTTCTTCGCGTTTTCCTGTAATAAAATTATATTTGGGCATATGTGCACATTTGTTTTTTGTTAAATCATTTAAAAATTTGTTTAGATATTTTATATCAAGAGCTCTTAAACTTTCAAAATCATAATTTCCATTTGGTAATTTTGGTGTTTTTGCTCGGTCTAAAAAGAAATCGTCTAGCGATATAAAAATACCATTTTTGCCATATTTTTCTAGTTCTTTTGAAATTAGTTTGCTTGTTGTTGTTTTGCCAGACGAAGATGGACCAGCAACAAGAATAATTTTTGCTTTTTTGTTTGTTGCATCTAAAACAAGCTCGCTTATTTGTTCATGATACATTTCTTCACTCATTCCAACAAGAAGACTTGTGTCATTTTTTGCTAAATTATTTATTTCATCTACAAAAAATATGTTATTTTCGAGTAAATTTTGCATAATTCTCCTTTTTTCACGCTTTTTAAGTATAACATTTCTAGCTATATTTTTGAAATATTTTTTAAACAATTATTTTATTTTTGCAAAATATATTGTTTTTTGACTTATTTTGCTTATTTGAGCACAAAAAAATTATTTGAACTAATATATATATGTAAAACAAAATGCACATTTATTATATGAGTATTTTTGTTTTTTATAAAAGGTGGAGTTATGAAACTAGATTTACTTTTAAAAAATATTGAAGTTAAAAATGACATTTCAAAATTTAAAAATTTGGATATATCTTCAATAAGCGTAAATGCACAGAACAAAATGGATAACGGTTTGTTTTTTTGCTACAAGGGTAGCCATGATGGATATACTTTAATTGACGAAGCAATTTCAAATGGTGCATGTGCAATTGTTGTTGATAAAATTATAGACAAAAATATAAATCAAATTTTGGTTGATGATGTTAGAAAATGTATAGGACTTGTGTCAAAAGTTTTTTATGGCACAGAAAATGTTAAGGTTATTGGCATAACTGGAACAAACGGAAAAACAACAACATCTTTTATAATAAAAAGTATTTTAGAAACAGCAAATAAAAAAGTGGGTGTAATTGGAACAAACGGAATTTATTTTTGTGATAAATTTTTACCAGCAAAACTAACCACACCAGACCCAATAGATTTACATGAAATATTTTCCATTATGAAAAAAGGCAAAGTCGATTACATTGTTATGGAAGTGTCAGCACACGCAATATATTTAGAAAAAATTGTTGGCATTGATTTTGTTTGTAAAATATTAACCAATGTAACACAAGACCATTTAGACTTTTTTAAAAATATGAAAGAGTATCAAGACACAAAATTAAGTTTTTTTAATAAAGATGATTTAATGATTATAAATGCCGATGATGAATGTGGACAAATTTTATTAAAAAAATATGAAAATGCAATTTCATACGGAATAAAAAATCCAAGTGATGCATTTTGTATTGAAATTACAAAAGATTGCCTATCTTATGTTATGAACATAAGTGATAATGTTATAAAACTTAAAACGCATTTATATGGACTGTTTAATGTTTACAATGCACTCGCAAGTGCAGTGTGCTGTTATTTTCTGGGAATTGGCATAGATGACATAAAAAAAGGTATAGAAAACGCAAAATCAGTAGAAGGAAGATTTAATGTAATAACTCACAATAATAAAAAAATTATTATAGATTTTGCACATACTCCAGATGGACTTGAAAATGTTTTAAAAACAGCAAGAAAAATAACTGATGGGAAACTTGTTTGTGTTTTTGGTTGTGGTGGAGATAGAGATAAATCAAAAAGGGCTGTTATGGGTGCAGTTGCCGAAAAGTATGCCGATTATTCTTTTGTTACAAGCGACAATCCACGTTTTGAAGAACCTTCAAAAATTATAAAACAGATACTTGAAGGGTTTAATAAAACTAATTATTATGCAGTTGAAGACAGAACAACGGCAATAAAAATTGCAATAAGTTCACTAAAAGAAAATGACACTCTTATAATTTGTGGTAAAGGTGGAGAAAATTATATGGACATAAAAGGCGAGAAACTGCCATATAGTGATTTTGAAGTTGTAAAAAATTGTATTAAGGATAATTTATGTTAATAAGATATTTAATTGTTTTTTTAGTTGCATTTGGTGTGTCTGCTCTTTTATCGCCAATTGTTGTTAATTTAATAAAAAAATTAAAAGCAAAACAAACCATACTTCATTATGTTAAAGAGCACGAACAAAAAAACGGAACTCCAACAATGGGTGGAATTATTTTTGTTGTTTCGTGCACACTTGTGTGTTTGTGTTTTGTGTGGGGAGAGTTTTTACTTGCAATAATCACTCTCGTGGTTATGCTTGCATATGGACTACTTGGTTTTTTAGATGATTTTTTAAAAGTTCATTATAAACACAATTTAGGTCTTAGGGCATATCAAAAAATAATTGGACAAGTTGGTATTGCAACTATTATTGCCGTTTTTGTTTATCAGTCAAATTTGGTTGGAACACAAATTTTTATACCATTTACAAATACAACAATAGATTTGGGCATTGGAATAATTCCATTTATAATTTTTGTGTATTTAGCTGTTGTAAACAGTGTAAATTTAATTGATGGACTTGATGGACTTGCAAGTGGTGTAAGTTTTGTTTATATCGTTAGTTTTGCTTGCGTTTTGCTTTTATATCAAGATTTGTATATTGGACAAACTTTTGTTGAAATGCAAAATTTGCAACAAATATGTTTTGCAATGGCTGGCTGTTTACTTGCGTACTTTATGATAAATTGCTTTCCTGCAAAAATATTTATGGGGGATACAGGTTCGCTTGCACTTGGTGGACTAATAACAACTCTTGCTGTGTTTTCAAAATTAGAACTTTACATTCCTTTTTTGGGCCTTTGTTATGTTATAACTGCATTATCTGATATTATTCAGGTATTGCACTACAAAAGAACAAAAAAAAGAATATTTTTAATGGCACCACTGCATCATCATTTTCAAATGAAAGGTGTGCATGAAAATAAAATAGTCGCAATATATATAATATCGACAATGATTATTTGTTTAATAGCAATAACATTGATTTTATATATTGGTGGCTAAAATGAACATTTTAACAAAAAATTTTTTAGTATATGGAACAGGCTTGTCGGGAACAAGTGCTGTTTCTTTTTTGCTTTCTCGTGGAGCAAAAAATGTGTATACATATGATGACAAAAATACCACACAAATAAAAGATACAATAAAATTAGAAAATTTAGATGATATAAAATCTTTGGACTTAGAGTGCGTAATTCTTAGTCCGGGAGTACAAGTTATAGGCAATAAAAACATACAAAAGTTTGAAGATAACCATATTCCATATATAAGTGAGTTTAGTTTAGGCTTTATGTTTTCGCAAGGCAAAAAAATTTGTATAACAGGCACAAATGGAAAAACAACAACGGTTAATCTTATTTATGAAATGTGTAAAACAAAATATAAAAATGTTTTCTTGTGTGGCAACACAAATACACCAATAACAAAAATAGCAAATTTAACTTCTCTAGATAGCATTGTTATATGCGAAGTTAGTAGTTTTGCACTTGAAACTGCAAAAGATGTCAAACCAAATATTTGCTCAATTTTAAATATAACAAATGACCACATCAACAGACATTTAACTATGGAAAATTACATAAATGTAAAAACAAAAATAACAGCACTTCAAGATGAAAATGACATTTTTGTTTGCAATGATAATTTCGACATTAAAACCAGTGCAAAAATTGTAAATTATAGCTTAGTTGATAGATGTAGTGGGGCATATCTTCATGACGGCTTTATTTGTTATAACAACAAAAAAATTATAAACAAAAAAGATATACACTTAATTGGAGAAAAAAATCTTGAAAATATTCTTTGTGCTGTTACAATATGTAAACTTCTAAAAGTTAAAAATGGAAAAATTAAGAAGGTGTTAAAAACATTTAAGGGTTTAAAACATAGATTGCAAAAAGTTATGCTTAAAGACAATATTACATATGTTGACGATAGCAAAGCAACAAATCCAGATAGTACAATTTCGGCACTAGAAAGTTTTAAATCAAGCATCGTCCTTTTGTTGGGTGGAAGCGACAAAGGTTATACATATGATAACATATTTGAGCATTGCTATAATGTTAGGCAAATTATTACATTTGGAGATATGTCTGAAAAAATAAAACAATGTGCAATTGAAAATAATTTTGAAAACGTTATCTCATTTAAACATATGAATGATGCAGTAAAATACGCAATTAGCATTGCAAAAAACGGAGATGTTGTATTGTTTTCTCCTGCGTGTGCAAGTTTTGACGAATTTCATTCTTATGATGAGCGTGGAAATAAATTTATTGAAATAGTTAAGGAAATAAATGAAGAAAATTAAAGTAGACAAAACAAGCTTAACAATAATTTTATGTATGCTTACACTTTGCATTTTTGGGTGCATAATGGTTTACAGTGCAAGTTGTTATTCTTCGCAAAAAAATTTTGATAATCAGTGGTATTTTTTAGTAAAGCAAATTATTGGTGTGTTACTTGGCTTATGTGGTTTTATTTTCTTTTATTTTTTTGATTATAAAAAATTACAAAAATTTAAATGGATAATGTTTATTGTTTCCATTGTTTTGCTAGTTTTGGTGTTTATTCCTGGCATAGGAATATCTAACTATGGTGCAAGAAGATGGATTGGACTTTTTGGCTTTTCTTTTCAACCAAGTGAAATAGCAAAGTTTTCGCTTGTGCTTTTTTGTGCTTGTCATTTTGCAAAAAACAAAGACAATGCAAAAAGTTTTAAAACTATGCTTTTACCACTCATGGTTGGTGCAGTGTTTTGTTTGCTTGTAATACTTGAACCCAACATGAGCATAACAATGTGTATTGCAATTGTTATGGTTTGTATGATGTTTTTTGGTGGAACAAACCTGAAATATTTTGTTATACTTGGCTGTTTGGCGCTTGTAATGGTTCCTGTTTTAATAATAATGGAACCGTATAGACTTTTAAGACTTATGGCTTTTTTAGACCCTTGGGCATCTCCACAGGGCGAAGGGTTTCAACTAATTCAATCTTTGTATTCGCTTGGTAATGGTGGGCTTTTTGGAGTGGGGCTTTTTAGTTCAAGACAAAAATATTTATATTTGCCATTTGCAGAAAGTGACTTCATTTTTTCAATTATATGCGAAGAACTGGGCTTTTTTGGTGCGTCAATAATTGTTATTATTTTTGCAGTTTTAATTGGTGCACTTGTTAAAGTGTCGTTAAATGCAAAAGATAGATTTGCAAGTTTACTCGTTGCAGGAATTGCTTGTGTAATTGGTGTTCAAGTTATTTTAAACATCGCAGTTGTAACAGGTTCTATTCCACCAACAGGACTTCCACTTCCATTTATAAGTGCAGGTAGCACTTCGCTTATGGTGTTTATGAGTGCTCTTGGTGTATGCTTAAATGTTAATAGACAGAGCAAATAAAAGATAATAAATGTATACAAAACCTATTGTATACATTTTTTTTATATTTAAAAATTTTTAAAATAAAATTTGCATTTTATCAAATGGTTTATTAAAATAAAGTGTCTTTATAATCATAAAAAAGGTAAGGCACATGAAATACATTTCACAATTAGAAACAAAAGATTTGATTTTGCGTAAAGCAAAACAAGAAGATTTAAAAAACATATTCAATAATTATTGGTCTAGTGAAAAAAGTTCCAAATATATGTTATGGGTGCCACAAAAAAATTTACAAGAAGCACAAGAAAGATTAAATAGAACTTTTGAGTTTCAAAAAAATAATTTTACATTTTTTGTTTGTGATAAAAAAACAGGCATGGCGATAGGACAAGCCGGCATGAAAAAAATGAAGCCAGGTATATACGAAGATATTGGAATTGGAATAGGTGAAAATTTTGTTGGACATGGTTACGGAAAGCAAATTTTAAATTGTTTTATAAATTACTTGTTTAATGAACTAAATGCAAAAAAAATAGTTTGTTCATGCCACTGCGAGAATATTGCATCAGAAAAATTACAAAAATCATGTGGGTTAAAATATGCATATTCAAAAATGTACATAAGACAGAAAGATGGTATGAGTTATAGAGCAGATTACTATGAAATTACAAGAGAAGAGTATTTGCAAAATAAAAAATGATATTTTTATGAATAAAATCATATAAATTTTTTACAAAATATTTTTTATATGGTAAATATATTGTAAAAAATTATGAAAAAGGAAAATAACCAATGAGTAAAAGCCGTGTAGTTTATTTCGATATAGTTAAAGCTGTTTTAATTTTTTTTGTGGTTTTGGGTCATGTAATAGAAAATTACACAAAAAACCCAGTTGCAAAGGCAATATATTTATTTATATATGCTTTTCATATGCCATTATTTGTTTTTATTTCAGGAGTTTTTGCAAAATATAATAAAAAAACTTGTTTTAATTATTTATTTTATTATTTAATTTTTGATATTATAAGCATTCTTTTAAAAATTTTTATTTTTCAACCGACAACTACATTTTCTACATCAAAAATTTTAAATTTTATTTTTGTACCTCAATGGACACTTTGGTATATATTTGCCTTGCCAATATGGGTTTTTAGCTTAAAATTTATAAAAAATGTTACAATGCGTAAAGTGTTAATAGCCTTCGTAGTCGCTTTAATTGTTGGATTTATTCCTGTCTTTAATTCAGTTTTGTCTATAAGCAGAATATTCTATTTTTATCCATTTTTTCTACTTGGTGCAATGTGTGGTGGAAAAAATATAAACAAATTTTTAAGTTACATAAAAACAAATAAAAACATAAGAATGAAAATTTTAGCAAGTATTTTTTTAATTGTTTTATTTTTTCTACTTTTACAATTTCAAAATAGTATTTCAAAAAGTATTTTTTATGGTTCAAGTCCTTATAACAATATAGGAGATTTGTTTATTAGAATACTTAATTATATAATTGGGTTAAGTACTTCAATTGCTATTTTGATTGTTATTCCATTTCCAAGTAATGACAAAAAAAGTGTAACAAAACTAACTACTATCGTTGGAACAAGAACATTATCAATTTATCTTTTCCACTCAATAGCAATATCGTTTTTTGAAAAATATGTGCCTTTAAAACTTGATAATTTATGGTATATTTTGTTGTTTTCAATTTCTTTTTCAATTTTAATAATACTAATTACGACTCCTTTAAATTTTATCATTAAAAAACTAAAAATTTTTAGATAGTAAAATAATAACAAATTCTTTAACAAAGTGGCTCATACACAAAAAAACATCTATATGCATAGATTAGTGTGGAGACTACAATGGAGAATTTTTTTATTTGTGGTGGAAATAAACTTGACGGAAGCTTAGAAATTTCAACATCAAAAAATGCCGTTTTACCAATTTTAGCAGGGTGTATACTTTGCGATAAACAAATTATTTTACATAAATTTCCAAAATATGAAGATACAAAAAATATGCTGAACATTCTTCAAAGTTTAGGAGCAAAATATTTCTTTCAAGATGATAGTGTAATAATAAATTGTCAACCAATTACAAAAAGTGAAATTTCAATGGAACTCGCTTCAAAAATTAGGTCGTCTTTTTTTAGTTTAGGTGCAATCCTTTCCAGGTTCAAAAAAGCAAAAGTTGCATATCCGGGTGGGTGTGCAATTGGGGCAAGACCAATAGATTTACACCTTAAAGGCTTAAAATGTTTGGGCGTAAAAATAGTTGATAAACACGGCTACATATATTGTGATGGCACAAACATGAAAAGTGGAGTGGTTAGTCTCGATTTTCCGTCTGTTGGTGCAACAGAGAATATTATGCTTGCATCTGTTTTTTTGAAAGGAACAACAAAAATTATAAATTGTGCAAGAGAGCCAGAAATTGTTGACCTTGCTAATTTTTTAAATATGCAAGGAGCAAAAGTTTATGGTGCAGGTTCAAGTGTAATAGAAATTGAAGGAGTACATAGTTTAAACGGAGTGGATTACACGCCTATATCGGATAGAATTATTACAGGTACATATATTTTAGCAACATGTATGTGTGGTGGTAATGTTGAACTTACAAATGTCAACTATGAAAATGTGCTTGCTCTTGTTAGTAAACTTAAAAATAATTGTTGCAAAATCACATATAAAGGTGATAAACTAACACTAGTTGCAGATAAAAGACCAAAATGCATTTCAAAAATAGAAACAAGGCCATATCCGGGCTTTCCAACAGATTTACAACCACAAATAACTGCAATGCTTTCAATAGCAAAAGGTACATCGGTAGTTGTGGAAAATTTGTTTGAATCAAGGTTTAAACATATTGCAGAACTAACAAAAATGGGCGCTGATATTATTATCAATGACAAAGCTGCAATAATTAAGGGAGTTAGTCAGCTTTATGGCGCTGATGTAACTTGTTTTGATCTTAGAGGTGGGGCGGCAATGGTTCTTGCAGGACTTGTGGCAAAGGGCTATACAACAGTGCACGACATACATCATATTGACCGTGGTTACTATGAAATGGAAAAAGATTTGCAAAAATTAGGAGCAAATATTGAAAGGATTAAAGAAATATAAAAAACTTATAATTGCACTTAGTGTTGTTCTAGGCGTAGTTTTGGTTTGCGTAATTTTAAACTTTACCTTATTTTCATTACAAACTGTTGAAGTAAATTTTAAAAATGAACCAATGATTTTTACTGACGAATCAAAAGATAGCATATCAAACAATAGTGCAATAAAAAAAGGAACATCAGTTTTTGCACTCAGTAAAAAAGAGATAACTAATCAACTTGAAAGAGATAATCCATATTTAAAAGTTATAAATATAGAAACAGTATTTCCAAACAAAATTATAATACATTGTGCAGAAAGAGAAGAAACATATGCAGTTAAGGCAAGTGAAACTAAATATTTTATTTGTGATGCCGATTTTAAGGTATTAAACATAACAACAACATATTATAATGAACAATATAATCCAATACTTTTTACCGGTCTTGAAAATATAATAACAAATACAAATAGAGTCAATGCAGGCGAATTTTTGGAATTTAGTAGCGAAGAAGAAATTTTAAAAAATATTGGGACAAGTCTGCTTAAAAACAATAAAAGCGTGGCAGAGCAACGAGCACTAATTCAGTCCATTGAACTAACATCAGGCATAGATGCAGTAACATCAAAAAATATGCCATATTTAATAATTAAAGATTTTAACGGTTTTCAAACAAATATATATAGACTGGAAACATTACTTGCTGAAAAGATGCAATATATGTTTGCTACAATATCGCAAGTTATTTATAGTCCAGAAATCTTTTATGCAGATGAACTTGAAGATGGAACAATTTCATTAGACCAAATAAGTGAAGATTATTATTTAGATTATGTTTTGCAAATTAGAGAAAACTTGCAAAGTCAAATTTTAATAAGATTAGAAAAAATTAAATAATTTATACTTTAACTCACATTTTTGTGTTGACAGTTAGTTGTTAAAAGTTTATAATTATAAAAAAATGTTATAAATATTCATTTTTTTAAAAAAGGAGAAAATTGTGCCAAAAATAGCTGTAACAGTTCTAGATATTGGTTCAAAGAGTATAAGCGTTTTAATTGGTAACAGGGGAGTAAACGACACTTTTGTTATTCATGGTTATGGCGAAAGAGAATATGCAGGTTACTATGAAGGCGAATTTTTGGAAGAAGATAAGTTAAAAGATGTTGTTTCAAAAACAATAAACGATGCGCAAAGTTCTGCTGGTGTTACAATCGACAAACTTTTTGTTGGAGTTCCTGCTGACTTTTCTTACTGTAAAACAAAAACACTAACTCAAACTTTTGGGCAAAGAGTAAAGGTTAACGACCAAGATTTGTATGAGATGTATCAAAGAGCAGACGATTTTGAAAATATGAAAGACTATGTTTTAATCAGTTGCACACCAATATCATTTGTTTTAGATGATGGAAGAAAAACACTTAAACCAATTGGTCAAAAAACAACAAAAATAACGGCAACACTAAGTTTAATTTATGCAGAAAAAACCTTTATAGAAAAAATAAACAATTTGTTAAAGAGCATTGGTATAACAACCGTTGAATATTTGTCATCTCCACTATGCGAAGCATTATATTTGCTTCCACAAGAGAGAAGGGAAGAAATGGCAGTGGTTGTCGACTGTGGATACATTGAAACATCTGTTGCTGTTGTAAAAGGACAAGGTCTTGTTTCATTAAAATCGTTCTCAGTTGGCGGTGGGCATATCTCTGCTGACCTTATGGAGTGTTTGCATATCACATTTGACGAGGCTGAACAACTTAGAAAACAACTTGTATTAAGTGTTGTACCTAGCGAAAGTGATGACTATGAAATATCTAAAAATGGAACACTTATTCCTGTTTCAATGAAACAAGCAAACGAAATAACTTGTGATAGAATAGAAATGATTGCAATGCTTATTAAAAAATGCTTGCAAAAAGATTTTGAAACTGTTCCACCGATGCCATATTACTTAACAGGTGGTGGAATAAGTTACATAAAAGGTGGCAAAGAAGTACTTTCAAATTATATAGGTGTAAAATTAACGGTTTTGTGTCCAAACGATGTACACATGTCAAAGCCACATTATTCTAGTTTGCTTGGAATTTTGGACAAGGCAATAAAACAAGAAACAAAAACAAAAAGTTTTTGGACTGTTATAATAGAAAAAATAATAAAAAGATAAGGAGAAGGAAAAATGTATAACAATATAAATGTAGGACCAGTTGCAAACATAAAAGTCATTGGTGTTGGTGGTGGTGGAAACAACGCAGTAAACAGAATGATTGATGCCAATATAACAAGTGCACAATTTATTGCAATAAACACCGATAAACAGGCACTGCTATTAAGCAAAGCTGATCATAGATTGCAAATTGGTGAAAAATTAACTCGTGGACTTGGTGCAGGTGCTGATCCCGACGTTGGTCAAAAAGCAGCAGAAGAAAGCAAATCAAGTATAAGTGAAATCTTAAAAGATTGCGACCTTGTTTTTATCACAGCAGGTATGGGTGGTGGAACAGGAACAGGTGCAGCGCCTGTTGTTGCTCAAATTGCAAAAGAAATGGGAATACTCACCATTGCCGTTGTAACAAAACCATTTGGCTTTGAAGGAAGAAAAAGACAAGAAAATGCAGAAAAAGGTCTTGAAAATTTAAGAAAATATGTAGACACTTTGGTTATTATTCCAAACGATAAACTTTTAACACTAGTTCCAGAAAAAACACCAATTATTGATGCGTTCTTATATGCTGATGATGTTTTAAGACAAGGTATACAAGGAATAAGCGATTTGATTGTTACACCAAGTTTAATAAATTTGGACTTTGCTGATGTTCGTTCTGTTATGAAAAACACAGGACTTGCTCACATGGGTATTGGTCATGCAAAGGGCGAAAATAAAACAATTGAAGCAGTTAGACAAGCTGTTTCTTCTCCACTCCTTGAAACAACAATAGAAGGTGCAACAGGTGTTATTTTAAATGTTAAAGGTGGCCTTGATCTTCCACTTGATGAAGTATATGAAGCAGCAAGTTTAGTTCGTGAAGTTGTTGATCCATCTTGTAACATCATTTTTGGTTCAGGAATTGATGAAGGAATGAATGATGAAGTTGAAATCACAATCATTGCAACAGGCTTCCAAAATAAACTTACAGGTGAAACAAAAGACCTATCAAAGGTTAAACAAAATGTAGAAGCTGCAAACAATTTTGGCGATAGAAGATACGAAGGATTTCCAACAACAAAAAGCTTGTTCCCTAAAAAAGAACCACTAGCACAACCACAGCCAAGACCAGTTGAACCAAAAGCCGATTTCGTAAAAAGACCAGACGGAACAGAATCTTCAAGACTTCATGTAGACGATGCATATGTCCCACCATTTTTAAGAAAATATAGAGATAATAAATAATAATAAAAAAATCATCTAGTGATAGATGATTTTTTTTATGAAAATATAAAAGATATAAATTGTCGACATTTTTTTGTTAAACATGATCTTTTTATTTATTATTCTCTGTGCTATTTTTTTATGCTTTAATATATAATCATACAAGGGATTTATATGATAGTATACATTGAAGATACTTTAATTGAAAATTTCCTAATTACATATATCATTTTATATATAATTTTTGGTTTTATAAAAGAAGAAAAAAATAAATACAGAATGTTTTTTGCAAGTGTATTTGGTGCACTTATTTCGCTTTTGTACCCAATAATAAATTTGAGTTCCTTTTTTATTTTAATCTTAAAAATATGTATGGGATATATAATAAAACTTATTGCTTATAAGAATGCAAGTTTAAGAAAGCAAATTTTCTTTTTTGTTATGTTTATGTTTATAACGGCAGTATATGGTGGCATAAATTTAATGTTGTACTTTTGCTTGTATGGAAATTTTGAAAGCAGTAAAAAATTACCAACACTTTTAATTTTGATTAGTGTTTTTGTTGTAACATATTTTATAAAACAATGCGAAAAAGTAATCTACAAAAAGAAGACATTAAATAATTTTATTTATGATGTTGTGATAAATTTAAATTCAACAACTATAAAAACAAAAGGGTATTTAGACAGTGGTAACATTTTGTGCGATACAACAACAAATCAACCTGTTGTACTTGTAAATTTTAAAATGTTTTCAAAAATAAATAAAGATTTTGCGATACAAAATTTAATAACAAAAAATACAAAAGGGTTAAAAAATGGTCATTATATAAATGTGAAAACTGCAACAAGTAATGACAGTTTGCTTGCTTTTTGTGTTGATAGTTTGCAAATAGTTAAAAAAGATAAAACTTTAACGATTTTAAATCCAACTTTTGCATTAACAAAAGTAAAAATTTCAGGACTTGATTGTGATGTCGTGCTAAATCCAAAACACATTATGGAGGGTTAAATGTTTTCAAAATTATTTATCAAAATAAAAAAGCTACTAAAATTAAATTTATTTAATGAAGTTGATAGTATTGTAATGTATATTTGTGGCAATGAAACTTTGCCACAACCATTAGAACCTGAAGAAGAACAAGTGCTTTTGGAAGAACTTGCAAACAACAACAAGCAAGCCAAGGAAAAACTAATTGAACACAATTTGCGTTTAGTTGTTTACATTGCAAAAAAGTTTGAAAACACAGGAATAAACGTTGAAGATTTGTTTTCTATTGGTGCTATTGGATTAATTAAGGCTGTGCAAACATATAATTTTGACAAAAAAATAAAACTTGCAACATATGCTTCAAGATGTATAGAAAATGAAATTTTGATGCAATTAAGAAAAACGAACAAACTCAAAAATGAAGTAAGTTTAGATGAACCATTAAATGCTGATAGTGATGGAAACGAACTATTACTTGAAGATATTTTGTATGTCGATGGGGAAAGTGTTTCAAAAGAAATGGATAAATCAGCAGAAAAACAAATACTTTGGAATATAATAAATAAACTAAACGAAAGAGAAAGAGAAATAATGATACTAAGATTTGGACTTTTGGGCAAAGAAGAAAAAACACAAAAAGAAGTTGCTGACCTTATGGGTATAAGTCAAAGCTATATTTCAAGAATTGAAAAAAAAATATTGGGAAAAATGAAAAAAGACCTTGAAAAAGTTATTTAAAATATATTTTTTAATAAATTATTATATAAAATAAATAAATCTTTTTAATATATAATAAAATAAAAAATAAATATAAAAAATATTATAAAAAATACATTATTTAATAAAAAAATAATTAAATTTTTTGTGTATATTTATTTATAAAATAGGAAAGCATATTTGCAATAGAAAGGAGAATTTTTCTATGGCAAATAGAGTAGCAATTTGTGGCGTTGACACTTCAACGCTTCCTAAACTAAAAAATGAAGAACTTATGGAACTAATGAAAAAAGTAAAAAGTGGTGATGAACTGGCAAGAGAACAATTTGTTGTTGCAAATTTGAGATTGGTGCTAAGTGTTGTTCAAAGATTTTCTGGTAAAAAAGAAAAATCTGATGATATGTTCCAAGTTGGTTGTGTTGGACTTATGAAAGCCATAGATAATTTTGATGTTTCGTTAAATGTAAGATTTTCAACTTATGCTGTTCCAATGATTATTGGAGAAATAAGAAGATTTTTGCGTGATAATAATTCAATTCGCGTTTCAAGAAGTTTAAGAGATATTGCATATAAAGCACTTCAAGCAAGAGAAATTCTTTCTAAAAAATTGGGCAGAGAGCCAAAGCCAGAAGAAATTGCAAAAGAAATTGAAATTGATGTAAAAGATGTCAACTTTGCACTTGATGCCATAAGTGAAACTGTTTCACTAAATGAGCCTGTTTATAACGATGGCAATGAATCAGTTAGAATAATGGACCAAATTTCTGATTTAAAAAATAGTGATGAATCTTTAATAGAACAAATTGCACTAAAAGATGCAGTGTCTAAATTAAGTAAAAGAGAAAAAGAAATCCTTTTAATGAGATATTATATTGGAAAAACACAAATGGAAGTAAGTGATGAGATTGGAATAAGTCAAGCACAAGTAAGTAGGCTAGAAAAAAATGCTTTATCTTCAATAAAAAAACATATGCAATAACAAAAAGACAGAAATTGTTTCTGTCTTTTTTTATGTTTTAAAATGATTAAATTTATTGACAAGTTTTTTTTTGTGTGATATATTTAAGCAGTATGCCACATATTAAAGGTTTAAGTGCCGTGTGCCACCTTTCGTAGTGAGATTAAAGAGGAGGAAATAAAATGTTTGCAGTTATCGAAACAGGAGGAAAACAATACAAAGTTCAAGTTGGTGATGTTTTAAATGTTGAAAAACTTGATAAAAATGTTGGTGAAAAAGTTGAATTTAATGTTCTTCTTACTTCAAACGATGGCAAAGTAGATTGCGGAACACCGGTTTTAAGCAAAGTTGTTTGCAGTGCAGAAATTGTTGCACAAGGCAAAGGCGAAAAAGTTGTTGTTTACAAATACAAGCCTAAAAAGAACGTTAGAAGAAAACAAGGACATAGACAACCATTTACAACAGTAAAAATCTTAGAGATTAAATAATATGACAAATATTAAAATTTTTACAAAAAACAACAAAATTGTTTCTTTTGAAATTTCGGGGCACACAGGGTTTGCAAATAGCGGAAAGGATATAGTTTGTTCTGCCATTTCTGCAATAAGTCAAAGTGCTTGCTTGGGAATAACAAAAGTTTTAAAAATCAATGCCGTAGTTAGTAAAAGTGATAGTAAAGGTTATTTAAAATTACAATTGCCAAAAAACATTAATGATAATGATTTAGAAAAAGCACAAATAATTTTAAGAACTATGCAATTAAGTTTGCAAGATTTACTATTTGAATATGGCGATTATATTAAAATGGAGGTTAGAGATGAAATTTATTAATATTCAACTTTTTGCCCACAAAAAAGGTGGTGGAAGCACAAAGAATGGTAGAGATAGCAATTCAAAGCGTCTTGGTGTTAAAAGATATGATGGACAAAGCGTTCTTGCTGGTTCAATCATAGTTCGCCAAAGAGGAACAAAAGTTTATCCAGGTACAAATTGTGGACTTGGAAAAGACTACACAATTTTTGCTACTTGTGATGGAAAAGTTAAATTTTCAAAAAGTGGTGACAAAAAAATAGTTAGCGTAATTGCTGAATAATATAAAAAAGTATTTCGAATTGAAATACTTTTTTTTAAATTGACTTTTGGTTGTTTCTTAGGTACAATATTTACGAAGCAAATGAATATTCCTAATAATTTTTTAAAAAAATACTATGAATATTTTGAAGATTTGCCTAGTTATAGTAGCGAGGCTGTTATAAAATCGGTTTACTGCATTGTGAAATTTTATTCAAGTTTATTTAAAAACGTAAAATTAAATAAAAACATATTAGGCAACACAAAATTTTATAAATTTCATAAAAATGAATACACAATAGATGAGGTAATTTTTAATAGATTATATGCAAATGTAAAAACAATAAATGTGGATGCTAATAACCAATTATTTAAAAATTGTAAATCAATTGCGCTATACGACAGACAAACAAAACAAATTATTTTAAACTTTGAAAGAGATGATGAAAATATAAAGCAAGCATTAAAACAGTTGCCAAAAGAACAACTAAAAAACAAAAATTTATTAGAAAAAATATCTTTGTCGTCAATTGTGCATGAACTTTTGCACGCTATTAGTGATGACAAAACTGCAAGTTTTATTCACAACAATAAATATAAACTAAACGAACTTATTACAGATGATATTGCAATTAAAGTTTTGGGTTTAAATAAAATCAAACTAAATATTTGCATAAAAGGTGATGATAATTGCTTTTATTTAGTTAATTCAAATTGTAGATCGGGGTATTCGTGGGGACATGGAATTGCAGTTTTATTAAACTCGCTACCAAATATAAACATTGTCAAAGGATATATTATAAATTCATTTAGTTCTAAAAACGTTTACAATAACTATGTAAAAAATTATGGACAGACAATAAATTTGTATAAAACAAAAAATTTATACATGGAATATTTTGAAGGACTTATAAACTTAGTAGAAACAATTTTTAAAAATATAAAAATCAATAAAAATATGCGTTTAGCATTAAATAAAGTTATCAAGTTACAAGCAGATTTATTAAAAGAGTTTTTAAGAAATAGAATTGGTGGATTGTCATTAAAAATACTTATGTGTGTTGATTGTGATGATTTTGAAAACATGAAAAACGAAATAGATGAAATAAAACATATTTTAATACTAAAAAGCAAAAATATTTACAATTCCAACAAATCAAAATACATAAAAGAAAAAAATTTAACATCAAAAAATTATTTAGATGGCAATTCAAATCATTTACAAAAACTTATAGATAACAATGTTTTAGAGCCTACAGAAAATTTAAAATTGTTTATAGAAATTCAACGCTATTTTGAAAGAATAGAAAAAATTAAAAACAATCAAATATCAAAAAAACAAAATCAAAAAATAACAAATAGGACAATAAAACAACATGGAACAACAAAATCAAGAGAATAAAATTCAAGAAACTGACAATCAAGAAATTTTAGCTCAAAAAATTAAATTATCAGAAAAATATAAAAGTTTAATTCAAATTATAAAATTTACATTTTTTTCAATATCTGCAGGTCTAATTCAAATATTAGTTTTTACACTACTAAACGAACTTGCAAAAATACCTTATTGGCCGGCATATCTTATTGCACTTTTATGCTCAATTATATGGAACTTTACTTTAAACAGAAAGTTTACCTTTAAATCAGCAAATAATATTCCAATTGCCATGTCAAAGGTTTTAGCGTATTATTTAGTATTTACACCGCTTTCAACATGGTGGGGAGATGCGCTAAGTAAAGTTGGTTGGAACGAATATTTAATTTTAGCACTTACAATGCTTGTTAATTTTGTTACTGAATTTTTATATAGCAAATTTTTTGTTTTCAGAGAAAAAACAAATAAATAATAAAAAATTATCAATAATATAAATATGAAAAAAATATTTTTATTAATTTTTATAGTATTATTGTTCATTTTCGGTGTTTTTAATTTAAACAATTATAAAAGTGAGATTGTGGCAAAAATGGAAAATGGTTGTAATTTAATCATTTGCTTAGATAATTTTGATAACATAAGTGAAGAATATAAAGAAAAATTTTGGAATTTATCAATACCATTAACTTTAAAAACATCAAATAAAGATTTATATAATAATTTAAAACAAGATGATACAAAATTTTTAACTAATTCAATTATAGTTCCCAAAATGTATATGTCTATTATTGCAAGTGGAGATGCACAAGAAATAAGAAATTCAATTTATAATGCGGTTTCAATTACAAAAGAACAAGGAATTTGTATTTTAATTATAAATGTCGATGAAGAAAATGAAGAAATAGTTTATTATGCACTTAATGATTCAACTTCCGTTTTTGATGTAAATAAAATTAATTTGCATACCTTTAATTTTATATATTCTTAAATAATTGACATATTTTATAGTCAAATATATACTAAACACATGAAAAAAATGTTTTTAATAGATAGGAGATATCATGAGTAAAGTTGTTATTATTGGTTGTGGTAATGTTGGAATGAGTTATGCTTTTAGTTTGGTAACAACAAAAAACAAAATTGATGAACTTGTGTTAATTGATATAAATAAAACAAAGGCCGAAGGTGAAGCTCTTGATTTAAGTCATGCTGCAACGTATAATTCAAATCATATTAGTGTAAAAAGTGGTGAATATAAAGAATGTGATAATGCAGATATCATTTGTATTTGTGCAGGACGAAATCAAGAAATTGGAGAAACAAGACGAGATTTAATAAATAAAAATTATGGTGTTTTTAAAAGCATAATAGAAGAAATAAACAAAACAAAATTTAATGGTATATACTTAATTGCAACAAATCCACTTGATGTTATGACTTATATCACATACAAATTGTCTAACTTTCCTGCACATAAAGTTATTGGAAGTGGAACAGTGTTAGATACTGCAAGATTAAGGGGACTTATTTGTGAAGAAATAGGTGTAAATCCAAAAAATATTCACGCATATGTTATTGGCGAGCATGGAGATAGCGAATTTGTGCCTTGGAGCAATGCTATTATTGGATTAAATAAGGCAACAAAATATTTAAGTGATGACCAACGTTCAAGACTGCTTTATAATGTTAGAACAAGTGCATATGATATTATAAACAAAAAAGGCAACACTTGTTATGGAATTGGAATGTGTTTGTTAAATATAACAAATGCTATTTTGGAAAATTCAAACCAAATTATGACGGTATCAACTTATAACAAGGAGCACGATATTTATATGGGTATGCCTGCGATATTAAATAGAAAAGGTGTAAAAGAAACTTTATATTTAGAGTTGACTTCTTACGAAAAAGATAGGCTCAGCGATTCCATCGATTGTATAAAAAACACAATAAACCAAATAAAATGGTAAAAATAAACACGATTTTTAATCGTGTTTATTTATTTAAAACTCTAAGTGGAGTGAAAAGATGTTCAAATTTATCTGTTTTGTTTTTCAATAAATTTTCCATCAATTCAACACCATACATAGCATTGACTATTCCGTTTGCTCCACAACTTAAAAAGTAATAAACATTGTCGGTGTCGGTTTCTCCAATTAGTCCAAGGTTATTATCAGTTGCACCAAAACAACCACAAAATGAGTATTCTATTTCAATTTTTCCTTTAAGCATTGGAAACATTGTTAAGAGATAATTATAAAGTTTTTTGTATTTTGACATCGCTTTTTTTTCGGTCATATTAGATTTTTTAAATGGAACATCTTCGCCACCAAATATAATTTGATTATTTGGAAGTAATCTTAAATAGTGGTATGGGTCTACTGTGTCGTGAATTGTTGCTCGATTAAACCATTCAAAATCTTTAAGTTTATTTGTTACAATTGTATATGTTGTAAATCTTTCAATAATGTCTTGATTGTCAAATTCCTCAAGATTAAATCCCGTTGCGAAAATAATTCTTTTGCAGTTTATTATTTGATTGTAGTTTGTTCTAACTTCAATGTAATCTTCTTTTTGAATCATACTTTCATAACCTGTGTTTTCAAAAATTTTATTTTGATTTTTGGCATTTTCAATTAGTTGTTTTGTAAATAAATAAGGATTTAACTCTGCACCACCATTTTGTGCATATATTCCATATGCAATGTGAAAATTAAAAGGATTGTTGTGTTTGTCAAAAAATTCACACTTTAAACCATGATTTTTTCTTAATTCATATTCATTTTTAAGAAGTTTGTATTCACTTTCTTTTGTTGTGTATAAAAAAGATGGACGCTTATAAAAATCACATTCATTGCCGTATTTTTTTATAAATTTTTCTATTTTATTAACAGAATTTATACCCATTTTATATATGTCAATTATTTCTTCTTTTGAAAATTCTTTTTTTAGTTTGCTATAAAAATCATCTAATTGATATTCCAGTATTGCAGTTGCACACGAAGTACAACATTGTCCAATTCTTCCTTTATCAATTAAAACAATATCAAATTTTTGTGATAAGTAGTAGTTTAAAATTGCTCCACATATTCCACCACCAACAATCAAAACATCAGTTGTTATGTCATTGTTTAAATAAGGGTATTCTTTTATTTTTTTAAATTTTTTACAAAAATATGGAGTTCCTTTAACATATTGCATAGTTCACCTCGTTATATTTTTGTCAAATTAAGTGTTTTTTATAATGGTTTTGTAAAATTACTTATGCATTTTATTTTTTACAAATTATTTTGTGTGATATATTATTTTTGTAGGGAGAAATTATGAAAACAATTATATTTGAAGGAAAAATTTTAAAAATAGGACTTATACAAATACTTAGCAAATTAACAAAAAAAGCATATCATTTTAGAATATCTCCAATAAAATTTTTAAAAATAAAAGATGATAAATTGCCAAATGAAAATTATGTAAAAGTCAAAAATATATTATCTGGTATTTGTGGTTCTGACATGACATTTTACACTTGTAAACAAGGCCCAAGTACTGCGTTTTTGCCAATGCCTTGTTCTGATATTACATATTTAGGTCATGAAACAATAGGTGAAGTTGTTGAAGTAGGTAAAAATGTAACAAAATTTCAAGTTGGCGATAGAGTTACAATGCATAAATATATGACGTGTTGCGATATAAAAGGTATTGAACCACAATGTGAAAAATGTCAAGAAGGCAACTACGCAATATGTGAAAATTATGGAGAACCAAGCAAAGTTAAACAAATACTGGGAGCAGGATTTGGCGACTACTATTATGCTCCACAAGGACAACTATTAAAAGTTCCAAATGAAATAACAAACGAGCAAGCCGTTTTGATTGAACCTTTTGCAGTGAGTTTACATTCTGTTTTAAAATGTGTGCCAAAAGATAATGACAAAGTTTTGGTGGTTGGTGCAGGAATGATTGGACTTGGTATAATTCAATTCATAAAAGTGTTAAATCCAAATTGTAAAGTTTATGTTATGGAAAGAAATCCAAATAAACACAAATTTGCAAAAAAGCTTGGAGCAGATGAAATTTTGTCAGGAGATAATTATACAGCAGTAGCGAAAGCAACTAATGCGAAATTATATCAAAAGGGAAATAATAAAATGATAATGGGTGGATTTGATATAATTTATGACACTGTGAGTAAAGGAACTTTATTTAATGACACACTAAGGTGGTTAAAAGCACAAGGGACACTTGTTAAAGTTGGATATCAAATGACAAAAACAAAATTTGATGAAACTCCAATTTGGTGGCAAGGTTTGCATATTGTTGGTTGTGATAGTCACGGAATGGAAAACTATAAAGGTAAAAAAATCAGCACTTTTGAAATGGTTATAGATTTAATGCAAAAAGGGAAGTTGATAACTGATGGATTTATAACTCATAAATTTAATTTATCAGATTATAAAAAGGCATTTAAACTTTTAATAGAAAACCCAAAAGACACAATTAAAGTTGTTTTAGATTGTGAAAAATAAGCCATTTATAATGTAAATTTAACATAAAACAATAAATATTTTTATTACATATAAAAAAAATACAACAAATTGTTGTATTTTTTAATTATTTTATTTATAAAAATATCTACTGCCTTTCATCTACTTTACCAAATTGATGAACTAATATTTTTTTTACATAATCAATATCTATTGATGTTGCGGTGTAATTTATCAAAACATTAGGAAAAATATCATTATCAAAAAGTTGTAATGCAATCGCATAAACACAAGCATCAGTTTGCAATCCAACAATGTCTATTTCGTTGTTTTTTGATAAAATTTCTTTTATTTTATCAATGTGAGGTTGTTTTAGTCCATATCCATATTTTTCAAAAATAAAACTATTCTGTGGAATATTTACACAAATTTGTTGAGAATCTTCGCTTAACAAATCGTACCAATTTAATTTCTTTGCATATAAACTATTTTCCTTATTGATAAATTTTGTAAAAACATAATAATCATACTGGTTGCTGTTTATTAAATTATTTATTTTTGGTATTAGATCAGAATATATTTTTTTTCCTGCAAATCCATTTTGCATATCAACAATTAACAAAACTTTATTCATAGTAACTCCGTAAAATTATATATTCATATTATTTTTTGATTTGGCGGAAAGGACAGGAATATAAAAAGCCTGTTTTTTATATGTTTTTGTCTTAAAAATTGCATAAAATTGTTTATTTTTTACCGATTTTGTTTAAAAAAATATATAAAATTTGATACGGTTTAAAAATTTGCACCCAAATTGC
>CALWTD010000027.1 GCA_944384395.1 uncultured Clostridia bacterium
ATCAGAAGGTGCCGCTGGATCACCTCCTTTTAAAGAGAAATCTTTAAGTCGAGAAGGTAGAAATACCTTAAAAAAACAGATGAGTATACAAGAAAGTTTAAATTAAACAAAGAAACCCAATTCTTTATAAACATATTCAATTATATGAAATTAAAAGAACAACCTTATTTGGCTGTTCTTTTTTTTGTTTTTTTTTGACTTTATGTGAATTTTTTTTGTAAATTGTTGTTTTATAATGATATTTAAAATATTAATATATTAATTCATTTTAAAAAATAAATTATAAATTGTCATGATTTTATATTTAAATTTTGCAAATTATTATATTTTATTGCTAGTTTTTATTTGTTTTGATATACTATTTTTGAATATACAATCTTTGCAAAAGAAGGTAAATATGAAAAAGTATAAATTTTCTTTTTGTTTTTTCGTTTTTATTTTAATTTTTAGTTTTGTTTTTGTGCCATTTTCTAATAATAGTGCAAAAGTTTATGCTGATATTTATGACGATGTTTTTGGAAATGTTGAGCCAGTAACTGGTGATTATGTTAACAATTTAGTTTTGTTAAATTTTATGAATGAAACAAATACATTAGATGGTTCGTTACAAAATCAATATGATGTTTATAATGATGTTTATAATTTGAATGAACATTCATTAAAATCATTTTACAATCAACTTTCAAATGGAAACTTAAATTTGGAAACTGATGTAATTGCAAGTGGTTCTAATATTGAAGTTATAAATATTGATAAAAATCGTGAACATTTTATGAATTATTGTTTCTATAATTACGACACTGGCAAATGGGAAATTAATGATGAAGGATACTTTAAATATGAGTTAGTATCATCATCGACGGCACCAAATCCAAACGTGGAAATAGATTTTGAATTTTACATACAGGCACAGCATCAGTATTTTGTTTACGGGGAAGATGGTAATAATGATATTCCAGAAGATACCAATATTTATGATGATATTATACCTTATTCTGATGCAAAGGAATTAGTTGAATCAAACTCAAATTATTATATTGTAAATGGAATTGAAAGATATCTTAGAGAGTTGGAACTTTTAAGTTTAATATCAGAACAATTAGATAATAAACTAGATTTAACAAAAAGTGATAACAATAACGATGGTGAAGTTGATATTTTAAGTTTAAGTGTTCTTGATAATCCACAAAAAAATTATAAGATTGAATGGAGTGAACTTCTTTGGGCACATCAAAGTACACTAGGTGCAATTTTAGATGTTTATATTGATGCTGGACTTGTTTCGGGCACATTGCACGACATATTAAACGGTATGTTTGGAAGTGTTGTAAAATCTTTTATAAAACCACATATAGTTGATCAATCTTATATTGATACATATTTTAATTGTGCTAAAAATAGACCAAGTGTAACAAGTGGAACGGTTACAAAAAATATTGATAAATATTATTTAACAACCTTTGATGCACAAGATTTTATTGGAAAAGATACTTTTGAAGAATATAGTAATGTTTTACAAGTCAACACAACTGCACATGAACTTGGTCATGTTTTAGGTCTTCCTGACCTATATATGTATCCATCAAACAACACAAATGCAGTTGAAAAATGGAGTTTAATGTGTTACAACACCAATCCATCGCAATATATGACTGCTTATGAAAGAGAACAACTCGGGTGGCTTGATGAAAATAATGTTATAACAATAACAGATAGTGGTAAATATAGTTTAAATGCGACTATTGGTTATGACGATAAAAATGTTGTTGCATATAAAATTCAAAATCCTGATGATCAATATCAATGGTTTTATTTTGAGTATCGAAATAAAAATGTTGTTGAAAATGAATATTGGGAATCACAAACTGGTGAGGCTGGATTATTAGTGTACAGGGTAGATACTTCTATACTTACTGGTAATATGTACGCAGAACCCTATGGATTATATGTTTTTCGCGATGACACAATTAGCAATGCTGCTTTTGGACTAAATGATGAATTTGGGGATTTTGATATTTTAGTTAATAAAAATGTTTTATCATGGCAAAATGGCGCAAATAATTACACAAATAGTGGATATAAATTTGTTGTTACAAATGTTGATGATTATTCTTTAAACTTTAGTTTTTATACAGAAGAAAACAAAATTGAAATATCATTAAATGGAGATGAAACAAAAACAATTTTTATTGGAGAAAATTATGATGAAAAATTATTCACAGTTTTAGAAAATGGACAACAAGTGTATTATACAAATGATGATAATCTTACTTCAAATGGTACCTATAAAATTGAATATAAACTGAATGATATTAGTGTTAATGACATTGATACATCATCTGAAAATGTATACACAATAATTTATACAATTAAAGATAGTTCAGGAAAAATTCACACATTAGAAAGAACATTAAATATTGTTAAAAAATCTGTAAATATACAACTAAATGGAGCATCAAATTTTGTGATTGAGGTTGGAACACAGTATGATGAATTGGGAATTACAGCATTAGAGAATGATCAAGATGTAACTAATTTATATAATTTTGTTGATAATTTTGATAAAATGAAAGAAAGATGCATTTATGTTGAATATTATATTTGCGATGAAAATTATAATGTGCTTGATTGGACAAATGTAAATGTAGATACAAATAGCGAAGGTTTTTATGTTGCTAAATATACAGTTTGGGATTTATATAGAAAAAGTTATAATTTTGTAAGAAATATAAAAGTTGTTGCAGGAAGAAAACAGGTCAATGGATTAAATATCGCTATTGAAAATCAATTAAAAAATTTAACCGGTGAAAAAATTTTATATGTTGATAGTTTGATAAATTTAGATTATATTGATTTATCTAATATAAACGCAAATTCATTGATTAATTTAGAACAGTTTCAATTTAAAGATGGTGCATTACTGGATTTGACGAGTAATAAATTAACTTCTTTTGATGAAATAAATACTCTTTTAAATAATAATAATATAAAACTTTTATTAGCTGGAAATAATTTTGATATAAATTATGTTGGGTATATTACAAAATTAAGTAATGTGGTTATTGGTTTACAAAATGATGGGGAGTATCAATTTGTTGTAAATCAAGATAGTTTTGAATTGGATTTATATTTATATAATGATTTTGCAAATTATTATGATTTGTATGTCAATAATGAGTTGGTTTCTAACGATTTTAAAATTAGCAATTATGGCAGATACGAAATTTCACTAATCCCAAAAGAAACTTTAAATATAAATAAAGTAAATATTGTAAAAAATATTTGTGGAATTAAACAAAAAGTAACAGATGTAAGTTATAGATACAATGATACTAAATTAAATAGTTTTAATTATGATGATTATATTGAAATTTTTGGCATTGATAAAAATCAACTTTTCTTTGAAAATAATTTTGCAAATTTAGATACAAATAGTTTGCAAGAACAAACTTTTGAAATAAAAATAAATTTTAATTTGCAACAGATTACATCTTTTGAATACAATATTACTATTTTTGATGATATTGAGCCCGATATAATTATAAATAGTAATAATGTTATATACTTTTTGGATAAACAAGATTATATAAACCAAACATTTGAAAACTATGCAATATGTAATGATGAATTTGAAGGAAATATAAACTTAACTATTCAAAAACCAGAATTTGAAGATTATGGAAAGTATGAAATAATATTTAGTGCAAAAGATTCGAGTAATAATATTGCAAATAAGGTTATAAATGTATATGTTGGTAATGTTTCTTTGCAAGACATTACAAGTTATGAATATAATACACAACTCACATTGCCTTTAATATTTGAATATTTTAATTTTGATAATTTTACTATAAAATATAAATTGGGGCAACAATCGACATTTTTTGATTATAACAAAAATGACAAAGTTGTTTTTACAAATTACGGCAGTATAGATTTAATTGTTCAACTCACGTTGGCAAACGATAGTACTATTATTAAAACCTTAACTCAAAAAATAAACATCATCGATACAATTATTCCAACAATACAATTAAATGGCGAGCAAACAGTTTATGTATCAGTTGGTGGAACATATATGGACAAAGGAATATCTGTTCAAGACAACACACCGGACAATTTATTAACAAAACAAGTAAAAATTACATTAAACGGAAAAGTTGTTGATTTTATTGACACGGCAAGTGAAAATGAATATGTTGTTGAGTACAAAGTTGTAGACAGGGGAGGAAACACTAATGTTGCAACAAGAAAAGTTATAATTGGTTACACTCCTATTGCTGAGATGACACTCACAGAACCTTCTGTTGATAAAATAAAAGTTGGTAGACAATTTACAATATCTGTCTATGTGTTTAATAATTCAAACTATGATCCTAATATAAAAATAAATTGGTATATTAATGATGAATTATATTCATCTTCTATTGGTTTAACACAAACATTTAATTTAAATGAAGCAGGTGATTATAATATTTTTGCTCAGGTAGACGGAACTAGTATTAATTCTAATGTATTACAAATTCATGTTCAAGATGAAATTCAAATTGACGCAACTTATATAATTATAGCAATTTCTATCGCTGGTGCATTGGTTGTAATATTATTTGGTTGGGCACTTGTGTATAAATTTAAAAATCGTAATTTCTATTAAAATAAATTAATCTTATATAATTAAAAAAACATATCTTTTAAAGATGTGTTTTTTTGTCATACATGTTTGAATTTTTATTACTATATCTTTTATTATAGTGACAACAGAAAGAAAATAGTTTTTATAAATTTTTTAAACTTTGACAAACTATTGTCAACTTTTTGGTTTTAAAATAGAACATATGTTCTCAATACACTATTATATGCGACTTATTTTTTATAAATTTACAAATATGGTGTCGTAATTTGTAAAAAAATAACGAATTTTGTAAAAAATGTCATGATAAGTTGACTTTGCCCCGATGTGTATTGAATAATTGAAAGGACATAACAAAGGAGTTAATATGGATAATAATAATAATTGGACTAAAACTTTACTCAGCGTTTATAGATATTTGCCTAGAGTAACATATGCAATAGATAAAATTGTAAAAACAAGGGCATATAATTCATCTTATGCAAGCACTAATAATATTGCATTTAATAATGTTATGAATGTTGCTAACACAATTTTGGATTTAACAGAAAGAAAAATAACACTTATAAATTTAAAACTTATTATTGAAAAAGCACTTCATTCTATTGATAGAAATTCGGCTCGTATACTCATTTTAAAGTTTATTGATGGTAAAAAGAGTAATGATATTGCCGATTTGTTTAAAATTTGTTTAAGAACATTTTTTAGAAAAGTAAATACTGCGCTTGATAGTTTTTCAAAGGCTTTATCAAGAATGGGATATACAAATGACAATTTACATAAAATGTTAAAAAATGAAAAGTGGATAATGGAAACTTTTAACAAAAGTCAAAAAGAAACTGTAAGTAAAACCGAAAATTTTGCAGACAATTTTGAATTCCATTCTCAAATTAAAAATAGCATAATTATGGAATTTCGAAAGGTGAGCTCTTTTTAATCAAAATAATCACTATCAAGTTCGTAATAATCGCTGTGTTTTAATCGTGATATTTTTTTCTTTTTCTTTTTCTTTTTAACAGAATTTGAGTTTTTGGGTTGTTGCATGGCAATTTTGGTTGGTTTAAATAAAAAATATATAATAAATATACATGGCAAACTAATTAAAACAATTATAATTATTTGCCAAGGCGTTGATATCGACAAATATTTATCAAGGTCATCGCCATTTTTGTCTGGTACAGAAAAGTTTGGAGTTACATATTCAAATTTTTCTGTATTTTCATTTATAGGTGTAAGCAAATCGCAAAGAGGTGAGTAAACATAACCATAATATTCTTGATTTTGAGTTATGTATTTACAATAATACCAAATGTTACCTTTATAACTTATTGCTTCTTCGCCTTCGCAAATTCCATAATATATCAAATTTGTTTCTAAAAATGGTATTGAAGTTATTAGATTTGTTGCACCCTTGCTCTCATTGGGTGACGAACGTAAATTTGCTCCACTTGGTGTAAAAACTCTAAAATTTATATTTATGGCATAGGCATTTTGTGGTGTTTGATTTATGCAAGATACTTCACTTTTTAAAACATATCCGTATATTGAATTATAACTTGCTTTATAAAATAAATCATTTTCATCGCCTAAAAGTTGAACAAAATATGTTTTTGGAATTTCAAAAATTCTATTTGATTTGTCATCAAGAATTGTTGGACTTGAATATATGTATATGCCATTTTCTATTGCTCTACCATAATAAACACTATCAGCCATGATAAAGGTTGTAGGTTGATATTTAAAGAAAAAAATAGATAATATAACGAATAATATTGCTATTGTTTTTTTCATCTTTTTTATTATAAATGTTTAATTGCAACAAAGGTTATAAAATGACTGTCTTTTATTGTCTTTTTTGGGAGGAATTTAAGATTTGAATACAAAACAAATATTAGAGAATATTGAAAAAATAAATTTAGAATTGTTAAAAAGAAAGTGTAACTCTAAATTAGAAAATTACAACTCGGGCAAAGTTATACATGAAAAACAAATGTTATTTCATAAATGTCAAAAACGTAATCGTTGGGTTTTTGGTGGAAATAGAAGTGGAAAAACAGAATGTGGTGCAGTTGAAACTGTTTGGCTTGCTAGGGGAATACACCCATATAGAAAAAACAAAAAGGATATTTCTTGTTGGGTTGTTTCGCTTTCTACACAAGTTCAGCGCGATGTTGCGCAAGCAAAAATTTTGTCTTATTTAAACAAAGATTGGCTTTATGATGTTGTTATGCTGTCTGGAAGAAAAGATAATCTTGAAAGTGGAATAATTGACCATATTTTAATTAAAAATGTTTTTGGTGGAATAAGTAAAATTGGTTTTAAAAGTTGTGATCAAGGCAGAGATAAATTTCAAGGAACAAGTTTAGATTTTGTGTGGTTTGACGAAGAACCACCGCAGGACATTTATAAAGAGTGTCGAATGCGTGTTTTTGACAAACAGGGCGATATTTTTGGAACTATGACACCTCTTAAAGGATTGACATGGGTGTATAATGAAATATACTTAAACGAAAAAAACGATAGTGAAATTTGGTGTGAATCTATGGAATGGGCAGACAATCCATATTTGTCTAAAAGCGAAATTGAACTTTTAACTTCTTCAATGTCAGAAGATGAACTTGAAAGCAGACGCTATGGAAAATTTACTGCAAATGGTGGTATGGTGTATCCTGAGTTTGATGAAAATTTAAATGTTATTGAACCATTTAATGTGCCATTAGAGTGGTATGATAACATATCTATTGACCCCGGACTTAATAATCCTTTGTCTGCACATTGGTATGCTGTTGATTATGATAATAATATTTATGTTATTGCTGAACATTTTGAGGCAAAAAAAGGAATTGAATATCATGCAAATATGATTAAAACAATATGCGATAGGTTGCATTGGCCAAAAACAAGCATGGGTTATATATCTGCACTCATTGATAGTGCTGCAAATCAACGAACTCTTGCAAGTGAAAAAAGTGTAACAGAACTTTTTTACGATTACAAAATTTTAGTTAATCCAAAAGTTAATAAAGACCTTTTTAGTGGAATTCAAAGAGTTAAAACTTATTTAAAAAATGCACAAGGAGTTAGAAAACTATTTATATTTAAAACTTGTACAAATCTAATTAGAGAAATAAAATCATATTTTTGGGGAGATAGCGATGCTCCAATAAAAAAAGATGACCACGCCTTGGACGAACTTAGATACTATATTATGTCAAGACCTGAATATTTTGCACCAAAACCTCAAAAATCTCTAATACAAATAGTTAAAGAAAGATTATATAAAAAGATTAAATATTCAAATTTTAGACTATAAA
>CALWTD010000028.1 GCA_944384395.1 uncultured Clostridia bacterium
AAACAAAGAGTAACAGAATTTATTTGTGACACCAAAAAAGAATGTAAACACAAAATTGAATATTGGCTTGCAGGAAATAAAAATTATAAACCAGTAAAAGTTAAGCTGGAAATATGCGATGAGAAAAATCGAAATCAGTAGAAACTCTAGAGAGATGTATATGAAAAAGAACAACATAACATTTGACCGGGATAACTTCAAGCTTTCTTTGATAAAAAACTGTAAGATTGTAGGAGAGTTTGAGTTTCCTGAGATAAAACCAACACAAACGATAATTAGTAAATTTGAGGTAATTCCTTTTAATATGGCTAAAAGTATTGAGCAAAAGCAAAAATATTATGTGCATTTTTATATTGATGATTATCAATTTGACCGTGTTTGGTATGCACCAGAAAAATACATGAAGTTTTTGAAACAGTTTAAAGGAGTAATCGGGCCCGATTTTAGTTTGTACGCAGATATGCCTAAGGCACTCCAAATATTTCAATGCTATAGGTCTCGAGTTCTAACTCGATACTGGCAAGACAATGGAATAGATGTTATACCAAATGCAACATGGAGTGATGAAAGTTCTTATTCGTGGTGTTTCGATGGGTTGCCAAAAAGTTCCACCATTGCTGTGAGTTCTGTTGGCTGTGTAAAAAATGCCAGGGCATTGTTAAACTTTTGCAAAGGTTTTCAAGAAATGGACAATAGACTGAGTCCAACCAAAATATTATTTTATGGAGTTATTCCAGAAAGTTTAAAGGGTGATAAAAGAATAGTTCAAATTGCTACACATATGCAATTACAATTTACAAATTTAAACAAGGAGAAATAATGGGAGGAAGAGGAAGTTGTTACTTAAATTTTAATAATTCAAACAATAGTACAGCAGGAGATGTTGATATTACATCTATATTAAAAAATACAAATGAAGATAAAGATACATTAAAAGAATATAATGGTAAAACGGAAAAACTAAAAAATAAAAATATACACATTAAAGAAAGTACAGATAATTTACCAGAAGATGTATTTATTCCAAATATCAAAAAAATTGACCACTTAACAAGAAAGTATGTTGAAACATCAAATATTTTAAAAGCAAAAAATCAAGAAATGGCAGTAAGGTCTGATAGACTTGGAACTTATACGGAAGCTTGTTTTATATCTTCTGGTACAGATTTCTCATCGTTACAAATAGTACTTAATAAAGATTTAAAACATTCAAATCGTAAAAGGGTTGAAGAAAACACTCAAAGTCAAATTGATTCGGGTTATTGGATGAAGTCTGATAAAGACCAACTTGTTAATCAAACTATTACACATGAATTTGGACATTATGTTCAAAGAGTTCTTATGGAAAAAGATAAGCAAACAAAAAATGGTAATAAGGAGTACAGTGATTTTATTAGTAATATAAAAAATTGTACTACACCAAAACAAGTAGCCAAATTAGTAAGGACTTATTCTGAATATAAAGCAACAAAATATTTTAAACAAATTCAGCGAATACATAGAAAGGAATTTGGAAAGGAATCTATTGAAGATATTAGTAGATATGGAAGAGAAAGCAACAGAGAAGCATTTGCTGAATTGTTTGCTAACTTAAATACATGTAAAAATCCGACATCACTAGCTAAATCAATGAGTATATTTCTAGACAAAAATTTTATTGTCAAAGGACCAAAAGTTGACAGGGATAAAATAAAAAATTATAATATAAAAGGAGAATGATTATGAGAAAACCAGAGCCTTATTTTATGAAAAATCCAGAATGGTATTATCATGATGCAGAAAAGATGCGTTATTTTCTAACCGATAAAGCACCAAGGGAAGCTATAGAAAGTTATAATGAATTTTATGCTGATGAATATGTTGACCCTGTATTTTTGCATAATGTTATACAAGATGCAGAACAAAGTTATAGAGAAGATTTAAAGAGAGAAGGTAAAACATCGGAAGAGATAGAAAAAATAATATCTACATGGCTTCATAACATAACTACACATGAGAATTAAAATATAAAAAATCATAGTTATGTAACTATGGTTTTTCTATTGTAACTTATCCATTCAAAGTAGGAAATTTAACAAAAAAACTTATCCAAAAAACTTATCCAAAAAATCATAAAATCCTTTTAATATAAGGCATACAGCCTTTTATTAGTAAAACTTAAAATCCCTCGGGGGAAACTTCGTACCGGTTCAAGTCCGGTCCCCGGCACCAAAAAACCGATAAAAACTTCAAAATACTTCGTTTCTGCTTTGCTAGTCTAGACATTCATTTAGGAAACTAAACTCATGCCTAGCTTAACAAAGCGAGCCTCGTCTTTTTTTGTTTTTATCGGTTTTTTTTATAACTACAACAACTTTTCTCGCGACCAAACGAAAATGCTTTATTTATAAAGCATTTTGTCGCGACTTAAAAAGGTTAATTTGAAATATTTTAACATTTTAAATCAATTTGTTTTGTTATGTGTTGTTTTGATATCTTATATAATATATCTTTTAATATGTTTTTGCATAAATGAATTTTATAAATTTGTTATCCACAACAAAATAAAAATAAAATAAAAAATTTTTAAAAAATGCGTAAAAACATTTGACAAGGACGGGGGGGGGGTATCCTATTATTAGTTATACAAATATGTCAAAAAAAATGTTAAAGTTGTCCACAAAATAGTACTTAAAATTTTTGCTACTCACTTTGAGTGTTGTGATAATATTTACAAAATAAATGTGGTACAATAACAAAAAGTAGGATAAAGGGGAAGAAATGAAAAGAAAAAGTAAACTCTTTTTAAGTATGGCAAGTATGATGTTTGCAGTTGCACTCTTGTGTTTTGGAGTATATGCAGCACTTAGTGTAACATATACAATTAGTGGTAGTGTTGTATATGAAGTTAAAGATGTTTTTGTAAACATACAAACATCAGTATATGTGTCAACTCTTGGAACTTTAACTGATAATAGTACACTTAATAATAATGTTACAAAGTTTGAAGAATATAAAACAAATGATGATATAGAAAGTTTATTAAATCAAACAGACACAGCACAAACAGGTTACACACCACATAGTTTAAATACATATGTAGAACCAACACCAGGCGATGTAACAGGCGGAGCAAGTGGTATAGAAATAAACTATGGTTCGTATAAAATAGAAAATCAAGGTCAAGAAAATGAGTATGCACAAGGGTATGCGTACTATATTGTTGTAAA
>CALWTD010000029.1 GCA_944384395.1 uncultured Clostridia bacterium
AAGTGGCTATAATTCTGTTTTAAAGCGAATGAATAAAAAATATAAAACAAAAGACTATTTAAAAACTGTTAAACTGCTACGAAAAAATTTTGATAATCCTAATATATCAACTGATATTATTGTAGGCTTCCCAGAAGAAACTGAAGAAGAGTTTAAAGAAACATATAATTTTGCAAAAAAGGTTGGTTTTGCAAACATTCATATTTTTCCATATTCAAAAAGAAGTGGAACAGTTGCCGAAAGATATAAACAAGTTGATGGCAACGTAAAGAAAAAAAGAGTAAAAAAACTAGAAAAATTAAATAAAAAATTAAATAAAAAATATATCAAAAAGAGTAAACATGGCTATCATAAAGTTTTAATAGAAGAAAATGAAGATGGTTTTTATATTGGACACAGCGAAAATTATATAAAATGTTATATACCAGAAAAAGTAGAAATAAATTCATTTGTAACGGTAAAAATTGAAAAACCATACAAGGACGGCGCAATAGCAACATTAAAAGTTTAAAAATAAAAAAAATTCTTGACATAAATAAAAAATATATGTATACTAAGCAAGAATTTTGAACTTAAAAGAAGGTGAAAAAAGTGACAGTTGTTAAAGTTGGCGAAAATGAAAGTCTTGAAAGCGCAATTAAAAGATTTAAAAGAAAATGCCAAAAAGACGGTATTATTGGCGACATAAGAAAGAAAGAAGCATATAAAAAACCTTCTGTTGCAAAAAAAGAAAAAGCCGAAGCAGCAAGAAAAAGAGCACGCAAAAGAGGTTAATAATTAAAATAAAAAAACTCACTTATCAAAATAATTGTTAAGTGAGTTTTTTTATACTAAATCAATAAATTTAAAATGACTGCCGAAAAACAAGTGAGGCGAGGCTTCGTCAAAACGTTCGCTTTTTGCTCAAATTTGCAGAATGCAAATTATATCGCTATTTCGCTTAGTTTTTCCTCTCCCTAAAAAGTATTTATACTTTTCAGGGAACCCATTATTTTCCAAAAGCAAGAGTTTAGTTCCCTAAATGATTGTTTTTGGGCGTTTTACAGTAAACAAAGCAAAAATAATTTTAAAAAAATTTTTTGTTCACGTGGTTTTTCGACAGTCATAAAAGTGAGTTTTTTATTTGTCATCTATTCCAAGTAATCTATCTGCTGAAATATCTAATGCTAAACAAATTGCTTTTAAATTGTCGTAGCCCGGTTTACTTTTTCCTTTAAGCCATTCACTAATTTGACTTTGTTTTAATCCTATTTTACTTGCTAGTTGTGATTGATTTAAGTTATAATCTATCATTATATCTTTAAGAATATCTATAAAATCCATAAATTACCTCAATTATTATAATTTTATAGAAATTTCTATATAAATGCTTGCATTATAGAATATTCTATATTATCATATTTTTATGATAAATAGAAAATTTTATACATGTTGTTTTACAGGACATAGACCCAACAAATTATTATATATTTACGATAAAAAGAGTATTAAGTTTTTAATTTTAAAATATAAATTAAAAAGAACTATAAAACATTTTATAAAAAAAGGTTATATTTATTTTATTTCTGGTATGGCTTTAGGAATTGATATTATGTGTGCTGAACTTGTGCTAGAACTAAAGAAAAAATATTTTCAAATTCAGTTAGAATGTGCTATTCCGTGCAAAAATCAAACAAATAGGTGGAGTGATAAAAACATAGAAAGATATAATAAAATACTTTCTATTGCTGATAAAGTTACATATATTAGCAACTGCGACTACTTTAATGGTTGTATGCAAAAAAGGAATAAATACATGATTGATAATTCAACTTTGTTAATTGCTGTATTTAGTGGTGCAAATGGTGGAACAAAACAAACAATCGAATATGCTAAATCTAAAAAAATTAAAATTAAAATATTGAAAGCATAAATACTTGTTAATTTATTGTTAAATAATAAAAGTTTATTTGTCAATTTTAAATGTATTAAAAAAATTAAAATACCATAAAATATTAGTGTGAAAAAAAAGGCTACAATAATATCAATAGTAATAGTTACAATCTTGGTTATAGGCATATACCTTTTTTTGTGTATTGGTTACATTTTATATCCAATACGATATAAAGATAGTATAATAACATATTCACAAGAATATGATGTTGAAAAAAGTTTAGTTGCAAGTGTCATAAATGCAGAAAGCAGTTTTAACACAAAAGCAGTGTCGTCAAAGGGAGCAATAGGACTTATGCAACTGATGCCAACAACGGCAAAATGGCTTGCTGAAAAGTTAAATATAGAATATAAAGAAGAATATTTATTTGAAGCCGATTATAATATAAAACTTGGAACATATTATCTTGCATACCTAGAAAATAAATTTAATGATACAACTGTTGTACTTTGTGCTTATAATGCAGGAGAAGGGGTTGTTCAAAATTGGCTAAATAATAAAGATTATTCAAAAGACGGTAAAACAATTGATGTAATTCCATATAGTCAAACAAAGGCATACACTCAAAAGGTTATAAAAGGTTTAGAGATATACGAAAAAAAATTAAAATAATAATAAATTTTTCAAATCAAAATTTATATAAAGATTAAATAAATTATTTTATAAAATTGACTTTGTGTTTTATATGTGATATCCTAGCCTTTAGGAGAAACAAATGGAAAATAAAACACAAGTACTTTCAAGCGAAATAGATATACGCACACAAAAAATTAAAGACTTAAAAAATAGTGGAGAAATTGTTTACAAAGAAAAATTTGACAGAACTCTCACAATAGAAGAAGCAACAAAACTTAATGACGGCGACAAAGTTAGAGTTTGTGGCAGAATTGTTTTTAGAAGAGTAATGGGCAAATTTGGATTTATGCAAATAAGAGATGTAGAAGCAAAAATTCAAATAAGTGTTGGAAGAAACGAACTCGACGAGAAGGCATATGACTTCTATAAAAAAATGATAGATATAGGCGACTTTGTTGGTGTAGAAGGTGAAATATATCACACACAAACAGGTGAAATAACTGTTAGAGCAAACACAGTTACACTACTTAGCAAGGCACTTCGTCCACTTCCAGAAAAATTTCACGGACTTGTAGACCAAGAAGCAAAATATAGACAAAGATACTTAGATTTAATATCAAATCAAACAGCAAGAGATGTATTTATTGGCAGAAGCAAAGTTTTAACATTTTTAAGAAAATTTTTAAATGAAAATGGTTTCACCGAAGTTGAAACACCAATTCTTCAATCAGCAGTTTGTGGAGCAAGTGCAAAGCCATTTTTAACACATCACAATGCACTTGATAAACAATGCAACCTTAGAATCGCACCAGAAACATATTTAAAACAAGTTATTGCTGGTGGTTTTGACAGAGTTTATGAAGTTGCAAAATGTTTTAGAAATGAAGGAATGGACACTCAACATTTGCAAGAATTTACAATGGTAGAATGGTAT
>CALWTD010000030.1 GCA_944384395.1 uncultured Clostridia bacterium
GTAAGTTAAGCCAGTTTGTGCCTTGTGGAACATCGTTTAATGTAAAGTTGTAAAATGATGCACTTTCTACAACTTCTGATGTAAATGTTACAACATCATCACTACCTATGTTGTATGTGCCTTGTGAATTGCTTATTGTTCCGTATGTTTGTTCTTGCACTAATGTTCGTGAAATTTTTATTGGTAAACTAAATGTTACACCACTTACACTCTTTGTTGCATCGTCTAGTGCTAGGGCTATTACTATATTTTTTTCGGCAAATGTATTATCTCCCCTTGCGTCTATGTTTGTTGATGAACTAACTGCAACTATGCTATTTATGTTTTGTGCGTCTATGTTGTTTTGTACATCTACTCCAACTTGCTCTGTTCCATAGTTCTTTATGTTTACAACAATATAGTACGCATACCCTTGTGCATACTCATTTTCTTGACCTTGATTTTCTATTTTATACGAACCATAGTTTATTTCTATACCACTTGCTCCGCCTGTTACATCGCCTTGTTGTTTTATATCTCCGTTTTTGTATGTTTCAAGTGTATGAGAGTAATTTGTTTTTGCTGTATTAGTTTGAGATAATAAACTTTCTAAATCTGAATTTGTTTTATATTCTTCAAACTTTGAAACATTATTATGAAGTGAACTATTATCAGTTAAAGTGCCAAGTGTTGACACATACACCGATGTTTGTATGTTTACAAAAACATCTTTAACTTCATATACAACACTACCACTAATTGTATATGTTACACTAAGTGCTGCATATACTCCAAAACACAAGAGTGCAACTGCAAACATCATACTTGCTAAACTTAAAAAGAGTTTACTTTTTCTTTTCATTTCTTCCCCTTTTATCCTGCTTTTTGTTATTGTACCACATTTATTTTATAAATATTATCACAGCACTCAAAGTGAGTAGCAAAAATTTTTAGCACTATTTTGTGGACAACTTTAACAAATTTTGATTATTATTTGTATAACTAATAATAGGATACCCCCCCCCCCGTCCTTGTCAAATGTTTTTGCATAGTTTTTAAAAAAATTTTATTATATTTATACTTTGTTGTGGATAAATGGCATAAAAAAACACCGACTTATAAACTTGAATATAACAAATTTATAAAATCGGTGTTTTTTTACTTATCTTGTTCTTTTTTTTCTATTTGTTGTTGTTCTATATTTTGCGTATCATCTTTTGTTTTGCTTTGGTTTTCAACATCTTCAATTTCTATTGTTTCGGTTTCATCTTCTTGTGTTTCTTCTGTATCTTTTTTAATTGGCATACACACAACCCCAAAAGCAACCAAAACTCCACAAATTGACATTATTACATCTTCAATTATTTGGTCGTTTATTGAAAATCCAAAACATTTTGCAATAGCGTTACAAAGCATAACAACAGCAGCAGAAAGTCCCGTCCAAAAACTGTATTTTTTTATTTTGTTTTTAAATGTTTTCATTAGATTTTTTCCCCTTTTTATAAACTACAACTTTTTTTATTTCGCCAACATCTTCTTTTATAGTTTCAACACTAGACAACCTTAGCGAAAGTACATCTATTGTTTTTTGATATTTCTTTTCTCTTGCCCTGCTATCTTTTAATTCGTATACAAGTAAGGCAACAAAAAGACAGGCAAAAATGCCGTTTGTCAAGGCAACAGAAAAAACCTCATTCCACATAAAGCACTAATCTTTTCTTTGAGTTAGCAGTACTTTCAATTTGTTAAAGTTTATTGAGCCAAGTTCGGAATTAAACAACTTGTTTGAATTGAGTTCGTTTAATGCTTCTTCTTTTGACATAGACATTAAATAATCTTTTGCAAGTTGATATTTTTCTTCTTGCTTCATCTTTTCAATTCCTTCATAGCCATATTTTTCAACATATTCAGCATAATCAAGTGCATTTTGCTTGCGCTTGGCTTCATATTCGGCTTCTTTTTGAGCAATTTGGTTGTTGTATTCCAATACTTTTTGTTCTTCTTCCAATAAGTTTTGATTTATTTCATCAATTTTATTTGAAAGTTTAACAGCATATGTTATGTCAAACGCATTTAGTGCGTTTTCTCTTTGCTCGTTTAACAAATTTTTTTGATTGTTTAATGAATCTATTTTAGAAGTTATTTCGTCATTTATTTTGTTGTATTCTTTAATCATATTTTGGTCAAAGGCATCTAATATATTTATTACGATTGATGAACGACTTAGTCCCCTTTTTACAGCATCGTTTGATGCTTCTTGTTTTAAAGACGAGTACAACTCTTTTGCTTCGTTTTTTTGTGATTCACCGTCAGATTTTGTTGTTGATATTTGTTCGTCAATATCCTTGTTTTTAGTGTCATAAGAACTATTTATATTTTCTAGTTCACTATTTTTATAATCACTTAAACTATTTTCTGCTTTTTGTGCTATTTCGTCATCGCTCAATTTTTCAAATGTCTTTTTTTCTAAGTTTAGTGAGCCTTCATCTTGTGATGAAAATTTTTTATCGACATCTTCAAATCCTTGCAACATATTTGAATAGTTTTTTGTTTTTTCGGTTAATTCTTCGGTATCCTTGTTACTAAAAGTGTATTGATACATCTTTATTCCCCCTACTTTTATAATTATTTTTCCTTTTTTCTAACTTGTTAAAGTATTTAATTAAATTTACATCTATCATGATGTTACCCCAATTGTTATTTGAGGACATGATATTTCGGTTTCTTCGTTTGTTTGTGAAATAAAAGAAACTTCCACTTGTTCGCCAAAAATGTTTGTTTTTAGCCTTTGAGTCTTTTTTGAACCTGCTACGTTATAGATTTTTGATGTTTTTTCGGTTGTTATTTTTACCATACAAGGCGATTTTGTTTTTATCAAAACTTCTTTAATTCTTTTTACTTTTGTTGGATATGACAAATTGCTTTTTGGAGTTGTCCAACACTTTTTAAGTGGAGTGCCAAAAAGTTTTCCATCTCTTGTCATTTGTCCAATCTTAAAACGGTGTTCACCATTAAAACAGGCAGCGACTTTACAAAAATAGCCGTTGTCAATCATTATGATAGAACAAATATCCACACCCCTTGTAACACTGATGTCGCCAGTTTTTAAATCTAGTTCAATTAGAGCGTTGTTTATAAAGCCACCTTCATAACTTTCACAACCAATTTTTTCATCGTCATTAAAATCTAATTTACAAGCAAGGTAATATTTGCCATTGTGATACATTGCTGAGCAGTTTTCATTTGTCACATTATCGAGTAGCGACTCTATTCCCAAAGTTAATTTAGAAGTTGTTGAGCCGTTGAAAGTGTGAAGTCCATCTCGTGCCAAAAATATTATTTGGTCGCCACAAACACACACTGATTGTCCATAAATTTTTGAACTTGACACAAATAACTGACTAACACTAAAAGATGATTGGTCACCATATGCAGAAAGTTTTGCAACACCAAAATCTCTAAAAACATAAACATAATCATTAAAACTAACAACACTGTTTAATGGTCCTCGTTCGTCTTGCATATCAATAAAACCACCTTCATCTAGTGATTCGTTCCAATTTGTTGGGTCAAGGTTTGCAGAAAAACTAAGTCTGTTTCTTTCGCCGTTTTCAATTATTGCAAACAGTCTTTCATAGTGAAGGCACATAGATACAATACTTGGACCATTTTCAACTTTTTGCGCCATTTTGCTTGAAGTATATTTCCACATACCATCAGTTGCCGACGAAAAAATCATATAATCAACGCCGTCCAAACGATAGTTTATTGCCTTTGGAACGCCTTGTGAATAGAGTATACTTGCAAGACCAAAAGTATATGGATATGTACTTATAAGTGATAACCAACGAATTGTACCATCAGAAATATAGTATAAAAGTCTATAATCTGCAATATTTTGTTTTTGATTAAAATATCTATACACCCATAACGCTTTTACTTCTTGATTTTTTTCAAAAATTATTTTACGTTCGGTTTTTATATCATCATAACTAACAGGAAGTGTTAGTTCTTCAAATCCTATTCCATCTTTGAGTGCACCGTTTTCTATGCAATAGTTATAACAACTTTTTGCATATTTGTATGGCAAAATTCCTTCATCAATTTCTGTGTTCATACCACTTTGGAAGGCACTAAATGTAACTTTATAGTCGGTTACCTTTTTTGTTATTAAAGATTTGGGATAGAACATTAAAACCACCCCCGTTTTGGCATAACAACATTGTGTTTCTTTTGAGATATTATTAACAGTGCATTTTTATATCTTGATTCCCAAATGGTTGCATCATCATAAAGCGAACTTACAAACGAATATTCCATTGCAGTGCCATATGCTAGTACCCTGTCGGCAACTTTTCCTGAAAAATTTTCAACATCGCCGTCAAGTTCACATTTTTCTGCAAAAGATGTATATGTAATTATTGCATTTTTAACATCTGCTTTAACTGTGTCATCATAAATTTTAAAACGAACAGATGAACCATATTCGTCTTGAATTTTAACAATTTGATAAATATTTTCATCAACGCTATTAAGTTTTAGTTCTTTATTTACAAAACTCACATTTTTTTGTTTATAAATTGGTAAATAATCGGTGGAAATTTCGCTGACAATTAAATTTAAACATCTGTTTAAAATGTCTAACTCTTTTTGGTCTTCGGCAGAAATTTCGCCTTCATCACCTGTAAAATACGGACAATTTAAAAGGTCTTCTTTACCTAAAAATGTAGCCGTTAAATATAATACTTGTTTTGTTGTCATCTATTTTTCCTCCAAATTTAACATTTGTTTTTGATTTTGTATATTTTGTTTTTCTAATTTTTCGTTTTCTTTGTCTATTTCTTTTAAAAGTTCGTTTAAATTTTCTCGTCTTGTTTTTCTTGTTAGTTCCACAAGTCTTTCGTCAAGTGCTTCATTTGGACAAGTCAAACAATATGTGCAACCTTTTTGAGCATGAGAATGTACTTCGTATTTTCCTTTTATAGTGTTAAAAACCAAATAATAACTTTGGTCTATTTCCTTTAATCTTTCACACACAAACAAAGCATCTTGTTTTAATTCAATTAACATTTGTCCCCCATTATTAAATTAAATGGCAGACTAAAAAGTCTGCCACTTAATAAATTGATTAGTTAGAAATTACAGTTGTAAATGGATTTGTAACAGTTGCAGATATACCAGAAATTTTTGCTTGTCCGTTTGGTTTATCACAAACAAGTTCTGCATATTTTACAAGAGTTGCTGTGTATGTTGGGAAGCCTGCATTTTGTTTTAATACTTTTCCGTCTTCACCTTCAAGCCACTTCCAATCGCAGAGTTGATGAAGTGTAAAGTCGTCTGTATTAAGTAAATACATAGCATCGTCTTCAACAAATCTGTCTGCAACAACAGGAATACCATTGTATGTAAGTGCTTTGTAACCACCTGCAAGTTCCATAACATCAACATTTCTTCTATAAGCACCCAAGTATTCTTGATATGCTCTTCTTACTTTGCTTGAACAAGCAATATAATTGATGCTACTTCCACTAACTTCTTCCAAAAAGTCTATTGCACTTTGAATTAAACTGTCAGAAATTTCTCCTGCACTTGTTTTTGTGTATGGACTAAGCCATGGATATTCTTTTCTTGAAACACCGTAAAGTGTGTCAGAATTTGAGAAAATTTTACCAAGTCCAGAAATTTCATAACCTTTTGAGTTTTGAACATAAATTGTATGTCCGTTTGATATAGTTTCGCCAAAACTAGAAGGAAAAGCAACATGAACTTTTTTGTTTACTCTATCAACATAAGTAATTCTATGTCCACCTGTAACTTTTGTGTCTTCGTTATAAATGTCTATAACCATACCTTCAATTAGGTTTCTAACACTGTCGCAAGTTAAAACTTTTGATTCGTCAACATTTGTTATTGTTGCTAAAAGTCCTGTTCCGTCGCCAAACAACATTCTTCCAAAGTTGAAACTTGATGCTTTAATTAAACCTTCCATTTCATCATTTAAAAGATTTACAAATGCACCAACATTGTTTTGTGATGCTCTTATTGCTTTGTCGCTTAATTCAATTTTCCCGTATAAGTTTTTAAGGTCAGAAATAAATTGAACATAGTTGTTTCCTGCAGCTTGTGGAAGTGCGTCAGTTTCTGCACCTGCGCCTATACCACCATTAATTCCGTATGGAGCAAGTTTTCTAACTTCTTTTCCCCACACATCTTTGCTTGTTTGCTTAATTTTTCCAAGAAGTGGATTTGCATTTGTATTTAATTGATTGCTAACCACTCCAAGATAAACTGTTTTTAGTGCATTTTCTGCACTTTGTAGTGTAACCATTTTAATCTCCTCTCTTATTTAAAATTGCTTCCACTAATTGTTTTGCTTCACTTAAAGTGCTTGCCTGTTTTGGAGTTTGAAAGGCAATGTTCCCACCTTGTGAAGTTGAAACAAAAGGTGGAATTTTTTTGCTTTCTAAATTTTTTATATAATTAGAAAGAATCTTTTGTTTAATTTGTTCGTTATTAAGTACAAAATCATTAACAAACTTATCATCATTCAAAACTTCTTCGGGCTGTTTATATTTTTGACTAACAATTTTTGCCCATGCAATATCAAGTGCATTTTCTTCGTTTTTTAGTGATGGGTTTGTTAATATCTCCTGTGAAATTTCACTCGCAAATTTTTTAGCGCCTTGATTATTAGACAAAAAGTTAGACACCTTATCTTGCCAATCATCTTTAAGATAGACTGGCGTTGATGCTTTTTCTTCTTCTTGTTGTTGTTTGTTTTCAAGTTCGCTAAGTTTTTGACACTTTCTTGTAAACTCTGCCTGCAAATTGTTATAGGCAGAAAATAAACTTTCGGCATCTTTAAATTTTCCATATTGGGAGCCGTTTTGATTAGACGAAGGCGTGCTATCATCAACTTTGGCATCTGCCACGGGCACATTATCTAATTCATTTGGTTGTTCCCAAACCTTTTCATTTTCCATATTTTACTCCTTATTTTGATTTACTGATATTTGATTTTCCATTTGTTTCATTTGTTTATGCAATCTTATATGCTTTAAAAAGTTTTCTTCTATTTTTGGATTAATTTCCAGTTGTTTTTTATATTCATTGCCAAGCATAAAAGCAATGTGTTCATTTATGTGTAAATCGTGATTGTCAATTTCACACACCTTAACTTCTTTATTTTTGTTTAGGTCTATATTTTCTGTTGACGCTTTCTTTGTGTGCAATTCGTTTAAGTCTTGTGAATTTTCCCAAATACCAAAGCCAAGTAGGTCAAGTGCTTTTAGTCTCATTCTGTTTGACAGTTTGCCATTTTCGTCTTGAAGTAGCCCCGCATTCAAAAGTTCAAACACCATTGACCTTCTTTGTGCTAAACTTTCGGTTATTTCTGTATCACTTTCAAAAACAATATCTTCACTTGAAATATCGCTTGAAACAAAATATAAAACTTCAAGTTCGCCGTTATCTCCCATTACCTTTGTTAATCTTGGCAGTGTTGCAAATTGTTTGTAAAGTCTTAAAATATGACCACCCAATTCCTTTATGCATTCTTTTATTCTGTCTGATGTTGGAGAAATTCTTGAATCATCTTGTTCAATTAAGAGTTGAAGTGCAACACCACTCAAATTTGTGTATGATGAAGAATTTGATAAGACATCTGACACTCCTGATATAACCATAAACTCGGCAAGAAGTGCTTCTTCTTCCCTTTCAAAATCGGTTGGAACAGATGTGGCAGTCATAAATCTTGGAGCAGAAGAACCCTGTCTATACACTAAAATTTTACCTGGTGAAAGACCTTCTTCTTCCAGGTTGTCTAAATCTACACTGCCATCTTCAACAGTGAGTACACCCATAGACACTCTATTTAAAAATTCATGTTTTCTATTTTTAACTGCATTGTATGCTCTTTGAACAGGAATTAATCTTTCAACAACACCCGTTCCCCAAAAACAACCTGTTTGCTGTATGCTTACTTGTTTTATAAAAGGAAAACCCCTTTGACCATTTGATTTATTTATAAAAGGCAATTCGCCATAATGCACAAGTTTATCGCCTGCAATAACAATAAATCTTCCGTTTGGATATTTTGTTGATGGCTTTTCATATTTTTCTATTACTATTGCATTGTTTGTTTTAATACCACTAACAACTCTACTGGTTCTTGTGTTGTATCCAAGTCCACCAATTCCTGTTGAAGTGTTGTCCAAAGAAAATACATTTATGTCTTCACCTTCAACATCAACTCCATAAATTGTTTTTATGTCGTCAACATGATAGGCTTTTGCGTGAATTATACTTTGACAATCATCTAAATTTTCTGTGCAAGTATTATCAGGATAAATTTCAAAAGGACTGCAAACTGAAACATCAATATCGCCAAGTTTTATTTCTTCATCACCTTTTTTTGCGATTGTATCGCCTAAATTTTCGTTCCAAACAATTTTATAAAAACTTGTTCCACAAATCTCGCTCCATTTTGTTGCATCACAAATAAGTTTGCTTATATCTTGACGATTATAAATAGAGTTTAAAATTTTTTTACAAAGTTTGGCTGTTTTAATATCACTATCATCAGTTGATGCAGGAATTATTGACATTGTTGGTCTAACCTTTTGAAGTTTTGCAAATCTTATGTCAAGTGTTGGAGCAATGTGGTTATACACTTCTCTCTCTTGCCAAAAATATTGTTTTTCATATTCTTCAACTTCACTGTTTTGAGCAATAGAACAATATTGATTTCCCATAAAAAAATTCATGTTAAGTTGCCATATTGCTTCAAATTGTTTTCTGTCATTTTGTCTTTTTTTAAAGTCTTCTAAAACTTTATCAACTATATCTTCTTCTATTTTCATTTTGCCTCCAACTTGACTTTCTTTTGATTTTTAAATGGTGCAGGAATACTTTTTGGAGTGTTTACTTTCCCCAAAGCACTATAAATTTCCTTTGAACATTTTTCACAAATGTTTAATATTGGCTTTGTTTCTTGCTTGTTATAAATTGAAAAAACAGCCAAATTTTTGCAACCTCCAATATCACATTTTGTTTTTAAATTACAATTTTTAATTTCCATTATTCCCCCTCATTTTGCAATAATTTAATTAAATTTAATTTTTCTTGCCTTAACTGTTCTTCTGTCATATTTTCATATTTAGATTGATTGTTATTTGAATACTGTTCTAAAAGAATTTTTGCAGCTGGAATGTCCGGCGACATATGTTTTTTTGTTATTTTTTTCTTTAACAATTTTTCGTTTCCATCTTCATCAATAGCATATTCTTCTATTACTTCATTACAATCATATCCTAATGCTTTTTTAAGCAAGGCTTCTTCAATTACTTGTTTAGGGGACGATTTATTTTTTTTCATATTTGCCCCTTAATTTATTTAATAAAAAATAATAAATAAAATAAAAAAATATATATTAAAAATATTCAAAAAAAGTCAAGCAATTAACCTGACTTTTTTCACTTCTAATATATATTTTATTTTTTTTTATTTCTATATTTTATGACAATTATTTTTAATAATAATAATTTTTGTATGAATTATCTTTCTTTTTCTTAATAATTAAAAATATAACAACCCCAATAATTAACACTCCTGCAACACTTCCACCAATTATCCACCATAAAGTAGAGTTTGAAGTTATGTCATCAACTTCTTTAAACAAGTTAACAACTAATATAATTTCTTCATCATCATTTGTTGTTGAAAGTTCTATTTCTTCTTGCTGTAATGCAATAACACCTAAATTGTTTGTGCCATCACTAAGATACCAATTAGTAATTTCATACTCAGCCGGAACATTTATTTTTACTGTGTGCTCTGTTCCCATTTTTACTTTTTGAAAGTATACATCATCTGTAAGAGTGAGTTCTATTCCATCAAAATATACTTTTGATAAATTCTCATCAATAATTTTATCATTTACTGCAAACTTAATTGTTATTTCACAAACATTTTTTGTAAAAGTTGCGTACAAAGTTAAATTGTCTTCGCCAAGTGTTAAGTTTTCAAAAATTCCACCAGACATAAAAGCTTTTTCATCAAAAACAGCACTTATAGTTGATAAATTGGTTAAATTTGTTTCTTGGTCAGCATCTATTTTCCAGCTGTTAAATGCAAAATCATCTGTTGGTGTTGCAATATAACTTATATTTTGTCCGTACACAATAACATCTTCAATAACTTCATTTTTAACACTACTATCAGCAGTTGCTCTTCTAACTGTACCATGGTCAACATTTTCAGTTGACACTGTTAGAGTGTATTTGATTTCTTGCAATAAAAATCCATACTCGCCCTGATTTGTTAAGTTGCAATTTTCAATAAAATAGGCATGAACTTCTTCTTGTTGTTGAGTTTGATAACTTCCCCAATATACATTTCCACCATTATAGTTATATATGTTAATGTCATAGCCATTAAAGTTTACTTTTTTCTCAATAACAACATTAGTACCAAGTGTGTATTGATTTGTATTTTCGTCTATCTCAAGTTTCGTAACAAGTTCACTATTTATAACATCTAAAACATTTTGATTTAAAAATAAGGTTGTATTGTCTTTTTTAAGTCCAGAAATTTTATAAAATTTATTTATTTCATATGAGGTTGTAATATTACCTGCAACATAAATATTTTCGCCATAGTGGTAGTTATAACTATTAGGCTCAACAAAGTTTATTATATTTTCATCAATTTGTGGTTTTGCTAAAGATGAAAAACTTAAATCTTCATTAAATTCATAACTAAATGTTGAAAATGTTTGCAAAGTTGGAAGTGACACTCTTTCTTCAACTTGCCAAATAGAATTAAAATCCCATGTTTTTTTAATATCAAAATTAAGCGCATTTATATAACTATCTTTTAATAATAAAGTGTCAAATAGAACTGTTTGCATAGTTATTAAATTAACATTAAAACTTGTTTCTAAATTTAAAAAACTTGTTTTTAATTGTTCATAATTTCCAATAAAACTTATATCCAAAGTTGTGTAAAAATAATTGATATTTAAATTTGTTGGCATCTCATTTGGACAAGACAAATTTCCAATAAACGATGCAACTTTATTTCCTTCATACAAATTGTCTATAGTAATTGTTCCCCATAAAACATTGTTTAAAATTGATGTTTGCGTGCCTTTTACATAACCAAACAAACCACCAACAAACAAATTGTCATTTTTTATGTTTTGATTTAGATTTAAAGCAAAAATATTTATGTTTGAGATTGTATTATATATTTGAGAATTTTCCAAACTTCCAATTAGTCCACCAATATAATGTGATTTTAAATTGTTATTTCCATCAATACTAATGTCGCCTTCGACATAACAATTTGAAATTTTTGTTCCACCTTTTGCATCTGCCACCAATATTCCACTATAAATTGATGTTTTAGCATTCACATCAATAGTATTATTAGAGTCTTGTAGTGTTTCATTTATTAGTGATACATTTTCTATTGTTGTGTTTGTAGAATTTGCAACTAAAATTGCGCTTTTGACAATTTGTCCGTCTAAATTTTGAGTTACATTTACTTTTATGTTTTGTAATTGTAAATTTTTAATTGTTGCGTTAAATGTATTTAAAAATAAAGCAACATTACTATCTCCTTGAATTGTTAAATTTTTTATAGTGTGTCCATTTCCGTTTAAAACTCCATTAAATTGTGAAATAGAAACAAAATTTGCAACACTACTAGCATCAATATCACTTGTTAATATGTAATTTTGATTACTTTGAATATTTTGCAAACCTTCTATATTTGATATTTCAACATATTCAGTTTCCGACTCTGCAAAAACAGTTGGTAATTTTACAACATTTAACATAAAAATTAAAGCAAAAATACAACAAAATAAAATACTTATTTTTTTCAAAAATCTTTTCTCCATTTTTATTATGTTTAATCAATTCAAATATATCACAAATTAATTTATTTTTACAAATATTTTAAATAATTAAAATAAATATTAAAAAAAATATTTTTCAAAAAAATTAAATATGCACAAAATTGCATAAATATACATATAAAAGCCATTTTATAGTCTAAAATTTGAATATTTAATCTTTTTATATAATCTTTCTTTATCTTTTTGTATTAGTGATTTTTGAGGTTTTGGTGCAATATTTTCAGGTCTTGACATAATATAGTATCTAAGTTCGTCGAAGGCGTGGTCATCTTTTTTTATTGGAGCATCGCTATCTGCCCAAAAATATGATTTTATTTCTCTAATTAGATTTGTACAAGTTTTAAATATAAATAGTTTTCTAAC
>CALWTD010000031.1 GCA_944384395.1 uncultured Clostridia bacterium
CAGCTTGTTTTTTAGCGTCATGTTTAACTCTGCTTTTAGCATAAACCCAAGCTATAAATCTTGGCGTGTTGTACGCAAAACCAATTACTGGTACCGCGTACAAACTAATAAGCCAAAGATTGTTAAGTGTAGGAATACCAATAGTTACTATTAAGATCAAAAGCAGTATTAACCAAATTACAAAATTGAATATGTATTGATATTCAGCAAGTATTTTGATTTTGTTATTCATAAATCACCATTACTAAACTAAAATTTTTCACTTTCAAGTTTAACAGTAAAATAAATGAAATTTTTAGAGAAATCTGTACTTAAATTCAAAACATTAGTAACTATACTTCCATTAGATAAAGAAAGTACAACTTGATAATAATTACTGCCAATTAAATTTTCAGTATCAATTTCGTTAAAATACCAGTTGTATGTCGAATCAAAATACAAATTTACACTCTGCAAATTCCCATTTGAATCTTCATACAACAATTTAGCACCATTAACAGAAGATAAATTTTTTGTTATATAGTCTTTTGCTAATTGAGAAATATGAACTTCTATTAGAGTTTTGCCAACTGAAACATCTTCATTATCATATTCAGTGTATTTTAAGAAAAATTCGACGTTTGTTTTATAATCATAATTGAATGTAAAAATATAATTATTTACATCAATCAATAATTCGCCAGATGATTGAGAAAAAGACAATTCTTCACTTGTTATTGAATAATTATAATTTCCCATAGGTAATCTTTGAATAATTTCATTTGAAATATTTAAAACATTATCCCAAATAAAAGTATAACTAGAAATACCATTATTAAAAGTAATAGTTACTGGATTTAAACTTAAATCTAAATCAGAAAAATCAAAATTTGAAAGAGGATTAAGTCCAACACTTACAAGAATAGTATTATATTCATAATCATAATTAAACTTTATAATCGAACTGTTTTTCGTTATTTCAACTTCTGCTGTATTACCCAATTGAAGAACAGAACTATCAATAGTTATATTATATTTGCCTGGCATAATACTTTGAGATATACCATAAGCAAGCTCATTTTGTGTGTCAAAATTTAATACATAACTATTCAAATTATTTCTTAAGGTTATTTTAACTGGAGATGATGATATATCAAAACCTGACATATCTATATTTGATTGAGATGGAGATAATATAAATTTTGTATAAACACTTTGTTGAAACTCAATAACATCTGTATCAACATCATCTTTTATTTGTTCTTTGTTGTCATTATTTTGTTTAACACCTGTAGCAAATGCAGATTCGCTAGAATAATCTTTATAATTAACATTTAAATATAAATTTGCTTTATAAAATTTATCTTCACTAGCGTTATAATACGCACACAAATTTGTTACATTTAAACAACAATTTGTAATACCAGAATCTTTTGTCGAATGATAAACACTTGAATAAAAGTTATTCATTTGTTTAAAAATGTTATTAACATCAAGCATTATTCCCAAATCACCGAGTTGTTGAAAATAGTTATTATAAACTCCAAGGTTACCAATTTGTGCTACTTTTCTTGCTTTATTGCTTATGCCAGTAATTAAATCAAGTATTCCTATTTGAGTATCTTTGTATAATACTTCCATACTAGGTTCATAAACTGTGCAATAATAATTTGGACTTTTAGAAGAATTTAATTTGTTTATTAAAGGAGCAAAATTGTTGCCTTTAAACATTTCATTGATGTATTCATATTTTCTGGTATCCCAAAAAATAAAATTAGCACCTGATTCTTTAGTATAAATATTTATACATCCATCCATTACAAGATTGTTGTTAACCTTATTCATAATTATATTGACTGTGTAGGTTTGATTGTTGACTATCAAATCATAATAATACACAACAATTTCTTTATATTCAACCATATAGATTGTGGAATATTTATCCTCTGTTGTTTCGGCTGTTTTCAATACTTCTTCAATATATGTTCTATCATAGCCACCATTACTAGATATATTTAAATATTTATCTGGGTCAACTACAGTTATAGTTGGGTCATTTATAACATCATAATATGGATTATTCTCATCTCGCAAAGTGAAAAAGTAATTTTGTATAAAAATACCTGCAAAGGAAAATGCAATAACAAGAATAATAGTTATCACCGTTGATACAATTTTATTACCTTTAAAAGCGGTAAACCCTAGGATAAGTGATAGCAATACTGCTACCACTATACCTATAACTCCACCTATCCAATTTTGTGTTATGAGTTTTAAAAAATTTAACATCATGCCACCTCACTTTCAACATATTCACTAAGTGGTTTGATAAGCTGAGGAACTTTATTGAATGCAGATGCATTTGTATAAACATCTAAACTTTCATCTGGCACCCAAATTGATTGTAAAGAATAAAGATTTGTAAATGTAAAAATATAATCACAATTAGGCGGATTATTACCCATAAATTTAATTTCTTTTAATTTTTCCATATCACTAAAAACATTAAACCCTAAACTCTCAACACTACTTGGAATCTCTAAACTTTCAATTTGGTTACAATATGAAAAAACATGACCTCCAATTTCAACAACACTTTGTGGAATTATTATATTTGTTAAATTAGAACAATAAGAAAATACACCATCTTCAATAATTTCAACCCCATCAGGTATAACAACATTTTCTAAATTTAAACATTGAGAAAATAATCTATTTGGCATAATTGTTATATTTGAAGGTAAGGTTACTGTTTGAAGATTTATACATTGATAAAACAATTCGGAACCAAGTTCAGTTACACAATCAGGAAGTATTATGGATTCTAAACTAGAACAAAATGCAAACAAGCGAGATGGAAGTATTGTAGTACCTGTACCAAATTCAATATCACGTAATGATTCACAAGGAGAAAACACGCTATCACCTAAACTTTTCAATGAATCTGGAAATTTTAAGCTTGTTAAACTATTGCAATATCCAAAAGCAGAAGAACCTATAGAAGTTAAAGTTTCAGGAAATTCAATAGATTGAATACTATAACCCCAATGGAATGCATCACTTCCTATTTCAGTTAAATTATTTGATAATTTCACATTAGTTAATTGTCTACAATCTTTAAATGAACAATCACCTATTTTTGTAATAGTATCAGGCAATTCAACACTAGTTAAGTTTGTACATCCATAAAAAGCATATGGTCTAATTTCTGTTATATTACCGAAATCTTCTGCTTTTAATTCTGTAATTTCACCGGATACGAGTTTTAAAAATAATTCGTTATCACTATTTAATTGCAATACCAGTTCATCAATTCTTGCATTGGCAGAATCTAATTGATTATTTAATGTTTGTATTTCAGATTGTAATTCACTAATATTATTATTCGCAGAATCTAATGATAGTTGTAAATTAGATATTTGTGTTTTTAATTCAGCTATTTCTTCCGTATAGTCCTGTCCTGCCTTTTCTAAATCTTCGATTTGCTTGTTTAAAGAAGATATTTTTTCTTCTTTTAACAACACATCTTTTTCTAAATCTTTAATTTTTTGTTCTTTTGTTGAAACTAAGTTTAACAGACTTGAATTATTCGACGTCAATTTATCTAATTGACTTATTAACAAATTATTTTGATTTGTTAAGTCATTGTTTGTATTATTCAGATTTTTAACTGTAATACCAAATATTCCATAACCCAACAAAACACAACTTATACAAATCAATAAAAATATTGTTATATTTAATGTTTTACTCATTTTACACCTCGACTTTTATAATTTTATTTTCGTAATCTATAATTTGAGATGTTTGCTCTGTTGGACTTTCTACTTCTTCAACTGTTTCAGTTTTGAATATGTTTTTATCTGTCCAATCTTTTACTGGACTTATACACAAATATAAAAGACCCCAGCACAAACAAACCATCGCAAAAGCACTAACCAATGTGCCAAATATACTTAATATTATTTTTACTACTTTCATTTTTACCTCACTTTTATAAAATTTTTAATATTTGTATTAAAACTATGAATACAATAATCTTAATGCAAATTTTTATAATAATTTTTTAAATTTCACCTCCTTTTAAACCCTTTCTGGTGTAATACAAAAAATTGAAAAAGGGTGATTTTAAAATCAATTTTTTGTTATTACCAATTAAAATCCTAAATCGTTGTCCTTTTGACTGTCGGCATATCTTTGACAATTGAGAGCATGAGCTACAAGTTCTAAATTACTTTGCCTACAATTCAATTTATCTCCGTCAACATGGTCAATGCTAATACCATGGTCTAACAAGCTTGT
>CALWTD010000032.1 GCA_944384395.1 uncultured Clostridia bacterium
TTTTTAGCACTATTTTGTGGACAACTTTAACAAATATTTATTATTATTTGTATAACTAATAATAGGATACCCCCCCCCCGTCCTTGTTAAATGTTTTTGCATAGTTTTTAAAAAAAATTTTATTATATTTATACTTTGTTGTGGATAAATGCCATAAAAAAACTCACCAAACGATGAGTTTTTTATATTATTTAATTTTCTACTTCAACTGGTAAAAGTTCTCTATATTGTTTAAGTCCTGTTCCTGCTGGAATAAGTTTTCCAATTATTACATTTTCTTTAAGTCCACGCAAATGGTCAACTTTACCTTTTATTGCGGCATCGGTTAAAACTCTTGATGTTTGTTCAAATGATGCAGCAGACAAGAAACTTTCGGTTGCAAGTGCTGCTTTTGTTAGTCCAAGAAGCACTCTTTTTGCTGTGGCAGGAACTCCACCTTCGGCAAGTACTCTTTCGTTTTCATCTTCGTATACAAAAACATCAACAATTTCGCCAGGCAGAAGTGTTGTATCTCCTGCGTTTTCTATTTTAACCTTTTTAAGCATTTGTCTTATTATAACTTCAATATGTTTATCGTTTATTGAAACATCTTGTGCTCTATAAACAGATATAACTTCGCTGAGTAAATAATCTTGAAGTCCTTTTAAACCTTTTATTCTAAGAAGGTCGGTTGGATTTATTGAACCTTCGTTAAGTTGTGCACCTGCTTCAACTTTGTCGCCTGTTTTAACTTTTAGATATACAGGTTTTTTAATTTCATACACTGCTTCTTCTTCACTGTTTTTAACTGTTACTATATAGAATTTTGGTTCTTCTTTTACTGTAACTGTTCCGGCGATTTCACTTAATCTGCTTTCGCCTTTTGGTCGTCTTGCTTCAAAAATTTCTTCAACACGAGGAAGACCTTTTGTTATATCGGCAGCAACGGCAGCACCACCGGTGTGGAAAGTTCTCATTGTAAGTTGTGTTCCAGGTTCACCAATACTTTGTGCAGCGATTACACCAACGGCTTCGCCAACTGAAACTTCGCTTAAGTTTGCCATATTTCTACCATAGCATTTTGCACAAACGCCGTGGCGAGAGCAACAAGTTAAAAGTGTTCTTATTTCAACAGATTCAATGCCTGCATTTTCAATTTGTTTTGCTTGTTCTTTTGAAATCATTGTGTTGGCTTTTACAATAACTTCGTTTGTTTTTGGATTTACAACATCATTTACTGCAAATCTTCCTGAAATTCTATCTGCAAGTGATTCAAGCACTGCTTTGTCTTGCACAAGAGCAGAAACTTTTACACCTTTAACTTTTTTGCCAAGAGTTTCAAAGCAATCTTCTTCTGTTACAACAACATCTTGACTTATATCAACAAGTCTTCTTGTTAAATAACCAGAGTCGGCTGTTTTAAGTGCTGTGTCGGCAAGACCTTTTCTTCCACCACGAGATGACAAGAAGTATTCAAGTGGAGTAAGTCCACTACGGAATGAAGATTTAACAGGAATATCAACTTTTTGTCCTGATGCGTTTGCCATAATTCCTCTCATTCCACAAATACCATTCAACTGAACGTTGTTACCACGGGCACCAGAGATAACCATCATTTTAAGTGGGTTATAATCGTCCAAATGTTCTATAACTGCATCTTGAACTTTGTTTGTTGTTTCAAACCAAACATTCATATTTGCAGTAAGTTTTTCGTCTAGTGTAACAAGTCCCCTTGCCAAAAGTTTTTCGTTTTCCAAAACTTTCTTTTGTGCTTCTTCAATTATTTCTTTTTTCTTTGGTGGTTCTTCCATATCATAAACATTAATGGTGAGTGATGCAAGTGTTGAATATTTATATCCAAGTTCCTTAAATCTATCAACCATTTTTGAACATTCTGTTGTTCCGAGTTGTTCAAAACAAGCAACTGTGATTTTCTTTAAATCGCCTTTCATAACAGGATAATTTATTTCCAAATCACAAGCATCTTCTGGTTTTACTCTTTTTGCAAAGCCTAAGTTTTGTGGAACTGCTCTATTGAATATAATTCTACCAACGGTTGTTTTTATTCTTTTTGAATAGTTTACGCCACCAACACACGCTGTTCTTCTAACAAGTATTTCGGCTTGAACATCTATTGCTTTTGTTTGATATGCAATTATTGCTTCATCTTCACTTGCAAATATACTGCCTTCGCCCTTTACACCTTTTTTATCTTGTGTTAAATAATAGCAACCAATAACCATATCAAGACCCGGTGTGATAATTGGTGCACCATCACTTAATTTTAATATGTTGTTTGATGCAAGCATAAGTGTTCTTGCTTCTGTTCTTGCATCAATGCTAAGTGGAACATGGACAGGCATTTGGTCACCGTCGAAGTCGGCGTTAAATCCCGTACAAACTGATGGGTGAAGTCTAATTGCTCTGCCTTCAACAAGCACTGGCTCAAATGCTTGAATACTAAGTCTGTGAAGTGTTGGAGCACGGTTTAATAAAACTGGATGGTCTTTAATAACTTCACTCAAAACATCCCAAACAACAGGTTTTTCTTTTTCGATAAGTTTTTTAGCACTTTTTATGTTGCTTGATTGATTTAATTCAACTAATCTTTTTATAATAAAAGGCTTAAATAGTTCAAGAGCCATTTCTTTTGGAAGTCCACATTGGTACATTTTAAGGTCTGGACCAACTGTAATAACCGAACGACCAGAATAGTCAACTCTTTTTCCAAGAAGGTTTTGTCTAAATCTTCCTTGTTTACCTGTAAGAATCGCTGTTAGAGATTTTAAATCTTTTTGTTTTGCACCTTGAACTGCTTTTCCTCTTTTACCATTGTCAATCAAAGAGTCAACTGCTTCTTGTAACATTCTTTTTTCGTTTCTTATAATAACATCAGGAGCACCGAGTTCCATTAGTTTTTTAAGTCTGTTATTTCTGTTGATTACTCTTCTATATAAATCGTTAAGGTCGCTTGTTGCAAATCTACCACCGTCTAGTTGAACCATTGGTCTAAGTTCTGGTGGAAGAACAGGCAACACATCCATAACCATCCATTGAGGTTTGTTTCCACTTGTTAAAAATGCTTCAACAACATCAAGTTTTTTTATTGCCTTTAATCTTTTTTGACCTTTTGCAGTCTCTAGAATTTCTTTAAGTTCTTTGCTCTCTTTTTCAAGGTCAACTTCGCTTAAAAGTGTTTTTATTGCTTCTGCACCCATACCTGCAACAAAACTATTTGGTCCATAAGTTTCTTGTGCTTCACGATACTCTTTATCACTTATGATTTGTTTATATATAAAACTTGTGTTTTTAGGGTCCAAAACTATCCAATTTACATAGTAAACAACTTGTTCTAAGGCTTTTGGTGAAATATCTAGAATTGTTCCAATTCTTGATGGAACACTTCTAAAAAACCAAATGTGAGTAACAGGGGCAGCAAGTTCGATGTGACCCATTCTTTCACGACGAACTTTTGCACGAGTAACTTCAACACCACATTTGTCGCATACTACACCTTTATATCTAATTCTTTTATATTTTCCACAATGACATTCCCAGTCTTTCCTTGGTCCAAAAATTTTTTCACAAAACAAACCATCTTTTTCTGGTTTTTGTGTTCTGTAATTTATTGTTTCTGGTTTTGTTACTTCACCATGAGACCATTCTCTAATTTTTTCTGGTGAAGCAATACCAATTCGTATGGAATCAAAGTTATTAAGTTCAAACATTATTTTTCTCCTATTTTAAATGTTTATATCATTGACTATTTTCAAATAATAACTATTCATCAAAGTCATCAAACTCATCGAACAAGTTGTCTACATCAAGTTCTTGTTTAACTTCTTCTTGCGATACGATATCGCCGTGTTTGTCTTCATTATCAAAATCAAGACTTATATCTTTAAGTTCTTCTTCAACTTCGTGTCCAAGCGATGGAGTATCTAATTCATCGTTTGAAAGTTCTTGAATTGAAACTTCTTTATTGTCTTCTGTTAAAATTTTAATATCAAGACCAAGTGATTGTAATTCTTTAATTAAAACTTTAAAGCTTTCTGGAATTCCCGGCTGTGCTATTGGTTGACCTTTTACAATTGCTTCATATGTTTTTGTTCTTCCAACAATATCATCTGATTTAACTGTAAGAATTTCTTGCAATACGCTTGATGCACCATATGCTTCAAGTGCCCAAACTTCCATTTCACCAAATCTTTGTCCACCAAACATTGCTTTACCACCAAGTGGTTGTTGTGTAACAAGTGAGTAAGGTCCTGTTGCACGAGCGTGCATTTTGCTGTCTACCATGTGGTCAAGTTTTAACATATATTTATAACCAACAGTTGCTGGGTGGTCAAAAGGTTCTCCTGTTCTTCCATCATACAACTGAATTTTTCCGTCTTCTGGGAAATTGTTTGCCTTTAAAAGTTGTTTAATTTGGTCGGCATCTGCACCATCAAATACAGGTGTTGCAACTTTCCAACCAAGTGTTCCGGCAACAAGTCCAAGATGAACTTCAAGCACCTGACCAACGTTCATACGAGATGGAATACCAAGTGGATTTAAAACAATGTCAAGTGGTTGACCATTTGCCATAAATGGCATATCTGCTTCTGGAAGTACTCTTGAAACAACACCTTTGTTTCCATGACGACCAGACATTTTATCACCAACAGAAAGTTTTCTTCTTTGTGCAACGTAAACTTTAACAAGCATATTTACGCCCGGTTCAAGTTCGTCTTTGTTTTTTCTTGAAAATACTTCAACGTTGGTAACAACACCACCTGCACCGTGTTTTACTCTAAGTGATGTGTCTCTTACTTCTCTTGCCTTGTCGCCAAAGATTGCTCTAAGAAGTCTTTCTTCTGGTGTGAGTTCTGTTTCACCTTTTGGAGTAACTTTTCCAACCAAAATATCACCTGGTTTAACTTCGGCACCAACTCTTACAATACCATTTTCATCAAGATTTTTAAGAGCGTCTTCGCCAAGGTTTGGAATATCTCTTGTTATTTCTTCATCGCCAAGTTTTGTTGCTCTGCATGGCATTTCTTCAACTTTTAATGTGATTGATGTGTAAACATCTTCTTTTACAATTCTTTCACTGATTAAAATAGCGTCTTCGTAGTTGTATCCTTCCCAGTTCATGTAACCTACAAGAACGTTTTTACCAAGTGCAAGTTCACCATTTTGAGTTGCGTAACCATCGGCAAGAAGGTCGCCTTTTTTAACTTTTTGACCTTTTGTGCAGTTTGGTTTTTGGTTGTTACATGTATCAGCATTTGTTTTTTGGAATTTAATTAGTTTATAAACATCTTCTTCGCCATTATCTGCAGTAACAACAATATGATCTGCACTGACATATGAAACGATTCCGTCTCTTTTTGCTATTATCATATCACCACAATCTTGCGCAACAGGTCTTTCCATACCTGTTCCAACGATAGGTGCTTCTGGTCTTAAAATTGGAACTGCTTGACGTTGCATATTTGAACCCATAAGTGCACGAGCAGAGTCATCGTTTTCAAGGAATGGAATAAGCGCAGTTGCAGCAGAAATAAATTGTCTTGGAGATACGTCCATATAGTCAACTCTTTCTTTTGGAACTTCCATTATTGAATTTTTATGTCTGCAAAGCACACGACTATTTACAAACTTTCCGTTTTCGTCAAGTGGTTCAACAGCTTGTGCAATGTAAGATGTATCTTCAACATCTGCCATATAATATTCATAAGATTTAGAAACCACACCTGTTGTTTTGTCTACTTTTCTGTATGGTGTTTCCATAAATCCATATTCGTTTATTTTTGCATATGATGCAAGTGTATTTATAAGACCAATGCTTTGTCCTTCTGGTGTTTCAATAGCACATATTCTTCCGTAATGTGTGTAATGAATATCACGAACTTCAGCTGATGCTCTTTCTTTTTTAACACCCCCAGGTCCAACTGCAGAGAATTTTCTCTTTTGTGTAAGTCCACTAAGTGAGTTAATTTGGTCCATAAGTTGTGAAAGTTGTGATTGAGCAATAAAGTCTTTTAATGCTTTATTTACTGGTCTTGGATTTACAATTTGTGCTGGTGTAACTTCACTAAGTTCTTTTCCTTGAAGTGTTTCTTTTATGTTTGCACCAAGTTTTTTAACACCTGCTCTAAATGCGTTACCAATAAGTTCGCCAACAGATGCAACTCTTTTATTTGAAAGGTGGTCGATGTTGTCAACTTCGCCAATTCCTTCAATTAAATCAAGGTAATAGCTTATTGTTGCAAGTATATCGTCCATTGTAAGAGTTGTAATCATAAGTTCTTTTGCATTTTGTTTAATTGCTTCTATGCGTTTTTCTTTTGTTTTGTTTTCTTTTAAAATTTGCATTAGTTTTGGATAGTAAACATCTTCAAGTATTCCAAGTGCTTTTTCATCACAAGGGAAAATCTTGCTTAATTTAACACGATTGTTTCCTCTAATTAAGTGATGTCTTCCGTTTAATTCAACATAAACTTCATTTATTCCACTATCCTGAATTTGTCTTGCAACTTCGCCATTTATTTTTTCGCCTGCTTTTACAACAACTTCATCGTCAATAACAATGTTTTGAGCACTTATAAGCCCCGTTATTCTTGTTGCAAGTGAAAGTTTTTTGTTTATTTTATATCTTCCAACTCTGTTTACATTATAATATGCGTCAGAGAAGAACAACAAATTGATGTAGTTTCTTGTGCTTTCAGCAGAAGGAACATCGGCTGGCCTTGTTTTTCTTGCAAATTCTATAAGAGCCTCTTCTTGTGTTGTTTGTGGTTCTTTTTCAATTATTTGTTTAATTAGTCGATGATTTCCATACATTTGTAAAATTTCATCGTTTGTATAACCAAAACACTTTAAAAATAGTCCAAGTGTAATTTTGTGAGAACGGTCTAAAACCATTTTCAAAACTTCATTTGCACCTTGTTCTATTTCAAGCCACATACCATGATTTGGGTAAATTTGACCTTTAAGTGTTGAGTTATCATCTTTATCTCTTGTAAAATATACACTAGGAGAACGTGTTACTTGACTTACAACAACCCTTTCAATACCATTAAACAAGAATGAACCTTGTTCGGTCATAAGTGGAATATCGCCAAGATAAACTTCTTGGTCTATTGCTTCGCCACTGTCTTCAATAACAAGTCTTGTTTTTACTTTTAGTGGGAATGAATAAGAAAGTCCTCTTCTTCTACATTCTCTGAGGTCATATTTTGGTTTTTCTGTCATGTCGACATCAAGAAAATATAACTTTGCTTTACCACGATAATCGGTTATTGGTGACAATTCTTGCAAAATATCATATATACCATGTTCCAAAAATTCTTTATATGCGTCCTTTTGAATTTCAAGAAGGTTTGGAAGTGTTGCAATATCTTCAAGTTTTGCAAAACTATACCTTTCGTTTTTACCACATTTAATTTTTTTAAGTGATGGTACTGTTTGTTGCATTTCTACATTCTCCTTGTACTTAAATTATTAAAATTTTAACATCGTGTAAATATAACTTTAACTTTACGTTACATTTACTTTCACTTTACATGAAAATAACAAGCAAAATCACACAGTTTTCCCGTGTTATATGCCTGTATTTTCAAATTATTAAATTAGAATATTTTAATTTTTATCACTATTCGAATAATATTCCTTAGGAAATTATAAACACTTGTAATATTTTTGTCAACACAATTGTAAAAACATTTTTTATTTTTTGTTAAGTTTTTGACAATAAAAGTGTTTTTTATACATTGTTTTTCCTAAGGAATACATTTTTTAATTATTTAATCATTTGTTGTCCAATTTACTTCATAACCATTAACATTAAAACTTTTAGAATTAATAACAACAGTTATTGTATTGTTTTCATTTAAGCTGCTTTCAAATCCGATTATATAACCAAAACTAATTTGAAATTCTTTTGGAATACCATTTGAGTTGTTTCCATTTCGTATATTTTGAACATTTATTTTTGTTTCAACGTTTACAGTTGGTTCTGATATATTAAATTCCCATGCATCAAAGTTTACATTCCCATTTATGCCATTCCCATCATATCCACCAAATAAATATCCAACACTTAAATAAAAACTTGTTGAAATGATATCTCCTGTTAAAATTGAACCATAAACTTTTATATCTGTTTCTATTATTGCATTTAATGAAATTTGGTCTAATGTTATTGTTTTTGACATATCTTCATTATTTGCATAGTCACTTGCAATTTTACCAACAACACCACCTATGTACATCTCAATTGTATCTTCATCGCTTGCTGGTTTTTGCATTTTTATTGTTGTTTTGTTATCTACACCAATATTTATATTTGTAAGATTTACATTTACATTTTTATTTGCATCAAGTTTAAGTTCTCCAATAACTCCACCAACAACACTTCTCCCAACAATATTTTGTCCGTAGTAGTTAAAGTTGTTGATAGTAACCGTTTGCAAAACTTTTCCACAGAGTCCACCAACTGCATTTGGCAAAAGTGATTTTGTATTTTCAAATGTAATATCTTCATAAATGTTCACATTTTCAATTGTTCCACCTCGAACTATACCACTAACGCCACCAACAGCCAAAGGAACTTTTGGTTCTAATCTAAATAAGTCATAAAGTTTTTCTTGGTTTTGTGGTTTTTCTACTAAAACATCTTTTAGTGTACCTTTTAAATCTCCAACAATAAGACCAGCGTATGCACTTGCTCTAATAAAGTTTTGTTGTCCGTATGATGTAACCAAATTTATGTTTTCTACTGTTGCATTTATGCCAATTCCCCCAAACATAAAGCCACAAATCATACCAATAGAAGCAACATCGTTTGTAATTTTTGGATTTTTGATTGTTCCTGTTCCTGCCACATAACCAACTATGCTACCTGCATAAGAAACTGTATCAGTGTTTGTTCCCATTTCTTCATAAAGAATTTTTTCTTGAACACCATCACTACTATAGTCTGCACTTAAATTAGTGTAATAAGCATTTACAGAAATAGATGAATAAAGTCCATTTATATCAAAACTTGATGTTGTTCTTCCAAATATTCCACCAACAATATTTCTTCCAAGAATAACCATACCTTGACTATTTAATTTATAAGCATCAACATTTATATTGTAAATGTAGGATTTATTGACAGTTCCTGCAACTGTCCCGACATTGTATGCATTTGGAAGATTTATATATTTTGGACTAAATATTAAATTTTGAACTGTCGCATAACCAACACCATTACCGATTTGAGCAAAATAACCAGAACTTAACAAACTTTCATTTGTATTTATAGAAAATCCTGAAATTTCCATTCCGTTACCTTCTATGTAACCTGCGAAAGTTGTTTTATACAATGAACTAACAACTAAATTTTCATCTGCATAGTTTATATCTTTAACAAATCTATAATTTAGTGTATTTACATTTTTTAACGAGTTGTTGAGAATATGATTTTCAAATTGTGATGCACTATAAATTATTATTGGATTATATTTTGAACCTTCTTCTGCATATACGCTTGAAGTGAAATAGTTATAAGTATATATATTTGTTTCTTCATCATATGAAGATATTAATTCCTTTTCGCTGTATGCCAAAGTATTTGCAGAGACAAGTTGTAATCTGTTTGCGACAAATTGTTGCGCCGTTCCTTTATAACTATATTGTGCATATGTTACATAACTTGTGTTTTGTATGTATTTTTGATGATCCATTGTTGAAATTGTATCACCAACATTAAACTCGTGTGCATTATCTGTTTGAGCAAAGAACCATACACCGCTGTTTATTTCTTCATTTTTATTTACAACAAATTCAGTAAATAATTCTTCTTCTTGAACAACATTATTTTCAACTTTGTGTCTTGTTACAAATTCACTTAAAGAAGTTGGTCTTAGACCATCTATATTTTTATTTGATTGATTTACATTTACATTAAACAAATCATCACTTAAATAGTAACAACTTTCAACACTAGAATTTTCGCCTTGACTTACAATAAATGGGTAGTTTTCATAATCGCCATCGCCCAATTTTGATGTTGTATAACATCTTTTTATTGTTCCATTGTTTGCGAACACAAATCCAGAGTTTCTTGAAGAAGCAACAACAGGTATGTTTGCATAGCAATCTTCTATTGTTCCTGAATTTTGATAAACAAAAGCCCCTGCTATTGACGAAGCACTTACAATATTTGTTGTATTTTCAGCATAAATTTTAATTATACCTTCATTGTAAGAACCTTCAATAAAACTTGTTATTATTGTTCCGTTGTTTAAAACAACTAATCCACCTGTTGAGTTATTTGCGTTTGAACTTGAATTTTTTATCAAACTATCTTTTACATAACTTGAAGCAATGTGTCCATTGTTTACAGCCACCAATCCACTAAGGTTTGCGCCTGATGATTCAATTTTTAAATTAACTCTGCTGTTTGTTATAAATCCATTATTAACAGCAACAAGACCTGCAATATATGAAGTATTTGTGTTTGAAACGGATGAATTATTTGCAACAATTAAAGATGAAGTAGAATTTGACATTGTAACAAAGCAATTTGTTATCACACCATTATTTTCTCCTGCCAAAAGTCCAAAGTTGAATGAATTTGTAGATAGTGAATTGTCAAATGAGAACATTGTTGTTCCAAATCCACTTATTTCTATGGTTAAATTGGAAATAACTGTGTCAGAATCAATTGTTTCAAAAATTCCATATTTTTCTACATTTGTATATGCTTCGTTGTCTTTATAAACACCACTGTTTATTATAATTTTCTTTCCATTTCCGTCTAAACTTTTTATTTTTGCAGTAATTGGACTAAATGCATAAGGAAGTTCAATATCTGCCATAAGCCTATAATAATTCCCATCAATCATTCTTGTTAAATCTTCTGCTGAATATAATGGGAGTGGAGCATCTTCCAAACTGCTTTGCACTACACTAATATCAAAAGTTTTGATGTCAGATTGACTAATTTCTTCTGGTTTTTCTACTTCTTTTACAACTAAATAACCTTGCAAATAATACAATTCTAAATATATTCCAAAACTAAATAAATTGTCTCCAACTTTTAGTGGTGTATAAACATAACCATTTAATTTATATTCTTTTTGAACTTCATCATTTGTTTCACTATTAAGCCATGAGTAAACATCACCTTTTTTATAATAGAAAGATGCGTTTTGTTTTATACTTTCTTTAAGTAGTGATACTGCACCTGTTGCACTTTGAGAATATTCAATATTAAGTTTATCAATTATTTTATCTCTAATATCAACAGCATTTCCAACACCAAGTAAAATTTCATTATCTGCAAACATATCATCAATATCAAAATCATCAAAAACATATTCAACAACTGTACATACAAAACTGTTTTTACTGCTTTCAATCATTTGTCCGTTTACTTGACGCTTGCCGTAATATGATATGAGAACATCGGCACCTTCTTGATTAATAATATAATTTATGTCTTGGGCTACTTGTAAATAGAATAAGTTGCCATCACGCTTAACTGTTATATATGGAGATGATGATGTTATGTAAATTTCATCTGTATCGTATCCAACTGATTTTACATCTAGTGCATAGGACATACCCCTTGCGAGATAATATTTGCCATTTGAATTTTCTTTTCCTACAATGCTAACTTCAATAGATTTATCAATGGCAATAGTTAATACTTTTTGCTCTTGACTATAAACAACTTCTCCATTTTTATTATAGAAGTTTATGTTGAGTGTTACACTATCCCCTTCAATTACATTTGTATGTAATCTATAAAGTATTTGTAAATCTCCGCCTTGTATATCTTTTTTATAAACCCTTATTCCATTTGCTGTTGTATATCCATTTGTTGACACAACTGCTTGATTTGGTTGGTTGTTATATTGTTTTAAAAGACCAAATAACACAACCTTTCCATTGTTTATATTTGAATTGTCGTTTGTAACTTCAATATATGAATAATCGGCATAATAAGGATTGACAACTATTCTTAATATGTTTGTTTTACCTGCTGTAATTGTATTTGTTTCTTGCATAGTATAACTTGTGTTGTAAATTATACTTCCATCATCAAGTGTACCAAGTTCAATATTTTGGTTGTCTGCAAAAGTATAATTTTTAATAATTACACTATCCATCGGCTGACTTGAATATTTTACGCTCAGTGTTTTTGATACTCCTGAAATTGAACTAGAAAACACAAATTCATATTCACCTAATTTAACTTCAGTTTCTGTGTTAAGTTCAAAAGTGTAATCAACATAGTATTTTCCATTATCAAATTTTGGCTCACTCACTATAACAGTTTTAAAATATTCACTAAATGCACTTTCATTCTCTGGACTATATTCAATAAATACGCCAGTTTCTATATATTTCATCAAAAGGTTTAACCTATCGTTTTCGTCATCTGTTAAATATTGAACTCTAACATTTATTACATCACTTGGAACAATTTCCATAATAGTTTTATCTAATCCAATATTATAAATTCCCTGTGTGTAATTCATGTTTAATTGCAAATTAGGATTGTTTTTACCATTTGCAACAAATATATTGCCATCTTGATTGTTAACCAAATAATATCTTGTTTCAACACCATTTGTTACAACAGGAATATAAACATAGAAATCAAGAGGTAAATTTGTTGTTGAATTGTTTGTTCCGTTTCCTTGAAGCATAACTGTTCTGCCTGATTGTTTAACAGACACATAACTTTCATCTGCTTCAATTTCTAAAAGCGCTTCTGTGTTCTCTATTGTATCAATTTTATAACCATTTATTGTTGTAACCTGACCAACGTATTTTGGATATAAGTTAAGTATATTTCTATTATTAACATTAAGTACATTTACAGATGTAATAGCACTATTAAGTCTATCAGAAGTTAAATACATTTCAAGACCATAAATATAGTTTGTAACAATAACTTTTATTTCAACTTTATCTTTATAATTATTTGATGATGACAATGTTAAAATACTCATTCCTGTTGAATTTAATATTAGTTCGCCCGATGCAGAAATTGAAATAACAGAACTTGCACTAGAAGTAATACTTATTTCTAGATTTTTGTATTGTTCTAATAATAAATCATATGGAAGTTTTTGAGTGTTGAATTGTTTTAACAAACTTTGGTTGGTTATATCAACTGCTTTATAATACATTAAAATAACTGTATTTTGTGGATATTTAACTGTGTCAATAATTTCACTGAAATTAATTACATTTAATGCTTTGTTAAATGTTTCACGCTTTGTAATACCATCGGCAGAAATTTTAATCACATCACCATAATAATTTGTTAAATTTTCATTTTCGCCATCAGTTATTATGTTTCTATTTACATAGGTTTGACAAATGTTTTTTCCATCGTCTTTAACAGCACTTGTACCTAGAAAATACAAATGTGCACAATCTTTACCATCATCACCTTTGTTGCTTATAATAAGTGAAACATCTGTTCCTGTTTTTCCTTCATCAATGGCTTCAACAATATTTTCCGTAATATTTACATTTTCACCAGCATCTTGTGAAACAAGTCCAACAAGTCCAGCGACATAATTTTTGCCTCTAACAAAAACTTTTGTAGTATTGTTTAAAATTTTACCCTTATTTAACGAGCCGATTATTCCTGCAACATGTGAAAAGTTGTTTGCTTCAACAATGCCCTTTGCAAGAACATTTATAATGTTTCCACCATCGTTATATCCTGCAACGCCACCAATATACGAATTATTGATTGCACCACTTACAAGTATATCAACAACATTTGATGTTCCATACAAGTTGTATTTTATATAATCGTTGTTGTTTCTAAAACCTACCAGTCCATTATTATTTCCAACAATACCACCTAAATATAATGTTTCATCATTTGTTTTATTTACAAAAACATTAAATTCATCATACATTTGCACCATAATTGTTGAGTTTGGCACTATTGTTTCATAATTTGGATTTATTGTTCCAGAATTTGTTGTTTCGTAATCATTAAAGAGAGTGTTTTCGCCAATGCTCTTTTCATTATCAATATTTTCAACAATATCTCCTGCCTCTTTTTCTATTATATCAGTTAATATACTTCCATTATTTTTGCCACAAAGTCCACCAATAAACAAATTGTTTGTTCCATTTGAACTAATGCTACTCTTTAATAGATTAACGTTAACATTTTTTATAAGGCCATTATTTACACCACAAACAGCGCCAATATATGAATTGTTTGATGTAGTTTCCGTGATGTCAATTTTTCCAGATATTGTTAAATTCGTTAAATATCCTGTTGAAGAAATGTTTGTAAATAAGCCATAATAATCAACACCTCTAATTGTTGTAGGATTTTTTATTACAAAATTTACAATTCCACCTACATTTTCACGAGTTATTTTATTGTTTACAATATTTGTAACATAACCCTTTATTCCACCAGTCAATTCTCCAAGTGGTGCAATTTCTTCGCCCTGTGCGTCAATTATTGTATCTATAATATAATGTTTTGTTAAATCAATGTTTTTAAATTCTTCCCATGTTCTTATGTGTAAAGGATTTTCAATTGTCCCCTCACCAATGTAAACATCAAGATTAAGTGAAGACTCATAAAGCGTGCCATCTCCTGATGATTCTCCACTATATTTTGAACTTGGAACAATATGAAGTGTTCCCTGTCCACCACCACGACCAGCATATGATAGTTTTATATAAGAAGAATCGTATTCAAGTTGAACAATTGATTGCGAAGTACCATCTTTTGGTTCAAACCACACAACATAATTTTTGTTTGTCGCATCACTTGGAACAATATATGGATACAATGTTATTTCATTATAGACTGCATCTAAATAAATTTGTTCAACATAGTTGTTTAGCCAAATATTGTTTACTTGCACATATGATTGTATGTCAATTTGTATAGAAGCAGAAACTGCTTTTCCATACTCCATAATTTCTGCTGTTATTCTAATATAACCACTAGAATTTGAACTTCTGCAAACAAATCTCATTTCGTTTGCATAAAAATATCCAATTTGCGAACCAGATTCACTGAGTTCATAAACTCCATCATCAATTAAAATTGATGTTGTTGAAAAACTCCATGTTATGTCACTTAGTCTTGCATCGTCGTCTTCGGGCTCGTTGTTGTCTATAAGTAATTTTATGTTGACTTCTGACATAAGTTGATCCACTTCTCCAATGTTACCAACATAAACTTCTGTTTTACTTGTGTAAGATTGATTATTTTGTCCAGCGTTTGCACCAACAACACTGAATGAAGATATAGGCTGAAAACATTTGATATCAAATGAATATTCGGTGTTGTTTTGAAACATAATATCGTCCACAATTTTAAATTGGTCAACTTTTTTTAAGCTTAATTCAACAATAATTTTATATGTTTGATTATCAATCTTTTTTGCCTTAACCTTGTTGTTTTCAATGCTTATTGAATCGGGATTTGAACTTCTATATGTCAATGAATACATATCTTTATCAATATTTTTTGGTACTATGTTTGTTATAATTTCAAACTCACCAAGTCCTCTTAAAACAACTGAACTTAGTGTTGAATTGTCTCTAATGTTTTTATATGTTACTTCTGCAACATTATCTGTGTTGTTTGGAGCAACATAAAGCCAAAAATCATCTATTTCAAATTCTTCTTTAACAATAATTGTCAGTCTTGTAGAAATTCCACTCGACAAAATTAGTGTATAAGTTGCTTGACCTTGTTTTAAAGGTCTTATATCAATAGAAGCCAAATTATCTTGTGTTTGTGAAACTTCAACATAACCCGAACTTAAATAATCGGCAACTGCAATTATTTTTCCAACATATGCTCCATCTTCTTTGACAACAAATCCATCAAACGTAACAACGTCATCATTTGTGCTAACATAAATTGTTGAATTTATATATTCTTCACTAACATAAAAATCTGTTGCACTTCTTCTTATAATTACTGGAATTTCATTGTATATAGGAGTTTCTAAATATTCCGAATTACATACAAATCTGATGTAAACATTTTCGCCATATAAATCACTTGGCAAAACCTTTCTTCCATAATATTCAATTTCTGCAGATAAGTCATTTATAATTTGATTATCTATAATTTCAATACCTTTATATTTAACGCACAAATATTCTTTAATTTCATCATAGGATATTTTTGTTAAAATACCGGTAATTATATTTTCAACATAAAACTCTATTGTTACATTAGAATATGTCGCCTTGCTTGGATTTATTGAGATTTTTGCTCTCTTTACACTTGATTCTAAATTATTGTCAAATAAATCAACTTGTTCTACTGTGGTTTGTCCATTTATTTTTACAGACTCAGGAATATACACAAATTTTATTTTGTATTCAATATCTCTATAATACTGTCTGTAACTTGCATCATAAACTCTTATAATAAGTGTATCTTCAACAATTTCTTCATTTTGATTTATTATGTCAATGCTATATTTGTTTTCTAACTCCCATTTTGAACTTGTAAATAATTCGTTTGTTGACTTTGAAATAAACTCAAAATCATAATTCTTAGTTTCATCATAAGACATAATATATGTTTTTTTAAAGTCAACATCATCATTTGAAATAATTTCAATATAACTGTTTTCATCTTTCTCAAGTGGCAAGACAATTTCATTATTATAACTAATTGAAATTGCTTCGATGTCAATTTCATCTAAAACATGCAATTCAAAATTTCTATTTAAACTGCTGTTATGTTTGCTTGTTGCAGTAACTATTACAACATTAGGAGCATCAAAACTTGCACTATAGCTGTCATTTTCTAAAACTATTGAGTTTACGCTAAACGTAAGGTCTTTTTGTAGTGTTGTTTGTGGATAAAAATTAAACATATCACTTGAAAATGTTATACTTTGACCACGAACCACATACAAATCAACATCATCTTTTAAAGAAAAATTTGTTACAGGTTCATACACATTAACAGGTATAACACATTTTTTATTTCCTTCTAAAAGAGTTATTGTAAGTGTTGTTGTTCCAGTCATTAACGCTTTAACTTTTATTCGATATGTGCCATCGCCTAAATTTACTATATTATTTTCATCAACTTTTGCAATACTTTTGTCAAAATCAAAGTTAAAATTTACTTCAGTGTCAAAATAATTATCAATTTTAATATCAAACTCTTTTTCTTCGTTTAAAGTTAAATCAATGCTTGTGCTAGAAAACGAGAGAGAAAATTTACTAAAATTTTCACCACACGCCGTCAAAGTTATGGCACAAAGTGTCAATATAAAAATGTTTATAATCATTAAAAATTTTTTCATTTTTCTCTCCATTTCTTTTGCTTATTAAATTTTGCTAATTATTATCATTTGTTGTAGTACTTTCGCCAATGTCATTTAAGCCTTGATTACAATACCAGTAATTGCATCAACTTTTGTGTCGCCTATCTTGATAAACGTTCTTTGTAATTGTTTTTTCTCCGTTGCATCTATACCATATAAACTTTCTGTTACAACTAAGTATTCAGTATCCTCATTTTCAACTTTAAAATGCAATGTTTCTGCAAATAAATTGAACTGATAAATTATTGCTTGTTGCGTTGTGTCAGCGTAATTTATTGTATCTGCTATTGTGCATTTATTATTTTCAACAGTTACATTTCTAGTTACATTATCGATAGTTCCATTATTTACATCAATTATCTCTTCTGCATTGGTTAATGAAATTTGGTTTTTAATTAATACATATTCATCAACAGATATAACTTCACCTTGGTCATTTGTATATGTTGCATTGTTATAAACTAATAGCACATTTTGAGTTATACCAAAACTGGAATATGCAACATCATCAATAACTTTTGTTCCAATTTCACCCGATATAATATAACCATCTCTTAAAGTAAAGTACTGAGTTTGCGTTCCATCTTCACTTGTAGTTTTAATTGCATAATCATCACCAAATGGAATTAAATCTAATTCTGCAACTTTGTAATCAATATTTAAAACTGTATTATACTGGTCAATAAACATTATTGTATAAGCATTGTTATCATTTGCAAAATCATATCTATAATAATTTACTGAAACACCATCAAATGATGATATTAATTCCAATTGTTGTTCATTTAAATCATATTTATAAATTGTATTGTTTTTGTAAACATAATTTAGTTTTGATTCCATATCATTATCAAAAGTAATTTGTATTGTGTCAAATAAATGCAATTCATTATTTGTTGGTGCATAAACAGGTACTATATTTAATGAATTAATTCCATAACTATAATAATCTTTCATAAAATTGCTTACAGACTGTTTATTTATAACACATTCATAAACTCCATCTTTATTAACATACAAACTTTGAAGTGAATTTTCATTTATTTTATTTGATGCCATCTCAACATCTTCATCTTGAACAGCATTTTGATTGTAAATATATAACAGTGTATTTTTTTGTCTATCTTCATAAGCATAAATTGTATAAGTTAAATCTGTTGATAAGTTTACTAAACTCTTTTCGTTGCCGTTTTCATTTATTGCCAAGAAGATGTTTGTACTTTCATTAACTTCGTTTTGCAAAGCAAGTGTAAAGAATGTATCAGTAATCTTTCCAGTTAAACTTGTTGCCAAAATGTTTTTATATTCGTTGTTTTCAATTTCATATTTTATTGTTTTATCTAAATATGTAATATACAAAACTTTCTTTGTTGCACTCTCGTGAACTTCTTCAATGCTATATTTCGTCTCTCCAAAACCAGCAACATAATCAATTTCTTGAACAATAAATTCATTATTTACAAATTTAATAACATAAGTCAAATTATCTTTGCTAATAGTAAGTGTTCCATCTTGATTATCTATAAAACTAAACTCTCCTTGTAAAGTTATAAACGATGTTTTATTGTTATTATTTGAATCTTTAAACCTAAACATAGTTGTGTTTGTAGTACTACTGTAATTATATTCAACTTTGAATGCTGTTTGGGAATTGTTTGTTATAGGAGTTATAGTTGTACTCAAAGGATTACCATTAAAGTCAAAACTATCACATTCACCTTTTGTAAAGTTTGGTGCTATTCCGTCTAGTTTATACCTATTTACAACCTGTTGTTCATAGTCAAATTCATAATAATAAAAACCATTATGTAAATCATCATCATTTAATTTATTGTCAATAACAAAACCTTTATCTGATGTAATCTCAATACCGTCAACTTTTACATCACTTAACACTTCTAAACTTTTACCCAAATTATCAATTGAAATTTTTGATTTATAATTAGGAGTTTGTTCGTCTGGAGTTTGTTCGTCTTTTGTTTCATTTTGTTCTAGGTTAAATGAAATACTAATACTATTTAAAGATTTTACTGAAATATTTGATATTTTTATTGTATTTTCAATTATTGTTTCTTGCTTTGTTTCTTTAATTTTGTAAACATCTTCATTTTTTGTAATTAAGTAATCAATTTGTGTATTTGTTTTATTAAACTTAAATTCAAAATCAGATACATCTAATGACGAACTAGAACTAAATTGTAAGTCGTGTAACGATAATAGATGATTTTCATATTTTTCAATAATAATATCGTTTCCATAAGGGAAGAACAATTTGTTTCTATTGGTTTGAGAATCTACTTCAATGCTATTTTCTTGCAATGTATAAGATACATATCCTAAATAAGCAATTTGTAAATTTTTATCTACAACAAACACATAATCTTTATACCAACTATCTTCAACATTTTCTTTTGTTGAAATAATAAATGTCTTATAAGTTTTATTACTATCACCATCTATACTAATTTGTGGACCTGTTGTTATATACATTTGTGGTTTTAAACCTGAATCGTCAGTATGTTTAATATCGTCTCTAATTTTTAATTTATGAGAATTATATAAATCAACATTAAATGTATAAGTGTAATCATTTTTAGCCAAATCTGCCACATCTTTAACATTTCCGTTTATATCATAATTAACAGATGTAGAACCCCAATTACCATTATTAGATGTATAGATATCTTTGTAAATTATTAAAGTTTCTGATTTTTCTTGAACTGTTTCACTTCCTTGACCATTTTCAATGGATCCACTTTGATTGCCTTCATCTAAACTTGCATCACCAGAATTTTTACTTGTTGTTTCGGTTTGATTTAATTTTAATTTTATAGTGTTATTTTCTTGAACCACTTGCAAATTTACAAAAGTTGTGGTTATTGATGTTGAATTAAAATATCCATTCTCTATGCTTCTACTTTCATTTACAACATTTATGTTTAAAGTTGCAATATTATTTTTGACACTATATTTTGAATTGATTGAATTATCATATGTGGTTATTGCATTTTGTTTGCTTACTGAAATATAGTTCATTTGCTTAATGTTACCATCATCATCAGTTGTATAACCATTTTGTTTTAAGAATTGTGCACTCGCATCAAATGTTGGCAAGAAATCAGTTTTTCTGTCAGTCATTTTGTAAACATTCGATGGGCTTTGATATGGATTTACTGTTACAATATATTCATTTGCAACAATAAATTCAAAGTTATAATTATCAACAATATTATAATCGCCTTGATTATACATAGAACCAACAATTCTTAACCTATAAACTCTATCAACAATAGCGTAAATAGCGTCAATGTCATTTTCTGGTTCGCTTCCATCAATTAAAATATTGTCTTTTTTAATAGTTTGAATTTCAGTTACAACAACATAATAATCCTTTTTGTAGTTATGCAGTGTATATTGTTCACCATTTATAAATGCATTTCCTTCAGTTTTATCAATTTCCGTTGCATACTCAAAGGTTTCAACTTTTATAACTTTTTTAGCATCGCCCAAATTACCTTCTTTTGCATATACACTTTGCTTTATTCCATTATCAGTTATTTTATTATTTTCATCATGAGCTGGAAGGTCATTATAATTTGGTTTACTTACAGCAAGTGCCGAAGCATAAACTTTAATTGTTTCATTGTTTTGTATATTACTTGTCGTTTGACTAAATTCGTTTCTATTTCCAACAAAGTAATCTGCACAGGCAATTTCACTATATTCTGTTGCGTTTAAGCCCGACATAATAAAGGTTTTTTGTTCGTACCCTATATAATCAGAACGTCCAACATTTATATTTTTAAATGTTTCATTTGTGATTATTTGACTAAAATACGTATCATTACCATGAAGATATCCAATTATACCTGCTGAATAAGATTTTACTCCCTTAACCGACGCTTTGGCAGAAATTTCTTTAAGGCTTATATTTATTGTATCAAGCGAAAGTGCATTTTCTTCATTAGTTTGTTCAACAATACCAAAAACACCACCACTAATAACACTAGATTGATTATTTATTTCATTTATTATATTTCCAAAAATGTCAATATTTTGTAATGTTATTTGTGAGTCTTTTGATTTTCCAATAACACCGCCCACAACTTTATTAGAAGAAGAGGAACTAATGTTTATTGTTTCATTAACACCTATAATATTTACAATTGAATTTTCGCTTAACCCAATTAGTCCACCAACAGCCTGTTCATTATCTGAACCTATATTTTTTAATGTTATATCACAACCTAAATCTTTTACTTGTTCAATTTCAATATTTGCATTATTTGTCTTGCCAATAAGTGCACCGATATTATTTGATGATGTGCTATAAACCGAATCTTTGTTTTGTACGTCTATATAGTCTTTAAATTTATAATCTACATTGACATTTTTAATTATAATATTAGGATTTTTGCTGATTGAAGAAATTTGTTCTCCACTATCACTAGATATAATTTCATTAGAAACAACAGTTCCGACAATACCACCGATATCATACTGATTGTTTGATTTAACTACTATATTATTATTGTTGCTATACAAAATATTTAAATTTTTAATATCTAGGTACTTTACATAACCAAATAATCCACTTGTGCTACCATCTTTTTTTGTTGATGTAATAACATTGTTTAAAGTATAGTATCCACTTTCGCCATAGTTAACTCCTTCAACATCCCCGTTAAATGGATAATTTTTTGTTCCAAGTGGTAAGACGTTGTCTAGTGATATGTTTGTTCTTCCATTGTTTGAAACAAATTTTATTGTGTATGATGGTTCATCACTATTTTTTATAATTTCATATAAAACTTCTAAATCTTTGTTATAAGAAATATTTGTTGTATATTCATTCCAAAATTCATTTAATCTTGAAGAATCTTCTTCAGGTAAATCATTTATTAAAACTTCAAGCATTCTATAGTCTTCAATGTTTGAAACTTTTATTGTTGCTTCATTTTCGTCTTGGGATATTTCTATGTTATTTGTAAACATTGTGCTTAAATCAGTTTTTTTCACTTCAACAGAGTCTCTTGGTACCCATGTACCATCTGCACATTGCTCCCAACCTTTACCTTTTAAGACGTCAATATCTTCATCTTCAATTTTTGTATTTTGTGTTATGTTGTTATAAGTGGCATCATCTAAACTATACACTAAACCATACTTATTAAATACATTACCTTGTCCGTTAACACTACTATTGTCATTTGCACCATAATATGTTGTTGTTTTAGTAACGCCTTCTACTTCTTTACTTATCTTAATTTCTTCAAGTGCTTGACCAGCCGTTGAATAAACTTTACCGTTTGTGTCATTCGCAGAAGCCCCTTTCGCAGAAGTTCCTATTGAATCAAAGTAAACTTGTTTAATATAAAGCAATCCATCTTCTGTGTAATAATAATCTTTTTCTCCACTTGAATATTTTTGAATGTCCATCCAAATGCCGTTTTTAACATTGTTTTTAACAATATCAAATCCTTCACCACCTAAACTATATGTAGGATATCCTGCTGGGAACATAAATGGTTTATAATCGCCATAATACCACACTCTCTCCCATGCAATAGGTGCTATTGCATAAATTTTTGCAAAATAATCATCAGTGTTTTTATAATCATAACCATTACCACTAAAATAATATAAATTCACGTCTATTCTAGGTGCATTTAAAGCAATTAACAATAAAACATAACCAGGTAAAGGAGTTAAAATAATAGATTTGTGAGCAGTAAATGCAAGAAAATCATATAACAATACCATCCAACTGTTCACATCATAATACGAATACAAGTTTCTAGATTCCATTCCACCTTGAATGTTATCGCAATAGTTTACAACAGTATTTAAACTATCATAATCATTCGCAATTCCCGCTACATGTGCTTTTTGAGTTACAGTTCTATAAATTGCTTTTTTATATCTATCAAATCCAAGCCCACTTTCTGAATAAATGTTTCGTACACTACTATGAAAATTATCGCCAATTGATATTCCATCACTTTTTTGTGCTTGATCTTTATCAAAGTCACTTACAGAATATGTTGCGTGACCAATTATAGAACGTGCTTTGCTATAACAATTTGATATGTTTCCACCATATCCACTTATGCCACCCAAATATGTTGTGTCGAAAGCAAAACTATTTCCGGCAATGATTTCAACATTACTTAAAATATAACAACTATCAATAATTTTTTCACTTTCATCATAAGATGTATTGTTTGTTATTACATCACTGCATGAGCCAACAATACCACCTGCATATAGTTTTAATTTTGATATATCTGAATATAACTTACCCAAATTACTTAATTTGTCTTGATATGATATTGAGTCCGAATTTAAATTATGCAATTCTCCATCAAACAAATGTATTGATTGATTGATATAAGAATTTTCAATGCTTCCATAGTTTTGTAGTCCAACAATTCCACCAAATATGATTGTTTTATCTGACATTTTTACATTTTCTGCAAAATCAACATATATTGGTTTTGTTAAACTTGAATTTTCAACAGTACCACCATTTAATACTCCAACCATGCCACCAATTATATAGTTAATGTTGTAGTTAGACAATTTCAATACATATTCAGTTCTATCTTTTGTGGAAGTAATTGAACTTAAATTACAACTACTTAAAGTTGAATTATCTCCTAATGAACCTACAACATTGCCAAAAGTTAAGGTTTTAATTTTAGTATCGTCAAGTTTTATACTCGCAGTAGTATTATAAATAGTTCTTATTTCTATATTATTTATATTTGACATTCCTGTTACTTTATTTGCTAAAAATCCAACGGTTCCATCCCCGATATAATTTTCTGACAAATCAATAGTTATATTTTCAAGTATAAGCAATGAAATTGTTGAATTTTCAACATTAGCAAATAATCCACCATTTAATGTTGATAAATTTTTAATATAATGCAACTCAGATATGCCGTCATACCCAGATAGGTTTATGTTTGAAATATCCTTGCTTTGCCAATCTATAGTTTTGCTTATATATTCCGCATTTATATTATTTATTAAAACATAATAAGTTGTCTCATCTTCTTGTGATGATGGCAGTTGTTGAAGTTTTCCAAGATTTGGCACTTGATATGGATTATCTTGCGAGCCAACACCTGTACTATGCCACATATATTCAATATTTGTATAAGCACCATCAATAAATGAACCATAACCAAAGTTGTAATTTTTATTAACTTTTAAGTTGCCATCATAATTATCGCTAATTGTATTGATTTCATTTTCTTCATATTTTTCATAACCGAGTGCAATATTATTTGTCTTTTCTGCTTCACCACCATTGCTATTTGATAACATTGCTTCACAAGCAAATGCATCATAGAAACAATTAGACGAAGATGAGTCAAAAGCAAATCGTTTTTTTGCATCTTTATCTCTTATATCCAAATCCACCAACCTAGTATTTGAAAAACTATCATACACGTTTCCCGGTCCAAATAAATACATTTTTCCGTTATAGTCTCCATCTGTTTCGTTTGGATTATAGTTTTGAATTGAACCTGATGAATAACAATTATAAATTAGTCCATCGTTTGAAATAACAAATCCGGCAACAACAACATTATTCTCATCTGTTTGACTATCATAAGAAACAACATCAACACTTGTATAACATTCTTTAATGAGTCCACTATTTGAAAATACAAAAGCGCTTGCTCTAAGGTTTGTTGTGATTGATCCTGTTATTTTTTGGTTTCCGTTTAATCTTCCCCTAACATTGCACGAGTAAATAATTCCAGCATTTGTTTCAACAAAACCTGAAATAACTTTGTTTTCACTTGAAATATTTTCATCGCCATTATAGTTTGCAAGAACAACAACACCACTAACTATACTGTTATTATCCAAACTTGCAATAGGACTATTTTTTGCATTGTCTTCTACATTAGATTCCTTTTCAAATATAATTTGTGCACCATCGCTGACAACAACTGTATTTGTCAATTCTTTAATTTGGAAAGTGTAACTACTATCTTCTGTTCCTAAATAATAATATTCTTTTCCACTATCCCAAGATGAAGCACCATTTGGATAAGTATATGGATAAAGTTTAGTTCCATCTTTATCTTCACCGAAATAGTTTTTGTCCAATACATTATAGTCGCTGTTGTTTAATGAAGTTATAATACTATTTAGTATTGAATTTAACATCATATTCTCGCCAACTGCGTCGTCAGTTGTAAGTGTGTATACATGAGCGTATTTGTTTGTTGAAACCGTATTTTCATTATTAGTGTCAATAACACTAGCATTTTCACTTGTATTTCCAACTAGTGCATTTGCAGAATAAGTCTCGGCTAATTGTCTATCAAGTTTATTAAACAATGTGTTTATTGAGATGTTTGAAGCAAGTTGAACTTCACCTTTTGCATTTCCAACAAGTCCACCATAATAGAATATATTTAATTTTGTAATATTAGTTTTTGATTTTGTAATTATTTTTGAGCCATCGTTTTCTTCTTTTACTTCATATGATGGATAAACATTGCCTGATGCAATAGAATTTTTAATTTCACTTTTATTTTCGCCACCATCTAAGTTTGCAACAATTCCACCTATTGTTAATGTTAATTGAGTTTTTTCATCAATGTTTGCATTGTTTGTTATATCACCTGTTGAGTAAACATTCGCAAGTGACAAACTTATACCACTGCCAACAAGTCCACCAATACTTGTGGTATCTACTAAATCTTTTGTAGTATCTGACGCATTTCTACTACTATAATTTATATTTGCATAATAAATTGCGTTTGAAATATTGTATTTTTTAACATTTCCAACAAGTCCACCAATGTTATTTACAATTTCACCTTCGCTATCTTTGTTGCATATTGAAACAACTAAATCTATATATGATTTAACTTTATCAATATTATTTTTTTCACTAGCCACTGCATAACCAATTAAAGAACCAATATTATTTTCGTTAGAATAATCAATATTTAAAATGCTAATTTTATTTGTTGATTCTTTTATTATGCCGTTTTTACTTGTTTCATTTATTGCCTTTACTTCACAATTAGATATGTTTCCAGATTCAAAACGACCAGCAACCCCACCTATATTAATGATGCGTGATATTGCATTAATGTTAATTTTAGGATATATTACAACATCGCTGATATTTGAATTTGATGCTTTCCCAACAATACCACCAATATTGCAATTATATAATAATGAGATATTTTCTTCATTCCAAATTGTAATGCTAGGTTTTAGTTCGTTTGTTGTTGTCGTTTGTTCATCATTAAAGTTAGAACTTATATTTATTCCTGATGTGTAACCAAACAAATAACCTACATTTGCTTGTATTAGACCACATTTAACGTTGATTGTTCCTGAAATTTCATTATTGATAACAGAAGGCATAACAGTTCCATCACTAGTACTATTTTGTAAATTTCCACCAATAAGACCAATTGAACTTTCATTGCGTCCATTTACAATGCCCTCAAATTTTCCTTCAATAAATATGTTTGAACTTTGAATGGTGATGTCAAAAATACCACCACTTTTGGTTTGTGATGTTGTGATTGTTCCTGTACCGAACAACATTCCAACATTTATTGTTTCTTCACTCTCATTTTTATAAAATGTTGAAATATTCATATCGCAATATGATATCTCAATATCGCTAAACACCGTTGTGCCTTTTGCATTTGCTGTTACAATTCCAATTGTAGCACTTGTGTTTAGTGTAGCATTTAACGTAACATTTTTAAATTTTAATTTGTTAAATGTTGTATCGTTTGCCGTTCCAACAAGTATTGCTGTTGTACTCAAAGAACTATTAAATTCTATATTTGTGTTATATTTAACGATAAAGTTATAGAAAGTCGCACCATTGGTTGAACTAAATAGTGCTCTATTTTGATTTGTTTTAAACAAAAATCCTGATGGATTTAGATTATCTAAACTTCTTAGTGTTCCAGAGAAATTTGTGATTGGTGCAATTCTTTTTGTTATGCCAATCAGTCCATCTTCATTTTCTATGCTATTGTCTGGGTCAATTACAAATATATCGTCGTTTGTTGAAACTCTTAACAAATCTATATCATCTTGATTTCTTATATATCTTATTTTTGTTATGTAACCAAAAAGTATATGAGGGAATAACTCATCTTCATCTCTCTCCCAAGATTGTTTTTCCCAACCATTTCCAGTAAAGAAGCCGTCATATAACTCGCCATCATCTCCAACACCTGTTATATTTGATAAACTTGTTATGTTAGAAACATATTCATCATCATAAAAATTTGTGGAAGATACCGATGTACCATTAAATTTTATAAGAGATTTGCACAATGCAGTAGATGTTTTATAACTGTTATTTGCATTTTCGTTCAATGAAACTGCGTATGTCTTATTAAAATAGTTTTCATCAATTAGTTTATTTGACCAGTAATTTACTGCGTTAACTTTGTCAAAATCAAATCCACCTTTATTTAATCCAATTATACCACCAGCAACACTTGCACTTACATCGCCAAAAGCGTAAACTTCGTTTAATGATAATTTAATGTAATCAGTTTGTGAAGTTGTAGGTTTTTCATTTATACCGACAATACCACCTGCATAAGAATTTAATGCGTCGGTTATAACATTTAATTTTGAATATGATTTCTCAATTTTTCCACTAACATTAAGTCCAACAAGTCCACCGATTGCAATAGGGTTATAAGATGAGCCAACAAAGAGTTGTTCATTTCCTCTGTCAACAGAATAATTGCCCTTATAATAATCGTCAACACCATCTTCAATAATGTTTATTTGCCAATTTTCTTCATGCTCTGAACGAACTTGTCTTAAATATCCTTTATTATATCCAACAATACCACCAGCAAAACCATTATAAGAATATAGACCTTGCATATTTCGGTTTTGAGTATCTACATACGACAATTCATAAAGAGCATCTTGAACAATTGTAAGTGGTCCAACATAACCAATAACGCCACCAACAGTACCTGCGGCAATTTGACTTGTACCTATTGTTTTAAGCATAATGGCGTTTCCATTTGTTGATATAATTGAATCAGCAAACATTTCTTGAGTAATGGAATCATCATTATATGTATCAATAATACCAACAATACCACCAGCATATGAAATATTATTATTTTGAGTTTCGTTTAATCTTGAATATTGGTTATATGTTGTATAACTTGCCCCACTTGTGTAATAATCAGGGAATTTAGCTGCTGTTACACTTACATTTGTTGATGACAAATTGAAAATATACGAATTTCCAATAACTCGTCCAATTAAACCTCCAACAATATTTTTTCCTCTAACCGTTACTGTGTTTGTGTTTTCAAAAGCCGAGACTAAATTTACATTTACTACTTTAGAATCATAAACCGTTCCAGCAATTGCTCCGACATATTTAATATTTTTTGCTTCAACACCCAAAACTTCGCTTTCTGCATTTGTAGTTCCAATAATTACATTTACATTCATAACTATTGCACCTGATTCAATGGTTGCAAACATACCAAAGTTATCTGCAGTGCTTTCAACATATGAATCTGAAAGTGCAAAACCAGAAATAGTAAATCCATTTCCGTCAAATTTACCAATTCCGTTTCCGTTACCTTCTTCTCTGTAAATTCCTGTTAGAGTCAAGTTTGAAGATGCCAATCTATAAGTTTGTTCGTCATCACTAGAAACAAGTTCTTGTAAATCTATATCATTTATAAGTCTATAATTGCCAAATGCTTGTTTTTTGTCTAAATTAACAAATTTAGATGCACTTGTTCCACTAATTCCACTAAATACACTGTTAAATTCTTGTGCATTTCTAATTAGTATAGGGTTGTTTAATGAACCATACTCATAGTTTGTTGCATAATTAAGCATTGGCATATCTTCATCACTTGATTGTTGACTGTAATATCTCAACGAAACAGTTTTTGTGTTTGCACTAATAAGTTCAGGTCCTGTTGTTGTCATAACCCAGATACCATCATCGTTTTGTTCATTAGTTGCAAAACTATAACCATAGAAATATTCTTCAAGAGTAACTGAAGAAACAAGTGATGCACTCTCTCCGTATGCTTCTTCAATTAAAATGTTTGAATTTTCAAGAGCCACTGCATCATAGTAATAAGAATTTTCAATTGTGCCAAAATTTTGCCAATTACCCCAATCATCAACACCTGAGAAATTCATTTGCGTTGTAGTTGCACCAATTATTCTAGACAACGATAAAGATGTTTTTACAACACCACTAGATTGGTTGTTATAAACAAAACCTGCACTTGTTCTTCCTGGATTATCTCCAAGATTAGTAAGCGTTATGTTTGCATAACTATCACTTATATTTCCTGAGTTTGAGTAAACAAACCCTGCACTTATTCCAGATGTTTCAATTCCATATTTGGTTGCATGAATATCTTGACTATTTTCTTTTACACCTTTTGCATAACTCATGCTTATTCTGCCAGAGTTTTCAATTACAAACCCACTTGTTATTGTTGTATAATCTATATTAGAGTTGTTTATTTCTCTTAAATTTGAAACAAAACTGCTTGAAATTCTTCCTGTATTTGTGTGAACAAAACCACTTATTTCTCCAAATGAAGAAATAACAAATGGCTCCAAATATATTGTTTCATAAGTAACTGAACCTTTATCGTTTACATTATAAACATTTATACTCTCTCCACCAACCCTGCTGTTTGTTATAATTCCAGAGTTATTCAAAACAAAACCAGAAGTTTGAGCCGAAACATTTAATGTGCTATTGGCTTTAATGTTTAGTCCACTTATTTGAGGAGTTATTTGATTTGCCAAATATCTATAACTAACAACTTCTGTATTTGTTATAATTCCTGAGTTATTTATTGCAATTGGTGCAATATTAACTTGATTCGTAATGTTTGAATCAATTGTAATTGCGTCCACATGATAAATGTTTAGTCTTAAATTCTTGATTGTGGTATTACTGCTAACATTTTGGAACAACGACAAACTAACGGTGCTTTGATTTAAAACACTGTCGCTAAAACTTCTAATAATTATTTGATATCCGTTTCCGTCTAAACTTTTTATTTTTGATGTATCTTGAATTGGTGAAAAATCATACAAAATTATATCGTTTGTTAAAATATAATCTTGTTCAATATCTCCAGTAAATGCATTTAAAAACTCATCTGCATTTGATATTTCTTCTGGTTGCTCTTCTGTTACATAATTTGCTATTACTATGTCAAAGAAGTATTGATATGTTCTTATGCTTCCATCTGGCATTTTTGCTTTTATTTCCAAAAGCATTCTTTGAGTGCCAATGTTTTTACCTAAAAACTTAATTACTTTTTGAATTTCGCCGTTTACTGTTTGCTCTTCAATCACAAAATCAGCAATTATATCGCTAGACACAGTAGAGTAAGTGCCATCATTATTTTTAACAACTATAGGTGTGTATTCATTACCATTTACATAAAATAAGTTTTCAATTAAAGTATCTTTGTTTTTAGTAGAATAATTAACTTCGTATCCCGTTTCATTATTTAAATAATAATTATTTTTGATAAATGTGTTATATGCTCTTTCACTTGAAGTTATTAGTCCATTTTCGCCTTTAACATATTTACCTGCGATTTTAAATTCTAATGAGTTGTAAAAATATTTGTCTCCATAAACAACATCACTGCCTGTTTCGTTGTTTAAGTGTGTATTTTCAAAATCTAATTCAAAATCAATTACGTAAATTTTTAGAATTGAATAAACTTCTTCTTTAACACCATTTACATATCTTGACGTTGTTACTTGAATATCAACATTGCCACAATTTTCGCCAAGAGTTATACTTAGTGTACCTTTAAAATATTTTGTTGCGTAACTTGAAAAATCTTGATTGTTTATTATAGTTACATTTTTATTTACATTTGTTGTATTCATATCGTAAGCGATAATGCTTTCAATTTGTTGAGTTTGTTCATAAACAACATCTGCCGTTATTGTATCACCTTTAACAGCAAAAATTTTATCTTTGCCTTCAACAGTAACCCCTGCTTTTTCTTGTGGAACAATCAAAAGTGAATAAACTTCTGTGTAAACTTTCTCATTGTTATTATAGATGTCTATATATATATTATAAGAAGTGTTTACATTAACAGTAGAAGGAACAACAACCCTAACATAATATCTTCCAACTTCGCTAGCTGTTTCTTTTGCATAAATTTTTACACCATTTTCAATAAACTCAAAGTTTGTTGCAAGGTCTATGTCGTATGTTGCATTGTCATTTTTCTTCATTGCAATAAGAGATACGCTTTGATTATTTACAGGTTGTGCAGTAACATTTATATGAGTATAATTTGCATAAGATGGATAAACCATAATATCCAAAAGTCCACTTGTGCCTGGTGATAAAACATTGTTTGGAAAATAATTGTACGATGAACCACTTAACGAACTTTCTTTTTGTGCGTAATTGTTTACATCTACTCTTAATATTTCTTGTGCTAAAACATTGATTTTTACATCTGCATAAACATATTCGTCCGATATAAATCTTATTGTGTAACCATTTAAGTCAATTTTTGATGAATTTAAAGACTTGTTAATTTTTATTGTTGCACTAAATTTAATTGTTTCTGTGTTGTTATTATTTTGTGTTTCACTAATTTTTGACAATGTTATGTTTTCAAAAATGTTAAGCATTGAAACATCATTCCATTCACTGTTATATATTTCTATATTTACAGTTTTATTTAATGCTTTTTCGTCAAATATAGCAGTTATACCGATATCCAATTCATCACTTGCCGAAATTGTTGCACTATTTATTGTTGAACTTATTGACAAAGCACCATGAGTTCTAAACACATTAAGTCTTTTTAATGTATTCTGTTTTATAATTTGTTGAATTTTATTACTATTTTCAGTGTCTACAATTGTATCAATCAGTTTTAAGTATATGTCAAAATCAACACTGTCTAAAATTGTACCATCTTCTTGTTCAAATTTTGAAACAATGGTATGTGTTCCAATGTTTTTACCAACAATAAATTTAGACTCTTCATCATTCACATCAAAAATCACTTCAAAATTGTTTTGCATAAGAGGAATTTCTCTGTTTGATAAAACTATTGTTGAAGTTATTGATGATTGCAAACTATCGCTAACACCATTTTTTATAGATATTGTAGCATCGTTTAAAAGGTTTTGACCTTTGTAACTTAATGTGAAGTTATTTGTTGCATAAATTACATATACAATAATAGTTTTTGGCGCAACACTTAAATCATATTTTGACTGAAGTGTCAGTTCTGCCATTCCTAAATTTTTTACTTGAATTTCACTTGTTTTACAGTCAATAACATTTGAGTTGTTAGACGAAACAATAAGTCCGTCAACCTTATCAACACCAAATAATTCATTTAAACTTATTGTGTTTATCATGTTAAGAACTTGTTTTTCGTAATCTGTAAGCACATAACCGTTTGCCTTGTATAAATACATTACAGCAACACCATTATCTTCTGCAAGTGATAATCTCGAATTTTGAATTTGTATATTTTGTAAATCTTCACCCGTTAATGCTTTTAAAGTAACAACTTTTGTTAAATATGGAAAACCATAGTTGCTTGTTGAATTTCTATTCCAAATTTGAGAAGTTCCCATTGAAACATTTAAGAATACTTCACTTGTGTTTTGTGTTGTTCCAAAAACGTATTTACCATTATTTTGAGTCATAAAATAACTAAATTTAATTTGCAAACTTTCTTGTTCGTCAACATTTTGTGTAAATTTACTAATAATGTAACTATTTTTAATTAAATTCTCGTCATTTTTATTAACACTTGCATTTTTTGAAACATAAAAACTAGATGTTTGACCAATTTCGGCAAAACATTGTTCAATAACTATATTATTTGATAAAATCATACCAACTAATGCGCCCATAACTTTTGTGTCAAAATTTGCATCAGTGCTAAAATTATAGATATAAGATTTTTCAAGGCGTGAATTTTCAGTCATCTCCCCAACAAGTCCACCAATAATTTGTCCATCAAAATTCATTTGAGAATCGGCTTGCATGTTGTATATAAGAACATTCGAATTAGAAACTGTGCCATAATTTATTGCACAAATTCCACCAACAACACCATTTGGTGCAATTATTGAACCGGAAAACGTACTATTTTCAATTTTTCCATAGTTTATATTTACCAATCCACCTGCGCTTGATTGATCTGTTTCTACTTTACTTGCAACATATTTACCATTTTGATTGTATATATCTACAGTTATATTTTTTATTAAACCGTTGTTTGTATTTACAAGCATTGCTTGTGATGTTACTTGTCCACAAACTATCAAATCCTCTAATAATCCATTAATACCTAAAGTATTAAATAAACATTCGTCATTAAGTGTTATTGTTGCAATAAAATCATTACCTTCTATTTTTCCATATAATCCACCATTAAATGTGTCTGGCTTGTTATTCCATACTTGTGGATAACTAACACTATTTACTAGTGTATAATGGAAAGAACCATCAACAATTTCATTTAAACTTTGAATTCTTATTGATGTTTCTCTTGTTGTTCCATCTCCAATAGTAACAGGAATGTCACAGTAAACAATGTTATCTCTATAATATTCGTTGCCTAAATCATCAACAAATATTCCGTCCTTTGGCAAAATTCTAATTATTCCACTTCCACCATAGTTTCCAACAACACTAATAAGACCATCATCAGATATATTTAAAACATTGCTTGGTGTTCCAACATTTGGAATAAATCTAAATGCTACATCTTTATTTAAAGCGTTATCAGGTTCTACTTTTGTTAATATTTTAAAAGATGTTTCACCGTTAACAATACCTTTTAAATTTTGAGTTATAAGATATATTCCATTATCTGCAACATTAGAAGCAATAATATTTTCAACAAGTATTGGTTCTTTGATTACTATATTTATAGAGTATTCAATGATATTTTTATCAAGACCTAAATCCTTTGCAGATATCGATAATGTTGTAGGCATAAATATAGAATCTTCATTATCAGCATTTCTTGTAAGGGCTGTAAACTTAAATTTACCACCACCTAAATTTTCCACAGTAAAGTAGACAACATTTGAATTTGTTGCTTTAAATTCATAAACAACATTTTGTTCTAGTTTTATGTCTCCCCAAAAATCCCAATAAATATCATCATAAGTTGGACTTGTGAGCCCATTGTTAAACAATATATCAATGGTTGTTGTTGATAGATTTTTGTTGAATTCACCAACTTCATCATATGCATAAAGTTCTATTGTTTTGCTTGATGCGTTAAATGATGTTATTGGCACATAGATTTCAACAAGAAAATATTTATCAATGATTTTATCTGCATAAATATATTCTAATCCATTATCACTAAGTTTTATTTCTTTGCCTGTAAAAGAAGCCTTTACCCAAACTTTTCCAACTCTTATTGGCGAAATATAACTCATTGCTCTTAAATAATTTGCACTTATAACATTTGAATTAGAAGAATATAAATCAGCACTCGTTGGAGGAACCAATCCATCTTCAATATCAAAGTCTGCATCTATGTCGTAAAATCCATAAGATACAGAGTTGTATGTTGCGTTTGAATTAAATACAAGTGGCAAAGATTGTCCCATTTTCACAGCCAAATAATTTATGCTACTTTCATCATAGTTAATATTTCCAACAGCAGATGATGTGTTAAAAGTTGGGTCGATGTTAACTTTAACATCACTCAATTCTTCAACGACAATAATTCTGCAAGATACTTCTTGACCAGATTCAAATTTAATCGTTATTAAACCTTCACCAGTTTTCCCTTCTACAGACTGAATTTTTAAATCATATTTGTAAGCCTCTTTAACCATACCTTTTTCAATTAAGTATACAAGTTGTCCATCGCCTGCATCTTGTTCGGCGAAATTAAACATGTCTCCGCTTGCACTTATGGTAAAAGTTGAATATTTTAAAATTTTGTTATTTGAGTTATTTTCTATGCTTTCCAAATTTATATTATCAATTTTTGGATTTACAACAAAACTTAAAACAACACTTGAAAATTGGCTATTTGCGTCATTGTTTAAATAATAATTTCTATTATTTTGAATATTGACACCATCGTAAACAAATCCAAATTCACTTATTCCTTTTTTAAATACAAAATTTATATCTTTTTGAATAAGTTCGTTTTCTTCACTCTTTACTGTTATTGTAATACCAGTATTATCGTTAAAACCTTCTTTTGCAATGAAATAAAATTCTTCTCCACTTTCAAATAAATATTTACCATTTACAAATACAATTTCATTTCCCATTGAATTTTTAACAGTTAAAAATTTCAAATTTTCATCAGCAATGTTTACATTTAGTGATAATTTATTTGAAGTTGCAGTTGTTGGTATTGCTTCAAATTTAATTGAATAACCTTCAATTTTGTTTTGAGAATAATATTTTGTATACAAATTTATTGGTGTATCCAAATTGATAAACCCTTCATCAGTTTTGCAAGAAATATCGGAAATTTCATCAAAAGTTGTTATTTTTATCTTGCCATTCGTTTTGTCGACTGTGCTAGATTTAACATCAGGATAATCAGGATAATATAAATCAAAATACAAAAAGTCTGTACCGGCAGTTGTATTTTTTTCATCAACAATAAATGTGAATAAATATTGATAATATCCACCTATTTCATCTTTTGAAATTATTGCATCATTTTGTTGTAATAAGCCTTTGTCTTGATATGTAAATTTAGGTTCAACAGCAATAGGTTCATTTGCCACACTAAAAGGAACACGAACAATTAAAGATAATATTGCAGTGTCTGGATTATTTCTTGATATGTTAAATTCTAATTTGTCATCATCAAGTTCATTTCCAGATTCGTCACAAATTTGTATATTTTCTACATCAATAACCCTAACTACATCAATATCAATAGTGGTTTTAATTGTTTCTTTATAAGCAGAAATAACCTCAACACTTACTGATGTTACAGAAGTGCTAAGGTTGGAAGACAACACTAATTTGTTATTTATAATAGAAACGCCTTCAATGGCATTTAAGAGTCTGTACTCTAATTGTGTTTGATTTGTACCCTGTGGTAAAATATTAAACAAAGAATTACTTAAAACAAACTCGCCACCTTTTGTTTTGTCATAGGCTACATGATATTTTAACTCTTTGGGAGCAATTGAAGAAATAGGCAATGTAGCAGACACAAAAAAGTGTGCCGATTTTTTTATACCTTTAACTGTTACATCAACATTGGAGCATTGTCTATATGCAACAATTTTAATTTCTGTAACACCATCACCAACATAATTTGTTGTTATTTTTATATCAGAAGAATCGTACAAAACAATAACACTATCATCAGTTGCATCTTTAACGGTTGCAGTAATAGTTTGTGTGTTATCGTTTTCTCCTAAAACGATTTGAACATTATCACTGCTTAAGGTGATTGTCATTTTATCGTTGTTATTATCGCACGCAGAAAAAACAACACTTGTTAGCGCAACAAGAACAAAAAGCATCGATGTAATAATTTTTTTTATTCTTTTCATTCCTTTTCTCCTTTTTCTATTGTCTTCAATTGTCGCATTTTTATTATATAATAATAAATAAATTCAAGATTATTATATTATTATCTAAATCTCGTGTCAAATAATTTATTATATAATAATAAATTTTTTAGCAATTTTCGACATAACAAAAAAAAGAAATAAAAAATAAAAAAATATTTTATTAAATAAAAAAAATAATTCATATTTTAATAAATTAAAATATGAAAAATTAAATAAAATATTTTATTTTTAATTATTTTTAATTTTTAAATATTTTTGTTTTGTAGATTCTCCACCCCTTATATGTTTTTCCAAAAAATTATTTTCTAATATTATTTTTACTTTAAAATATAAATCGCTATTTATTTTTTTTAATTTTTTTTGAATATCATTATGAACAGTACTTTTTGAATAGCCAAAAAAAACTGCCGTTTTTCTAATGGTTGAATTGTTATCAATAATATAATTTGCAAAATCTATAACCCGATTATTTTTAGACACAACTTTAATCTCCTAACAAAAACAATGTATGAACTATAATTCCAAAATATGTCATAATTTGTCGGTTTTTAAAATGTGTTTATATCTTACTATTAAATTTATACATAAAAAAAACACTTTAAAAGTGATTTTTTTATTAAACAAAACTTAATTTTTTGAATCAATTAAATCCACAATAGATTTTACAGTACTTAATTTCATCGCTTCTTCGTCTGGAATAGCAATACCAAACTCATCTTCAAGCGTCATTAGCATTTCAACTGTATCCAATGAATCTGCACCTAAATCTTCAATAAGTCTTGAATCTTCTGTTATTTTGTCTTCAGAAATATTTAGTTGATTTGCAATTAACTTTTTTACTTTATCTAGTGTCATATTTTCCTCCATAACACTAAAAATGTAACACTTTTTTAAAAAAATGTAAAGTATTTATTTGACTATTAGCATAAATACAATTTTGTGTGTCAAAGAAAATAATTGATTATTATAAAAATTAAAATAAAAAATGCCATTTTACACATTAACCTTTTTAACAATGTATAAAATAGCAATTTTTTTATTTATCAGATAACGTCAAATAATTTGCAGGATCTACTTTTTGACCATCTTTATAAAGTTCAAAATGCAAATGGTTGCCACTTAAAAGTTCATCTGCTGCAGATTGTGACATTGTACCAATCTTTTCCCCTGATTTAACTTCATCGGATATAGTAACATCAGTTTCTTCTCCTAATGATGAGTACTTGCTCACAAACCCATTTTCATGAGTAATTGTAATTGTTGTTCCATCTTCATATGTCGTTGTAACATCTGTAACCACACCATCCAAAACAGAATATACATCTAAGGTTTCCGATGTCATATCTATCGCCATATGACTTTCCCATTGTTTTAGTGTTTCGTTATACATAAGTTCACTATCACTATACCATTTAATTACGCTTGGCGAATTAACGGGCAACGAAAACACCACGGGTGTTACATCTGTTTCAACATCTTGATTTGGTTCTTTTGTTGGAACAGTTGAAAACACAACTCCCAATGTAATACCTAAAACAAGAACAAATGCCATCATATAGTATCCATATTTTTTTATGAAACTAAGTACCTTTCCTTTTTTATTTTCCATTTTTACCTCCACACGAATTATTGACAAATTTAAATTTGTTATACATATAAATTTAAAGATTTAATAACTTCCAAGAAGAAGTGGAGTTCCAATGTAAATTTTACCCTTGTTATAATATCCTTGAACATTAACTTTTTTGCCATTATAAGAGACACTGCCAGTAAATTTATTTGAATAACCAACAAAATTATCGTAGTTATTTTCTAATAAAGTAACATTTAGTTTTTCAATTACTTCTAAATACAAATTTTTGTTGCCTTCAAAAATAAAAGTTACACCACTAATGTTTTTAATTGTGCTACTTATGTCTTTGTATTTGTCGTAATCACAATAAATAATTTGGCCTTGTCCATTATCAATAACACTGACATTGTCAAAACAAATATCTTGTTTGTTTGATGTAAACACTTGAACTTCTAAATTGTTATAGTTAGAAAAATCAAATTCACTTTTAAAAAGTGATGCACTAAATAAAAAAACACACAACATAAAAAAAACAATAAATTTTTTCATACAAAACTTATTGCCCATATTTTATTTTTTAAAACAAAAAAAATTAGGTTGCCCTAATTTTTTTAATTAACATTAAAAAGCATTTACAAATCCAAGTCCCCCCAAAAGATTAACAATAAAATTATTTTCACACACATACGGCAAAATGTTTATAGAGCTAAACACATCGCTAACCTTTGGTGTTTGATATGTAAAAATATCATCATAATTTTTGATAGTTGCAAGCAAATTATTTTGTTCATCAATTCTTTTATTACATTGAAATAAAAATTCTTCTTTTAAGTTATTTAACCTTATTAAAAGTTCTTTTTTAGTTAAAATATTATTAAAAAACGCTAAATTGTTAATTTTTTTATGAAAAATTGAATATTTTTCTATATTTTTAACAATTTTTGGAAAATTTGGTAATTCCAATTGTTTAATTTTTTTCTGCATAAATAAATTTTTGTAACAAAGTAACAGCGTTTTTGATGCTAGTAAATAAATTTCTCCACTACCAGTTAAATCACCCGAATTTAACAAAACTTTTTGCAAAATTGTATATAAATTAAAATTAGCATTTTTAAACAAATCTATTTTGTCTAATTCAAATGATAAATCTATTATTATATCCATTAATATCAATTTACTGTCTACATCTCCCGACATTATGCCTTTTATTTCTTTTTGTAATTTGTTAATTATTTTGCTTATTTGCGACATATCAATATGTTTATCAAACAAAATATTTTCAATGGTTGATACTGCCAACATTTCTTCTATTGCCATAACAAAAAAAACACCTTGTTTTAAAAGTTTTCTTGGCATTGTTTTTATAACACTTTCATTTATATAAATTTTTTGTGGATAATCACATTTAAAACTTCTTGTGCTATCATATGGGTTTATACAAATATTAGAAAAAAATGAAGAATTTGAGCAAGCAGATGGACAAACAATATATGGAACACAAAAAATATTTGCAAAATATTTTGTAACCATTGTTGCTCTGCCTGCTCCAAAAACAACATACAAATCAAAGTTTTCAAGTGTTAAAATTTCACTTATTTGCTTTAATTCATAATTAGAAAAATTATTTTTTGCAATAAAATGTTTAAAACTGCACCCAGAAATAGAAATCATATTCATTATTTCTGTTAAATGAACATTTACTAAACTTTTTGTTGATATAAGCAAAATTTTTTTATCACTATAATTTTGTGTTATAAAGTCTTTTAGTTCTAAAAAAGCATTTTTTCTATAAACAATCCTATCATAAAATTCACTTTCCATATTTACCTCAAAAATGTTATATCACAAATAATTACACTTGTTTTTATATTATTTTGCTATTTTTTGGCAAAATATTGTTTATTTTATAGAATTTATATCATACTAAAAATATGAAAAAAATTATATTTATATTTTTAATATTATCACTATTCATTGTTTGCAGTGGATTTTCTGCATCAACAATAAAAAATGAAGAATATTATTTCACATCAACGGTTGAACATTTATTCACCCATTGTTTAATTGCCTACCCTGATATTGCCTTTCAAAAAAACAATCCTATGCGAGAAAACTATAACATAGACTGTATCACAAAAGACGAATTTACAAAAATATTAAATTCGCTTTACGAAAACAACTATGCTCTAGTAAACATAAACGAAACATTTAAAAACAATAATGGTAAAATTGAAAAACAACAAATAAAAATGCCTGTTGGTAAAAAACCACTTATACTTTCTTTTGATGATGTAAACTATGACCATAAAAAAATGGGTATGGGTATGGTTGATAAAATAATATTGGACGATAATAACAAATTTGCAACATCAACAGTCATTAATGGCAAAGAAGAAATTTCTTATTCAAATGAGTTTATTCCAATTCTTGAAGACTTTGTTGAAAAACATCCGTCATTTTCTATTCGTGGAGCAAAAGCAACGCTAAATTTAACCGGATACGATGGAATACTTGGATACAGAACTCAATCAAAAAATCTAGTGAATAGACAAGAAGAAATTAACAAAGTTAAACCTATTATAAAAAAATTAAAATCAAATGGTTGGAATTTTGCTTGTCATTCATATGGTCATTATCATATGAATAACATATCATATGAACAATTTTGTGAAGAAATTGAACTTTGGCAAAACGAGGTTGAACCACTTATTGGCAAAACTAAGATTTATGTTTACCCTTATGGAGAATGGGAAGTATACAAAAATGGCAAAAAAACACAAAAACATCTTGCCCTGGAAAATGCAGGTTTTGAACTTTTTTGTGGTGTTGGAATGAAAACTTTTTACTCGTATCTTCCAACAAAAAACACCAATAAAGTTTTATTTATGGACAGAAAAGTAATAGATGGTACGACACTAAGAAAAAAAGATGCAAACTTATATCCATTTTTTAATCCAGAAATAGTTTACGATTACAAATTTAGACCATCAACATAAAAAAGTTCTATAATTATGTTAATAAAATATATTGTATTTTTATCTAAAATTAAGTCATTAGGAATTTGTATTTCGTTTGATAATCCAAGTGTTTGATTTTTAAACATTTCGCCATCAAAATAGTAATAATCATCATCACTGAGTTGCCAAAAATCAAATCCATTAACAGTTACAAATGTATCGTTTAAAATAATTTTCGCTCTTAAAACCAAATTTGTTGTATCAATATTAGGCAATGTTATTTGTATATTTTGTTTTATTGTATCATTTGGCAAACTTGCACCACTAATAGCCAAGGTTTTACTCTCTGCCCCAATACCATTTAATTTTATTGAAACGTCATCTCCAACAACTGCATTCATTTCCATTAAATTATCAAACTTAAACCCACCCATAAAATTATATGTTGCACTTACAATTAAAAGAAATGCCAATATACAAATTGCAAAAACATAATTTCGTTTACTATTTTTAGTCATTTTTACCTCATTTAATTTTTAACATAAAGAAAAAAATTAAACTCTCGTTTAATTTTTTCCAATATCAAAAAATATTAATTTAAAATAATTTTTACTATAAATAATTATTTTTGCAATTTATTTAGTGATTTTTTGCTATTTTTTCGTTGTTTATTATATTTTTTTATCTGTTCTTCTTTAAAAAGTGCACTTTCAGTTTCAAGTTCCCACTTTTTTTGAAGCCACTTAAATTTTTTATTTCCAACAAAATAATCATAAATGACAATACTAATGCCTTGTAAAATATAAATATAATATGTCATAAATCTCCAAAACAGAAGTCCCCAAAACACTGTTCCTTCTGGAAATATACTAGCAAAAATAAATGTAAAAGATATTTCATTCATTCCTGTTCCACCTGGAAGTGGAATAATGCTTGATGCAAGTTCAATTATAACTGAAAAAACAAGCATATTGGCCCATACACCATAATTTGTTCCACCAAGCATTAAGTAAATAATATATGGCATTGTATAAGTTAAAATATAAATTAAAATAGACAATAAAAGTGTATACAAAAAAAACCATTTGTTTTTTGCGTATGTCGTCATTGTGTTTTGATAATTTACAACAACTTTCATAACCTTGTCATATTGTTTTTCATAATGTTTAACCACATGTATTTTTTGTAAAAATCTTAAAACTTTAACAACCAATTTATTACCAATTTTCTTACTCATAGAAAGTAATAAACAAATTGAAAGTAAAGTAATGTTTGCAGCAAATCCCAAAAGTCCAACCACTAACACAACACTGACGTCCATTACGTTTGTAAAAATGATACAAATAACAGCAACAAGTCCTATAATCATCCACGACATTTGCGAAACAACATATCTTGCCATTGGGACAGATATTGAAGAACTTGCATTAAGCCCCCTGTGGCTCATATAAAAAATCTGTGATGGTTCGCCACCTGACGACATTGGTGTTATATTGTCATAATATCTGCCTATTGAACACATTTTATAACACAAGTATGGCCTCGACCTGTTTCCAGATTTTTTTAAAAACAAATTTGTTCTATAAGCATCAATAGTCATAATTGCAACAAAAATAAACAATAGAACTGGTATATAATAAAATTTTAAACCTTTTAATTCCGAAAATGAAGAGATGTTTTCATGCGTCAACTGATAGTATAAAATTCCACAAACAACAACAATATTTATAACAAAAAAAATTGCATTCCAAATTTTCTTCTTTTTGCCCTTTTGTTTTGAAACACTCTGTTCTGCATCTTCAAGTTGTTCTTTTTCGCTATATCCTACATTTTCAATTTCACTATTTATTTCATTATTTATTTTTTTTGTATTATTTAAGTCTAATTCTAGTTGTTCTATATTGCCTTTTTCTTTGACGTTTTTTGAGTTTTTTAAACATGAAAAAACTTTGGGACTTTTTCCCAATTTTATAGATTTTTCAATTTTTTTTAAGACTACTTTTTTCATGCCGTTTAATTGTATCAAAATATAATATAATTGTAAAGATTATTTAATATTATTGACAGCAAAACAAAAAAATAAAGGTTATTACGCCTTTATTTTTTGCTTTTATAAGTTTTCATATACACTTTTATGTTTTTCAATTTTTAAGTCTTTTTTCAAAACATTTAAGTTCATATTTTCAAAAATAGAATAATTGTCATCACTTAAAAGTTCAAACACTTTATCAAATACTGTTTTATTGTTAAGTAAACTTAATTTTGCATTTGTAAGTACTTCTATATCGCTATCATTTAAAGTAAATGTTGATACATCTGAAACAGTGAAAAGATTTTCAACTTTTCCACCATAAAATAATATATGAACTCCATATTCTGATGCAACAAGTTTTGTGCTTATATCTCCAAAAGTGCCTTCTTCATTTAATTTTCTTGCATCTTCTGTAAAACTTTCAACCATTTGACTTGACTGTGTTCCAACAATATACATATATTCTGCATTAACTGTTCCTGTATCTTCGCTATATTTATACATATAGTCCCTAAATATTTCGGCTTTCTTTTCATCTGTGTTTGCTGATTTTAAATCTAATGCCAAATCAGAAAGAACTTTGCTTGCACTTATCGTATCTTCTGTTTGTTCGCCTTTTTCATTTCTAACTTTTGCTTGCACACTATTTGCAAGTTCAATTAATTTTTCTTCATAAACTTTTTTTGATATATATCCGTTTTCATATTCCGTTTTTAGGTTATCATATTGTTGTTTTTGACTGAGTTGTCCAGCGATACTTGTTTCATCATATTTCATTAAAATGTGTGATACAAAGAAATAATTGTCATCAACAACATAATACACATCTTTAAATGATTCAAGCATTGCCTTATCATAGTTTTCAGCATTTGCTTCATACTTGAATTTTGATTGAAGAAGTAACGCCTTATATTTGTTTAAAACTTGTGAAACTGAAATTGTTGAATAACCATCTTCAGTTTTATAATAATCTTCCAATTTTGTGATATATAAATTTTCTTCTGTACTTTTATATAATTTTTCAACATATCTTTGTAAAATACTTTCATAATCTGTTGAAAGATTAAGATTTTGCTCGTTCTTTTTTAGTATAGTTAAAAATCTTCTATACGCTTCTTTTCTAACTTTTGTATTGGCTGTATTATCATTGTAAGTAGCATAGTTTGTAAATTGATCTATTACAGCATCAAGAGAAGCAAAATTTGTTGTTTGTTTATCTTCTGTTGTATTTAGAAGTTTAATTTTGTATTGTCCGTCAATATAAACAACTTCTGCTGTTGGAACATATGGTTCATATAAAACAATTTCACTTTCTTCATCTTCTTGTGAACTTGGTTTATCCATATCCCACTCATCACGAACTTCGGTTTCATATGTTTCTAAATTTGATTTAAGTGAAGTGTAAACATCGTCATATATTTCTTTTTTGTCATCTTCATTTAATGTGATTACACTTTTTGCGTGATTTAACAAAACATATCTGTTTATTAAAACTTCAATAGTTTGTTCTGCTGCTTCTTCGTATGTTGAACCATTTTGTACCAAACTCGAACCATAACTATTGAAAGCATTTATATACGCCTCTGTTGTAATTTCTTCTTTTTCGCCGTCAGCATATGTTATTGTGCAAACTGATTTGTTTAAATACGCAGCGTAATTTTTAGGAAACAAATCACAACCACTTAATAAAACAACAAATGCTAAAAGCATACATAAAACTAAACTTGATATTTTTCTTTTCACGATATTTCTCCAATTTAACTAAGTTATTATATATTATCAAGAATTAAAAATCAATCAAAAACTAATTATTTGTAGCGTTTAATAAAAATTTAATAATAAAATCTAATTTTTCTTGAATTGTCATATTTTTTAAATCTAAAACAATTATTGGCACATCTTCAAATTTTAAAACACAAATATCTTTAAACTTGTTTATTGTTTCAGCACATTTTTGAGAAATTATTTCTTCCTTTTTATATAAATATATTTTGGTGTTTACGGCATCACAAATTATTCTCTTTGCTTCAAGTTTAACACACAAATTTTTTATAAGAGCAATTTTAAACAAGTTTAAAAGTTCTTTTGGAAGTTCACCAAATGCTTCAACGGTTGTTTTCTTTAAGTCTTCAAGTTGAGAAATCGAAGATATTTCACTAATTTGAGAATATAATTTAATTCTTTCGCTATCGCCTTTAACATAATCATCAGGAAGAAATGCAGGGCACGAAATATCCACTTTAAGAGGTAATTCTTCTTTTTGTTTTTTGCCTTTTAGTTCGTTTACTGCTTCTTGCAATAGTTTACAATACATTTCGTATCCAACTTTTTCCATATGTCCGTGTTGTTCTTTGCCAAGTACATTGCCTGCACCCCTAATCTCCAAATCTCGCATTGCAATCTTAAACCCACTTCCAAGTTCAGTAAATTCCAAAATTGCATCAAGTCTTTTGTATGCATCTTGTGAAAGCACCTTTGAAGGACTGTAAGTAAAATACGCATAAGCAAGTCTATCACTTCTACCAATTCGCCCCTTTAATTGATATAGTTGTGAAAGTCCAAGTCTATCTGCGTCAATTACAATTAAAGTGTTTGCCATTGGCAAATCTATGCCGTTTTCAATAAGTGTTGTTGCAACTAAAATATCAAACTCGCCATTATATAGTTTTAATATAACATCTTCCAAAACTTTTTCGGGCATTTGACCATGTGCAATACCAATTCGTGCGTTTGGTAGCATAAAACCGATTTGTTTAGCAAAATCATAAATTTTTTCAACTCTGTTATAAACAATTAAAACTTGTCCTTGACGTGAAAGTTCTCTATTACACGCATCAACAATAAGTGCTTCACTTTCTTCGAGCACATAAGTTTGCACAGGCAGTCTGTTTTTGGGTGGTGTTTCAATAACTGAAATATCTCTTATACCCGTCATCGCCATATTTAACGTTCTTGGTATTGGTGTCGCACTTAGAGTTAAAACATCAACATCTTTTTTTAAATTTTTTATTTTTTCTTTATCGGCAACACCAAATCTATGTTCTTCATCTAAAATTAAAAGACCTAAATCTTTAAAAACAACATCGTTTGACAAAAGTCTGTGCGTTCCAATTAAAATATCAATTTTTCCATCTTTTAAATCTTTTAAAATTTGTGTCTGTTCCTGTTTTGTTTTAAATCTGTTTAAAACTTGCACATTACACATAAAGTCTTTTGTTCTATTTACTGTTGTTTTAAAGTGTTGAACAGATAGTATTGTTGTTGGACACAAAAAAGCAACTTGTTTCCCTTCTAACACAACTTGATATGCTGCTCTTAGTGCCACTTCCGTTTTACCATATCCAACATCTCCACAAATAAGCCTGTCCATAATCTTTGAAGAATACAAATCTTTTTTTATGTCATTTACTGCTTCGTTTTGGTCGTAAGTCAGTTCATACTCAAAAGCGTTTTCAAATTCGTCCATAAGATACGAACCTTTTTCATATCTATGACCTTTTAACTTCTCTCTTTCGGCATAAAGTTTTGAAAGGTCAAAAGCCAGTTGTTTAACACTTTGTTTAACTTTTGCTTTTATTTTTGAAAATTCTTGACCACCAATTTTATTTAAAGTTGGTTTTTTATCACTGCCCATAAAAGCAGAAATCATATTTGCTTGCTCTGTTGGAACATATAAAATATCTCCACCTTTATATTCCAAAATAAAGTAGTCTTTTTCAAAACCATTTAGATTTAATTTTTTAATATCAACACACTTTCCAATTCCGTGAACTTCGTGAACAACATATTCACCAATTTTTGGCAAATAAAGTTTTGTTGATTTTTTTAGGTTTGTACTTTGTTTTCTTGTTCTTTTTATTAAATCATTAGTACCAATAAAAATTATGCCTGCTTCTAAAAAACTAGCAGAAAGTTCCAAATAGTCTTCAATCAAAATAACTTGTGCTTTGTTGTTAGGCTTGTATTCAAGTTGATAATTAACATTATTTGAAAGCAAAAATGTTCCTATACTATTTAAACTTTCTTTTGTTCCACAAAACAAAAACACCTTATAATTTGACGATAAATAAATATTGATATCACTGCAAAGTGCTTTATAATCAAAAACATATTTTCTTGTTCCAATTGTTCTAAAATTAATTGTTTTTTCGCAATTTAAAAATGAGTTGTTATAATTGTCAAATAAACAATAATTTTTTATATTTAAAATTTCATTTAATTCAAAATTAAATTTGCTATGAATTGGCAACAATTCACCATTTTTTATTAAATTATTTATACTGTCTAAATTATTATTATAAATTAAATTAAAATCATCAAAAATCTTTTTTGGTTCGTCAAAATAAATTAAATTTTCATTAAATAATGATAATAAATTATCATTAAAATTAAAAAATGGTAAAATAAATGCATTATTTATTGAAAGCGAATTATTTTCAAAATTAACTAAATAATATGATTTTATATCGTTTATTTTTGAATAATTATCATTATTTATTTTTATTTTTTTTATTTCATTGTTAAAACTATCAATTATTTTATTTTTATTTTCATCAAAAATAAAAATTGTTGCTGGATATATTGTAACATCATCTAGTTCGTCAAATGCTTTCATCGTGTCCAAACTAAATTGTGATATTTTTTCAAGATTATCTCCAAAAAAATCAAGTCTAATTGGATTATCTTTATTTATTGGAAAGATATCAACAATATCGCCTCTTATGGAAAATTCGCCTTTTTTTGTTGCATACTCATTTCTTTTATAACCAATTTTTGTAAGAGTGTACTCTATGTTTTGAAAGTTGTAATCATTTAATTTTTTAAAAGTTAAATAACTATTTAAAAACTCTTTATTTGGCAATCTTTGAAGCAAACTCTCACACAAAACCAAAAGTACATCAATTTTATTCAAGTAAAAATCAAAAATGTTTGATATAAATTCCAGCATGGAACTATTATCTTGATTATAAGAAAAAATTGGTGAATTTAAACCATAGTTTATAATGCCAACTTTGTGTCCAAAACTTGAAAGTGATGCTTTAAGTTCGCTAAGCGAAACAAAATCTCTGCAAACAATTATACATTTTTTATTGACATTATGGACAAGTAGACTCTTTTCGCCACTTCCCATTCCAGACAAAGACAAGCGAATGCCATTATTAATACATTCACTTGCGTTTTTCATATTTACAGAATTTTGTATAATTCTTAATATATCCATTATTCTCCAAGTTCTTGATGTAAAATTTGAATTGCTTGCATAACAGAAACATCTAAAATTTCTTGCTTTTGTTTTGGTATTTTTGACAAAACAAAATCTGCCAAATCTTTAAACTTTTCATCTCTACCTATGCCAATTTTAATACGATTAAAATCCTCGCCAATGTTAAGCACAATATTTTTTAGTCCGTTGTGCGTTCCTCCACTGCCACTATGTCTTAATCTTATTTTTCCAAGTGGCAAATCTATATCATCGCAAAAAACATAAATATCACTATTTTGTAGTTTGTATTTTTGTTTTAATTCTCTAATACTTTCGCCAGATAAATTCATATATGTTTGTGGTTTTGCAAGAATTAGTTTTGTGTTTTTTAAGTACACACTGCAAGTTTTTGCCTTACATTCACTTTTTGTGAAATCAAGTCCATATTCATCGCTAATTTTGTCCACGGCAAAAAAACCTATGTTGTGATAGGTTTTTTCATATTCTTTTCCTGGATTTCCCAAGCCAACAACAAGTTTCATATTTTTCCCTTAATTAGATTTATTTATAACGCTTTCAAATGGTCCAACAACAATATTTTCAGAAATTCTGCTCTCTTCTATATATGAATATTTAACAACGCAATTATTTGAAATTATACTATCTTTAATTACATTATTTGGTTCTAAAACACAGTTTTTTCCAATATAAGTAAGTCCGTATAGAGCATTGTTTTGTTTAATGACGGTTCCACTTTCAATAACTACATTTGCATCAATGTGCACAGAATTTTTATCGTCAATAATTATTCCGTTTTTTATGTGAAAATCTATTATTCTGTTTTTAATAATGTTGTTCACTTCATATAATGATGTTGAATTGTCAACAACAAAAAAATCTTGCTTTGTCCCAAATTCAGTTGATGGCATACCAATTAAACTTTCTGCATTTTTAATGTATTCTGTATTAAACACATAACCCCTTTGAAGTTTTAAAACATTGACTTGTTTTGCCCTAACATATTCTAGTGCACTAATAAAAGTTGAAGTTGAAAAAAGTGGTGTATCGCTATACAAAACAAAAGTCCATTTTTTGTTGTTTAAATATGGTTTAATTAGTGTTAATATATCGCTTTCTTCTGTGCAAACTGTTGTTTTTATTTCACAATCAAGGCAACTAAGAGCAACCCATTCCCACATTTTTTTTCCACAAATATCAATGTCATATGGTGTTCGTGTTGCAACAAAATCAAAATTTTTGTTTAATAAGATAATAACCAAAACATCATTTTTAATCCAAGAATCTTCTTCTTGATTTTTTGGTAAAGTGCCAATCTCATTTTCTTTTTCTAATATCATTGTTTCCATACTTTTAGTTTAATGCTAAAAAAAAGTGTTGTCAATCAAACAACACTTTTTTGCAATTTATACATTTTTTATTTATCTACAACAACGTAAGTACATCCACTTTCCAAAATATAGCAAGCCGTTTGTAAACTATCACCATCTTTGTAATATTTATCAACCAACAATTCATTTGTTGCTCTTGAATAAGAGTATGGTAGTCCGATTTTTAAATTGCCAATATTTTTTGGTGCAATTATTTTGTTTATATGTGTAAAGAATACATTATCTGCTGCGCATCTTGCTCCACCACCCGATTGAATACCAGAATTATGAATTAAATAAGCCAAATTATAAATTTTTTGTTCCAAATTTTGAGCATTTATAATTGCCGAAGCATAACTTCCTAATGTTTCTTCCAAATACGCATCATTAAATCCTATCATTCCAAGCAAAGATAAATCTTGAATATTTGAATTAAAAGTAAAAGATGATAAATCAAGTTCTTTTAAACTATCACAACCATAAAACATTCCTGCAAAATTTCCCACATTAACAGTGTTAATATGATTGTGTGCATATATATATTCTAAATTAACTAATCCACCAAACATTGCAGAAAAATCACGAGATTTTGATGTATCAAAACTTTTTAAATTTATATATCTCAAATTATTTTGTTCCCAATACACTTCGTAGGAGTCTGCTTCTATAGAATTTGTACTATAATAAACATAATGTGAAAAAAATCCAAAACAATTCTCTGGTGCATATATAAGTGATACGGGTGCATATACAAAGCAATCATACAAATTATTATTCTCTATTAAATATGCAACAACATCACCTTTTTTTGTACTATTCTCACCATAATAATCTCCAACATCAATAGTCATACTAGCATTACTTATTTCAAAATCGGCTTTGTTGTTAGTAAATGTAAAACTTCTTAATCTATTACTTAATTCCGTTTGTTCACTTAAAAGTGCTCCTTCTCTGACATTAAATTCCCCATATGTATAAGGTTCCAAACAAGAAAACTCCAAAGAAAACGAAAAACTTTCATTATTGATACTTTTTGTAAAGTCAGCAATCGAATAACCAAAAACTATGCTTTGACCATCTGTTTCATCTTTAAATATTCTTAAATACGAATCAGTTGCGCATAAAGCCATTCCATCAATACTTTCAGTTTTTTGAGATATTTTTGTATAAACAACATTGTCAGCCAAATTTTTTATATTAACCACAACAAAATATGAATATGCATTGCTATCAAAAGTCAAATCTAGCGAATTTGTTTTTGATGCATTAAAAATATTTCCTTCTTCTAATTCATCAATAAGAGAATTATAATCAAAAACATCGTTGTATTTTGAAACTTCAACAACATTATATTTTCCATCTTCTAATGTATCAGGTATTTGATTGACAAAATTATTTGAATAATTTAACAATTTTTCATTTGTTTGAGCAATAGCATTTGACGCATATACTTTTGTTGTTACATCAACAAACACATCGTTTACAACATAAACAACACTTCCCCCTAGTGTATATGAAACAGATGTTGCTGCGTACACACCAAAGCACAACACAAAAATTGAAAAACATATCGATAATAATGTGCAAAATAACTTAACTTTTCTTTTCATATTATCTCCTTTTTTGTCAATTATATCCTACATTTTGTAGAAATGTCAACAATTTGTAGGAACATATTTAATAATAAATTGAGATGAAAAATAATTATTTTGGAAAAACATTAAAATCTTTAAGGATAGAAAAAGGACTTTCCCAAAGAAAACTGGGAGAAGCCCTTAAAGTTGTCAATCAAACAATAAGTTTTTGGGAAAATGGAAGCCGAGAACCTGATTTAGATACATTGTTAGAAATCGCACGCTATTTTGAAGTTCCTGTTTCCTATCTTATTGATGAAAATTCTATTTAGCAACAATTTGCACTTTGCCTTCTAGGTATGAATTAAATAAATTTTCTAAATTTCTACCTGTACCCCTTGAAAAGCATTTAATCACATCAGTCGGTGTTACAATTTCATATAAATTATTTGAGTAATAATATTTTAGTGCACTATCAAATTTTTTTGCTCCAACAAGTTCGTATACTGTTGAAAACAAAAGTGTACCTTTTACATATGTATTATAAACATACTCTGGTTCAGTATTAAATTCGTCTAGTGCCCTGTTCATACTTGTATCAACCTGACCTTGAACATCGCTATAAACCTTCATAAATGTTGTGTATGAAAAAGTTGCCGACCTTATCATGTTTTCCATTGTTCTTTCATACTCTGGATAATTATCAAAGAAGTAAACTGTGCAAAATTCGGTTAATCCTTCATCAATCCAACCATAATCAAACTGATTGTTTCCAACAACTCCATACCACCACTGATGACAAAGTTCATGCACAATAACAAGCCTATATGTTGAATAATCTTCAACATCATCACTAATTAAAACTAAATTTGGATATTCCATTCCACCATGAACAAAATTTGTTTCAACAACGCTTATACTTTCATATGGATACTGCCCAATCTTTTCTTCAAAAAAATTTAGTGCGTTTTCTATTAAAAGCATAGTATCATCAGCATTGTCATCGCTTGTATAGAAATAACTAATATTTACTCTTTCATCATATTTTTTTGTTTTTGTTTCAAATTTATTTGACAAAACCAAGCCAAAATCTCTAACACAAAAAGCATTTATTTTTGTTGTTTTTGTTGTGTCATTTTCTATGTCTTCAATTTTGTTTCCACTTGATGCCAAAATGTAATTTTTAGGGTATGTTATTTGAACATCATAGTTGCTTACTTCACTATAAAAAGGGTCGCCGTTTGAGTTATATAAGTCACAAACAAAGTCGCCGCCTTCATATACGCACGCTATTGGATAAAAATTGCATAAGTTTACAGCATTTTCACCATAACCAAGTCTGTGATTGACATTTGCAAGCGTAACAATAAAGTCAATACAAATTGTAATTCTGTCGTTTGGAAATAATTCATTAGTAAGCGAAATTTCAAGTATGTTCTCATCTTCGCCACCAACAACAAATTGTGCATCACTTTCACCGATTTTTACGCTTTCAATTTGAATATTACCATAACTTTTTCCGTTTGGATATGCTTTTTGAGTGTTTGCTAAACTCACAACACTAGCCTTTGCACCTTCTCTAAACGCATTTGCATACAAGTGAAATTTTATTTCACTGAGTGTATTATCACTGGTATTTAAATAATCTACGCACTGCGTTGCATCTAATGTTTGAGTTGTTTCATCATAAACCAAATTTAAACTATATGATGTAAGATTTTTCTTGTATTCATAATTTGATGAACACCCAACAAAAATAAAAATTGATAAACCAATTAAAATAAGTGACAAATATTTTTTCATAACTCTCCTGCATTATAATCTATGTGTAAGCAAACTAAATTATGTTTGGTTTAAAAATCATTGTAAAATAATTTAGTATATGCTAAAATGTACTAAGTTTAAAATGAGGATTTTATGAGTTTTTGCAGTTATTCATCACAAATAATAATAGACAACAAAACACCAATAGACAATATGTTTATAACATCTTTCATGCCATACGCACCTAGTGATTGCGTTAAAGTTTATTTATATGGACTTTTTGCTTGCAATGATGCAAATAGTGCACACAACACAATAGAAGAATTTGCAAAGGCACTTAATATGTCAACACAAGACATTGAAAGTTCATTTTTATATTGGCAAGAGCAAGGACTTGTGCAAATTCTTGACACAATACCTTTTCAAGTTAAATATATGCCAATTAAAAATGCAATGATAAAACATCCAAAAATAAGTCAGCAAAAATATGCCTCTTTCAATGTTTCGGCACAAGAAATTTTGAGTGGAAGAATGATTACACCAAACGAATATTATGAATATTATGCCACACTTGAAAGTTTGCACATGGAACAAAGTGCTCTACTTATGATAATGAAATATTGCACTGACCTTAAGGGCAACAATGTTGGCTATCCATATATTTTAACAGTTGCAAAAAATTGGGCAAAAGATGGTGTATTGACTTCTATGGCAGTAAACGAAAAATTACTTGGCTATGAAAAACAAAATGAAGACTTATATCTTGTTTTAAAATCTATGGGAATAAAACGTAATGCAGATATAGACGAACGCGACTTATACGAAAAATGGCTTGCAATGGGATTTTTGAATAATGTAATAATTTATGTTGCAAAATTAAACAAAAAAGCAAAAAAATCAGTTAATTTTAAATATTTAGATGCTATATTTGAAAAATATTACACAATGCACTTGTTTTCTATATTAGAAATTGAAGCGTATGAAAATCATAAATCTGCACTATTTAATTTAGCAAAAAATGTATGCAAAAATCTTGGTGTATACTATGAAGACATAGAACCTGTTGTTGAAAATTATATAATAAATTGGACAAACATGGGCTATGACGAAGAAACTTTGTTAAAAATAAGCAATTATTGTTTTAAAAGTTCCATTAGAACACTTGAATATATGGATAAACAAATTTTAAAATTTTATAAACTTGGAATAATAAACATTCAAAGTTTAAATGAGTATTTTGATGAAGTTTTAAATTTTGAAGCACAAATTAAACAAATTCTTGAAAAACTTGGACTGAGTAGAAATGTGAACAACATGGACAGAGAATTTTATAGAAATTGGAAAAATAATTGGAATATGCCAAACGAACTAATAGATTATGCGACTTCTCTTGCAAACGGCAAAACACAACCACTTGTTTTTGTGAATAAAATTTTAAGCACTTGGCACGAAAAAAACATCACAAATGTTGAAAGTGCAAAACTTTGCCAAGTTAAACAAGATAAAAAAGAAACAAATAAAAAGACTTCAACGAATTATGAAAATAGAACATATACAAACGAAGAAATAAATTCACTTTTTACAAATCTTGAAGAGATAGAAATTTAAGGAGATAAAATGATTAGTAAAAATGTTTTAAATAAAGCATTAGAAAAAATTAAACAAAGCAAAAAAAATGCCGATTTAATTGCTAATAACAACTTGCAATCTGCTCTTAAGAATAATGAATTTAACGAAATTTATAAACTAGAAAAACAAGCACAAATTGAAACGGCAAGATGTGAAGTTTATGGATTAAATAACAGTTTCAATCTTGACGAAATAGCAAAGCAAAAAAGTGAAATTTTAAAAAAGTTAAATATTGACGAAAGCACTCTACTACCAAAATATAGTTGCAAAAAATGTGATGATACAGGATATGTAAACGGCAAAATGTGTTCTTGTTTAAAAAAATTGATAAATGAAGAATTATATAAACAAAGTGGACTTAATCACAAATTAAATAGTTTTAATAAAGACGATTGCAAAATTTTTGACGACACAAAAACAATGCAACAAATATACAAAACTATGCAAAAATGGTGCAACTCACCTACTTCAAATTATTTAAACATTATTTTAACTGGCAAAACAGGTGTTGGAAAAACGCATCTTATGGAATGTATGGCAGACGATTTAATTAAAAATGAAAATATAGTATTTTGGACAAGTGCTTTTAATTTGAATCAATTACTGTTAAAATATCACACAACTTTTGATGAAACAAAATTAGAATACATTTCAAATTTACTTGATGCTGATTATTTGTTTATTGATGACCTTGGCACTGAACCAATACTTAAAAATGTTACAATTGAAGGTTTATATAACATAATCGCCGAAAGAGTTGAAAACAATAAAAAAACTATAATTTCAACAAACTTAAATCCAGAAGATATTCAAAACACATATGGCGAACGCATTTTTTCAAGACTTTTAAACAAAGCAAATTCACTTTGCATAAACATTGAAAACAAAGATTTAAGACTAATAAAAAAATAAAAGTTATGTTAATATTGCAAAAAAGATAATGTATTAAATTGTGTTGCATTATCTTTTTTTTTACTATCAATTTTTAGATTTTTTATAATAGGTTAATTATATCAATATTTAAACCCATTTTTTTAGCTTTTAAAATCGTTGATTTCGTGCCACCTGAATGTCCATTAAATAAAGCAATAACCTTTGAAGAATTTTTTAGCATATAATCGTTTCTTTCTAACATACAAGTTTTTGTATATTGTTTATCAATGTATCTTATAATGTCAGCTTTACTTAAAATTTTTCTATATCTATTCTTATATTCATTACTCCACAACTTATTTTGATTTTTACAAGGAATTGCACACACTAACTTAATATGATTATATTTTTTTTTATAATCTAAAACAATTTCTGCACAAATCATATCAAAACCTAATGCCATGCCAGATATAAAATAAACATAGCCATCTATAATTGATTGCTCTATTTTATCTTTTAATATCTTTATCATTTTAACACAACGACAGTCTTTTTCATTAAATTTCCAAGGCAATTTTTGACTTCTGTGCCCTGCAGGGGCATAATGTAACTTGTTTTAAATCATCAAATATTTTTTCACATTCATTTTTAACATATTCAATTTTATTTTTTTTGTTTAAATACACTTTAATATCCCTTTCAAATATTTTACATTTATTATAACATATTTTTTTATAATAAATAAAATATTTGAGTGTTTTTACGACATAATATTATAAACAATGAGTGTTATTATATACATATATTAAAACACTCAAGGAGAAAATATGACATTAGCTTATGCCGTTTCAAAAAGGATTAGAAAAATTTTAGCCGAGAAGAAAATGACTCAATATAGATTAGAACAAAATGCAGGCATTTCTCATAGTACTATGAATTGTTTTTTAAATGCAAGATATAAGGCTTGTAATTTAACAACTGTAGTTTTAATTATTCGTGCTTTAGGCATGACGATAGCAGAATTTTTTGACGATCCAATTTTTGAAAGTGATGATTTAATGGTTGAATGAACCAATATAATAATATAAAGAGATAATTTATATTTCACTTGTACAATACATTTTTAAGTTAAAGTAGCAATAAAAATGAGATATTTCTTTATCTCACCTATAAATATTATTCTAGTTTAAATTACTTAACAGAACCGATTTGTTTGATTATAAAAATTCATACAAAACTAATTAAAATATTTTATTTTGTTTTAAGGTTTAATTTTTTTTGCATAAACAAAGTATTATTACGTTTTTATGTAGAGCGATAAAAGTTTTTAACCTATAAAAAAACAAACAAGTTAATGCTTTATAACAAAAAAACTTACAAAAAACAAGCAAGACAAGGCTCGGAAAATGAGCACACGCAGGAGTGTATTTTGTACATGACTGTGTGTGCTCGTTTCACAGTAAACGAAGTACTATGAAGTTTTATATAAATTTTAAGGTTTTAACTAATAAAAAAACAAACAAGTTAATGCTTTATAACAAAAAACTTACAAAAAACAAGCAAGACAAGGCTCGGAAAATGAGCACACGCAGGAGTGTACTTTGTACATGACTGTGTGTGCTCGTTTTACAGTAAACGAAGTATTGCGCCGTTTTTTGTAAGTTTTTTATTTGGTTATTCTTTCATCTAGATAAGTCGCCTCCACATCTGCTATGTGAAATAAGAGTGCGAGTGGATATTTATAGTAGATATCTGTTAAACTAACACCTGCTTTTGCACGCATATCATATTCGCCCATATGCCAATTTATGCACATTGCTTCTTCACGTGTTAGTCGAATAAAGCCATTTACAATATACACTGATTTTTCACCATGACCATATGGCAATTTGTCATTTACTGCATAGTACGGTTTTTGTATCCATACGCCATTTTCTTTAACATTTCTAAATTCTGTTGTGTATGTATCGACTTTACAAATGTCATGAAACAGTGCTATTATTGTTGCACTTTCAAGAGAGCAATAATCTTGCCAATTTTTTCCATATTCACTTTCGAGTATTTTTAAAAACCTATTATAAACATTTAATGTATGCAAACAAAGTCCACCTTCAACATTGGAATGGTATTTTGTTGATGCTGGCGAAACAAAAAAATCTGTTTTGTTTAGCCATTCAACAAGATTTTCAATTCCTTCTCTTTTTATATTATTTTTAATAAGATCCAAATATTTTATTTTATTTTCATTTGTTTCCATAAAATCACCATTTTTATTATAATTATAACAATAATTCACTTTGCTTGCAACTTTAATCATAAATATATATGTGAAAGATTTATCTCCCGAAGAACTTACATCAATTGCAACACTATTTAGTGTTGAACTTTCTAAAAACTGCACAACCAAAGAACTTCAAACATACAGGTCCTTTTTTCTTGCTGTGTCTAATAATCTTTTAACTATAATATCTGAAAGATTAAACACAAAATAAAATTCAGACTTTTGAACATTTTATGAGTCTAATCTCACTTATTTTTCAACCGTCTAATAATTTTATTATATAATACAAACATTCAATTTTTGATGTCTTATTTGTTTTCTTCGTTTAGTTTTTTAAGCAAAAAATCTATATCAACGCCGTGAACTTCTGCTGCTTCTTCCAAAGTTTCCATTTGACTCAATGGGCAACTAAAACAATGCATACCAAAGCCCATTAAAACATCTGCAAGGTCATCATTTTCTTGTATCACTTCCCCCAGTGTCCACTCTTTTGTTATCTCGCTCATATTTTTCTCCTTTTTAATCTAATTTGTTTTTGCATATTTCGCACGTGGTTGCATCTTCTTTATTTATGTATCCACACAATTTACATTCTTTTCCTTTTTTATCTTGTTTATACAAGTTATCTAAATTAAGGTCAACAAATTCTTGTTCTTTTTCTTCATCACTTTGCGTTTCTTCAATCTCATTGTTTTGATTAGAATAATCTATTGCAATATCGTCTTTTGATGCTTGTTCAATTGTTATATTTCCAAAAGGCACATATTCTTGTTCTGTTGTTGTTTTGTCCTTTTCATTATTATTGTTGGCGTCTTCTATTTTTTCTTGTTTTTTTGTTTTAAGATTATTTTCATAATCTTTTTGATATTTTTTGGGCAATATGTATTTAACTTCATTAATTTGCAAAAGCATTATACCTAATTTTGATAACTTTTGAGATAGTTCACCAACTAAATTTTGTTCAATTATTGGATTTGAATAAATAAATTCCGACAATGCAAAATTATATTTATTGAGTATTGATACAACAAAATCTGATACAAACGAAACCAAAATTTTTTCTGCTTCGCCTTGTTTTAAATATGAATACTCATATAAAAGTGAATCCATAAGTTTTTTAGCATCTATAACTTTAAATTTTAATGTTGCACAAAGTCCAACTTTAAAAATTCCTGTTGCACGCCTTCCAAGTTCGGCTTTTTCTTGTGTTTTACAATGTAGTTCGTATTCACCTATATTCACAAAATACGCTTCTGCCTTAAATGATTTTTTTATATTATTGTTTTTGTCGGTTTTATGTATTTTTAATTTTTTGCAACAGAGTGGAAGTGTTGCTGGGGATAGATAATATTCACCTTCTCCAAAATGGTCAAGTGCCTTGCCGTTATGACCTATAACAAAAACATATCCGCTTGGAACTTTTACTTTTGAGTTTATTTTTATTTTTGAATGTTTTAGTGCATACGGACAAACAAGCCCACTTAAATTATTTTCTGTGGGTACTATATCATTTGAAAACAAATTTTTAAAACTCTTAAAAATTCCCATGCTCTAAAAAGTATATCATGTTTTACTAAATTATGCAAACATGAATAATATTGTTTTATGTTTAATAAATTATTTTAGGAGGAAAAATGAAACTATCTGAAATAATTGGAAAACAAGTTTTTGTTATATATGATGCAAAGTTTTTAGGCACTGTGCATGATGTTGCATTTGATGACAAATATAAAAAAGTGTTGGGTTTTTATTTTTTTGACCAAGATGAAAATGAATATTACTTAAAAACACAAAATATTTTTGGATTAAATGACTACATAACAATAAAAAACTCTTCAAAAATAACAAATAATTTTTTATTGGACAAACCATTATCTCCACTTGGCAAACAAGTTGTTGGAATAAATGGTGCAAACTATGACTTTTTAAGCGATATTGAAATTGATGAAAATTATAATGTGCAATTTTTTGTAACCAACAAACAAAAATTTTCTATGGACAAAATTATACACATTTCACATTCAATATTAGTAGGTGAAAATGTAAAAATGCAAAACTTTAAACCTAAAAAATCAAAACAAGATGAAAAAATTTTAAACAATCTTACTGTAAGTATAATGAAAATGGAAGAATTAAGTCCCTCTCCTATAACCCTTATGCCACCAAAAATTACAGTAAACAGCGATATATTACTCGGCAAACGTCTCACAAAAGACATTGTTGGAAAAAACAACGAACTAATTTTAAAACAAAATCAAATTATCACACCAAAACAAATTATGATAGCAAAACAGCACGAAAAATTAAACGAACTTTTTTATAGCGTATATTAAAAAACAAGACCGGTTGGTCTTGTTTTTTTATTCTTTTTTACCTAAATCCATTACCTGTTGAGCTTGATTAGCTTTTTTCCTTTTTACAAGTCTCATTTTTGCATTTAAGGTTTTTTGAGTTTCTCTTTCCATCTCTTGTATTGCCTTTTGTGCAAGTTTGTCTCCCTCATCTGCAACACCTTTAACCATTTGATCCATTACTTCTTTTCTACGTTTTTCAACATAATCTTTTTTGAGACCCATTTGTCTTTCTACATCTCCAAAGGTGGCATTTTTATTGTCGCTAATACCTTTGTCTGATTTTTTTAATTGCCTTCCTTCATCTTTCCAATTAGAAAACTCTGAACTTCTTCCTGGATTATATGTTTCATGATATTCTTTTAAGAAATCATTTTTATTTGAATAATGTGATCTTTCTTGACTACTCATTGTTTCCCATCTATGGTCAGCATCTATATATGAACCTTTTTTGGTATTTTCAAAGAAATCTTGTTGTGACATAGTTCCGCCACGACTTTGATAATCTTGATATGCTTGATTGGTTTTATTTTGGAAATTATTGTTATATTCGTTTTGAATATCTTTCTCAACCTTGTTTAATGTCTCTTTTTTAATTTGAGAATCTGTTTTCGATGCTTGCTCAACATTTTTTTGATCTCTTTTTGAAAGTGTGCCACGATCCTTTCCATCATTTGGCATGTTACCTGAAACTTTTGCTCCAAATAATCCACCAAGTTTGCTTGCTATCGACCCACCTCCTGAACTTGCAAGTGATGCTCCTCCTGTTGCAATAGCCATTCCAGCACCAACAGCAAAATCAGCAGTTGTTTTTATTCCTTTTGCAATAGGTTGTACAAATGTATCATTAACTTGTTTGCTTAAATCTCCACCTTCTTTATATAAAGAACCCGAGTGTAACGATTTTGCAACAATTTCATCAACTTTTGAAACAGCCAACAATCCTGCCCCTATTAAAAGCATTTGAATTACAAGGTCAACAAATCCCCAACCTTCAAAACCCGGTCCAAACATTTGAAATGTTTGAAATATTGGAATTATCATAAACAAAATGTTCATTGAAAAGATTGCCGTGTACGCACTTATCGCCTTTTCAACAAAACTTTTGCCCCAAGACGATAACCCTGAGCCTCCATCAAGTGGCATCATTGCCATAACAAGTGGTCCAATCATCAAAAGTGCTAGCATACTAAAAATACGAGTAATAAGTCCAAAAGTAAACGTAATCATGGTTTTTGCCAATATCCAAACAAAGAATATTGCAACAATCCAGTTATAACTTTTTAAATCATAGTAATAATTAACAAGACCTATGTCATATCTATTAAAATACTCAATTTGCGTTGTAGGTGTTGACCATATAAAGCTAGATGTTGGTGCCTTGCTTGAGTCAAGAGTTTGAGGTGTTTTTAATTTTGCATTCATAGCAAATAACGCATCAATTAAATTTGCCGCTTCGTCTTGATTGTCCGGAACATTAAAAATTCCAAAATTTGTTGTCAAACCTTCTGCACTTTCTTCATATAACACAACAGATTCATAAAAGTTTTTGTCATTTCTTACTCTATTTGCACTATATAATGCAACTCTATTAGCAAGTCCTGCTATTGGAGTTGTATTCGCAGGTGCAATCTGACCAAAAAATATATTAAATATGTATGTATCGTTTTGACTTTCTATTTTATTATAAATATTTGCATCAACACTAATAAGGCTAGTAGTAGTTGTATTGGTTGCAGAATCTATTGCGAATAAAACTGAATTACCTAAAAACAAACCAAAATAACAGGCAATTGGAACAATAACAAACGATATTATCGCTTTTAAAAAATTTCCAATGATTTTACCTTTGCTTGTACCTTTGCTTTTTGGCTCACCTGGATTTGCTTTATTAGGAGAATACTCAACTCTAATAATTGCTGCAATGGTTGTTACAAACAATAAAATTGACGCTATTATAACAATGCTCCAAAAAGTGACAGCAATTACACTATATTCATTGTTTTCACCACTGAAAAAAGTTTTTTTAATGATTTGCAAAACAAGGTCGCCAGACTTTTCAATTTTTTCTCCGTTTAAATAATATGTATCAAGACCTGCTAATTTTCTAAACAAAAATTGAAAAATTTCTACCATCATTAAAGCATTTGACACTAACCAATAAAATGCATGGGTAAATGTAAGAAAAAGACTTTCAAAAAAATTCATTATTTTCTCCCGACATTGTTATATTTTCGTTGTTAGTATAACAAATAATTCATAAAATGTACATAGTTTTTTAAATTTTTGTAAAATAAATATTATTTATTAACAAAAACTGAAACTAAAAATTTAATTAAAACATAAAATAAAAATAAAAAAAACTCGAAAATTTTCGAGTTTTTTTTATTCATATTTTTATTAAGCACCAGTTCCTGTTTCTGGTTCAACGGGATCAACAAATGCTGGCAAAATTTGGTCAATAAATAATTTAAAGAACAATATAAGCGCTATAATTATTGCAAGACCAACCACAACATTTATAAGTCTCTTTTTTGCTTCTTCTCTTTTTTCAGTAGAATCAGCTCTTGCCATGTTGACACCAATAACAACTGCGTATATCATACCAAAAGCACCAACAACAATTAAAAGTGGGTATAAAAGTGTGTCGACCGCCTTAACTATGTCTTTAACCCAACCCCAATCTTCTGGTAAACTATCAACACCAGAAAGTGTGTTGCCCATGCCAAGTAGATATGTAGTCATTTTTGTCAAAAATAAATTCATAATCTTCCTCCCAAAATTAAATTATTTATTTGCAAAAAATATAAATATTATGCATCTTGCAAATTAATTTACGAATTTATAGTATCACATATTTTTTAAATAGTAAAACATTTTTTATATATTTTTTGTTTTTTTTATTATTTTTTTAAAAAAAAGAATAAATGCAAAAAAAATAAAATTGAATTTATAATTATTTATTTTAATCCATGAATATAATTTAATTGACTTATAATTAAAAATAAAGTAAAATTCTTTTTGAAATAATTGCACAAAATATCTTGGGGGAATAAATGAAAAAATTAAAAAATTCAATAATAGCACTAGTAGTTTTGTATGTTGTTGGTGTTATTGCATCTATGATTATAAACAAAGTTGATTTTGTTTCAGCATTATCAGACACAATAACCTTAATAGTTCTTGGTTTAGGAATTTTAGGTATTCTTCTTTATGTTGCCTCAACAAACAAAACTTGGGTTGATGACAAAGACGGTTTTACAGGAAAAACACAAAGTGGTCAAAATATGAGTCAACACTATGAAGCGAGGTTTGTTACCGAACAAGAACTTTTAACAAATCCTGCTTTTATGCCAACAACATGGCGACAACTCCCAAAACTTAAAAAAACCGGCGTAATGATTAGAAGCCTATACAAAAATGGTCAAATGCACATAAATATGTATAACCCTATTCACACACTGATTATAGGTACAACAGGTTCTGGTAAAACTACTTTTGTTTTAGACCCAGCAATAAGAGTTTATGCACATTCGGCAGAAAAACCTTGTATGGTTATTACCGACCCAAAAGGCGAACTTTATAACAATCATTCTATTCAACTTAGAGAAGAAGGATATAGATTAATTACGATAGATTTAAGAAATCCATACGCTTCAACAAGATGGAATCCAATGGAACATTCGTTTAACATGTACACCCGTGCTCATCACCTAGAAGAAGAAGTAAAAGTTTATAAAGGTGCAAGTCCAAAAGAAGTTGGTGGTTATAAAATTATATCTGACAAATATGGTGAACAATGGTATGGGTTTAATAAAATTGCGTATCCCGACAAAGAAAAACTCATGCAAGACCTAGAAGCAAAAAAACAATCACTTATAAACGAAGCAGAAAATGAACTTCGTGAAATATGCAGTACAATTGTCACAATTGAAAGTAAAACCGACCAAGGTTGGGAGCGTGGTGCACAAGACTTTTTGTATGGTCTTATGCTTGCTATGCTTGAAGACAGTTTAAACCCAGAACTTGGAATGACAAGAGAAAAATTCAATTTTTATAACCTTGTAAAAATTGCAACATACAGAGACACAGATGGCGATAACATGATGAAAACGCTTCAACAGTACACAACAGGAAGAGGCGACTTTTCAAAAGTTCCTGCCCTAACCAGCACCGTTGTCAACAATGCACCAAACACAACACGAAGTTATTTGGGTGTATTGCAACCAAAAATAGCAATATTTCAAGATATGGGTATTTGCTACTGTACTAGTGGAACAGATGTAAACTTTGAAGACTTTGTAGACCAACCAACAGTGCTATTTATTAAAGTTCCCGACGAAAAAGAAAGCAGACACAGCATTGCAACAATGTGTATATCTCAAATGTATAAAACTTTGATTGATGTTGCTTCTCAAAGACCAAATTTGCAACTTCCAAGACCTGTTTACTTCCTTCTTGATGAATTTGCAAACTTACCAAAAATTGAAAAGATGGACACAATTATCACGGTTGCCCGTTCAAGAAGAATTTTCTTTGAACTTGCAATTCAATCTTATAGCCAACTTGACAACAAATATACAAAAGAAGTTGCTGATACAATTAAAGGTAACTGTAATATTCAAATATTTATTGGAACGGAAGACCAAAAAACAAGAGAAGAATTTTCTAAAATGTGTGGTGAAGTTACTTTAAAAACAAAAAATGTTTCACAAAATCAATCAGAGAGAAATGATAAAGAAAGCACAAAAACAATTGGAAGTCAAATTGTTACAAGACCACTCATAGAACCATATGAACTAGGACAACTTCCATATGATGTAAATATTGTAAAAATTTATGGTCAACCACCAATAAAAACAAAAATGACACAATACTTTAAAAATCCTGTGCTTGACCAAAGAAAAGCAGCCGAAGAATATGTGCCAAGCAAACACCTTGATGAAAGAAAAATATTTTATGATATTAAATTAAGAAATTCAAAAGTATTTAAACGAAGTAGTATTTTAGACGATTTTGATTTTTAATTTTAATAAAAATATTAAATCCCTTTTTAAAAGGGATTTTTTAATTTTTTTTTATTATTTAAATAATAATAAAATAATTATTAAATAAATATACACAATATATTTGTCAAAAAGACTAAAAATATGATAATATTTTTAATGAATTGTAGAGGTGTTTTTATGAAAAAAAAATATTTAATAAATTTATTATTTAGTTTTTTTGTTTTTTCATTATCTTTTTGTGGTATTTATTTTTTTAATAATTCACAAAATAAAATCATTTATGGTGCTGGTGAAATTCCAGAATATTTTTCGGTTATTCAATATCAAAATGACGGAACAACTCCTATTAGCAAAATAGATAATAATGGAGTTGCTTATGTTTTACCAACTCATAGTGTAGAGGCAAAATTACAAATTGATTCCGGCTCATCACCAAACCCAATTAAGCATATATCCCCTTATTTTACACTTAATGGACAATCATATGATAATAGTGAATTAAGTCAAGTGTACGGAATAAATATTTCTTATTCAACAGTTTCCTTCACACTAAACGCATCATTTACAGGAACACAAAGTCCTTGTGGTAAATATGATTTAACAATAAATTACATAATAAATGAAAATGGTGTTGACCAAACAAAAACTTTTACATTTACATTTTATGTAGTTTTAGACACAAATTATTATAATGGTCAAACAGTGAACACTTCTATTGCAAACGCAAATAAAGTAAATTCTTCTCTTTATGATAGAGCATATCAATACCAATATCAATATCAAAACGATGATAGTATAACAACAAATCAAGTACCTTATTTAACATTCAACAAAACTAATATAAATTTACAGATTACAAAAACTTTTCAAAAAACAACTCAAACTCAAAATATTACATATAATGGAATTGAACTTGTTAGCGATAACAACATCGTTACAGTTGTTGAAAGCGATAACAATGTTGTTACTATATACTTTAATGATTTGGGATTTTATTCAATTAAATACAATTTTATTTATGTTTATAATCAAAATGTTGATGCCATAACACCAAAACCCTCATCAATATCTCAAGCCAAACTTTTGGATTGTATAGATATTTTTGGATACCAAGCATATTATTCAGATGTGAATAGTGGTACAACCCAAGAATTTAAAAGTTATGAAAATGGACAAATCGGCGATGAATATAGTGATATAACCTATCTGTCAGGTAATAATTATAACCAAACATTAAATCGTACCGAAACAAAAGTCCTACAAAGTTTATTAAATCAAATAAATAGTGGAACAATTTTAATACCATCAACAAATCAAGCTCCTGTTCAATTTAAATATAATGTTGAAATCTTTAATGAAGACAACAGCACAATTTCTGATACACAAAGTGGTTATTATATGCTCACAAAAAATGCCGAAGGCTACGTTACAGGAACAAAACAAAATTACGATAATAGTCCACTCACCCAAAGCGGTGTATATTTATTAAAATTAGTTTATAAAAATAACTCAAACATTCCAGGTTTTTCAGATGATGGTTTTCAAACATCAAATATCAATGAAACAGAAACAGAATTTTTAAGATGTCAATGGTTTATTTTTGAAATAAGCAAAGAAACTGAACAATTATCCATTGTATCAAAAGATGAAACATCATCACAAATTCTTGATGGTGCATATACAAATAAAGATGTTGAAATTTCAAAATTTAACACAAATTCACTTAAATCGTCAATATTTAATGCTAAAACAAAACTAATTGTGTATAAACAAACAAACTACACAGGAATGTACTCTGAAGTTGCAACAATATTAAATCAAGAAACATACACAGCAACTGACAACGGAAACTATATAGCAACATTATATTTTGGAAAAAATTACAGCAGAAGTTATTCATCAACATTTACAATAGATAAACAATCAATAGAAAATATTCAGATTTTTGCTGTCAATGCACAATCAAACTCTACTTATTATACAAGAAACAAGCAAATTGAATTTTTAACCAACCAACCCGTTATAATTTCTTGGAATGAAAAAAATAGTGGGAGCGAAACATTTGCAGAGTATAAATATATTCCAATAGTTGCAAATCACACAAATTCCTTTTCGTCTGCCACACTTAAAGAATATTATAGTTATGGTTGTGTACCTACCGACTACTATTTTGATTATGACAATTCATCGCTAGCAACTGTTAATTATTTAAATGCACAAAGTTATAACTATATTCCATCATCAAATATATTATCACAAAGTGGAATGTATATATTTAGAATATACGACAGTGCTGGAAATGAAAAATACTTTGCATTTATAATTGACACAACAAATGCGCAAATTTTACAACAAATAAATGAAGAATTTGTTGAAGTTAGTGAATTAAACATCATTTCACAAGATGCAACAATTGTTTGGGGTGAATATAAAGTAATAAAATTTAACAATCTCACATATGACAGTTCTAGTGCTCAATTTAATTGCGGTGATGAATGGTTAAATTTAATATTAAACACACAAGACATATATAACAACTATTTTACAAATATGTCAATAAATACAAAAAATACATATTTTACAAAAATACAAATATCTCAAAACGTATTAAAATCTTCAAACGGTATTAACCAAATTATTAATGGCAAAGAAGATACAATAGAATTTTTAACACAATCAAATGGTCAAACTCTTGCAGTTGAAAAAGATTATAATTATTACATAATAGACCAGGCAAATACAAAGGTAAACTACCAAAATCCAACAATAGAAGATTACACTAAAAACTATTCTGGAACGCACGATGTAAGAATATCATCAGATGCTTCAAGGACATTGCTTTTATATGAAAACACAAAACGCCTTGAACTGGACGCTTACTCCCCTGACCCACACGATAGCACAAAAGAACAATACTTTATTCCAACAACAATAAAAACACTTGCAAATAGCAATGAAATATTAACATTACAATTTAATCCAACACCAGATGATGGAGTTGTTGAAGTTGAAAGTATAACCTATACTTTTAGTCCATTTATTGCACAAGAAAAAGTAAATCCTTCAACTGGTATTGTTTCTGCGTATTCATATATTTTTGGAGAAACATCAAATCCAATCACTATATATTCAAGAACAAATACAGCAGAAAACAAAAATCTAATTTTAAATAATGACGGCTCTTATTCTTGGGAAATAAACAAAGAATATGTTTATAATGGAAGTTCATATGTAAATCAAACTCAGGCAGGAAGGTACACCATTACCAGAACATATGCAAATTTATCACAAACACAAGCACAAGTTGACAAAACATATGACTTTATGACAAGAACTTTCACATTTATTGTGGATAGAAATGGAATAATTTCTTCTCCAACAGTTGTTGACGAAGAAGGTTCAACTTATAGTTATATTGGGGAATCTATTAAAATACAAGTTCTTGAAGAAGAAAACAATAAAATGTTCTTTAAAGACATTTACCTTGCAAACAATTCACAAGCACAAAACACACCAATCCTTACAACAAATAAACTTCCAGTATTTGTTTACATACCTGTTGTAAAATATGGATATTCATATACAGATGGTGGAACGTTTAACAAAGAAAACTCAATAAACTACTATAATTATGACCCTAACAATATTAGTCAAACTAACGCTTCTCAGATATCAACATATGCTCTTAAAGCACAAATAAAATTTAGTACTGAACTTTCAACCATAGACAACGCAACAACAGTATATAATAGTGTTGACCCAGAAATATCAAGCAATCGTGGATATTTAAGATTTTCAGACGACCCAAATACTTCTGGTATCTCATTCACACAAATTGGATATTATAAAGTTATAATCACTCAGGGTTACACAAAATATGGCGAAAATACAATAAGTTTTATTTTTGAAATAACAGAACAAGAACCATCTTTCAGTATTGTTGATCCTGTGAATAATGAAGAACTTCAAAAAGATACAGCCACAAATACATATTATACAAATAAAGATACAATAAGACTCTCATGGACAGACTCTACAAATGATTTTATGGCAAAAATCAATCAAGAAGAAATAACTTACACAATAAACAATTCCAGTGAACAAAAAATTGATGTAGATTCAATTCAAACCGAAGGCAAAACTCATTATGTTGATTTAAATTTAAAAGAACTAAAAGCATACAATCACAACACAATAATAACAGTTAATATGCAATTTGAAGGCAAAGAAACTGATTATAATGTGGGTAAATTTAAAACATCAAGAACAGTTATTATAGACACAACAGCACCACAAGCTAATATAAACAAATTGGTAGCGTTAAGTGGAATAGGTCCTAACCTACTAAGAAATGTTCAGTTAAAATATAACACATCTGTTGCAAGTGGATTATATAAATATTTTGCGTACGCAGTTGATGTAAACAATATAAATAACATAATTGATTTCACATCTCATGAAGATGGCGAAGCATACACAATAATGTATAGATTGTTTAGAACACAAGGCGAAGATGGTAAATTGATTTCAACAAAATATAACGAAATATATTCACAAGAAACAATGCCAAGTATTGTGGAAAATTCTAATAGCAACTTTGAAATAATTAATGATTTCACACTAAATGAAATGTTAAGTCAAGACAACTATAATAGTTATATAGAAATTGTTGAAAAAGACCTTGCAGGAAACATCACAATCTATACAATATATTTAACTAATATCAGTGCCATGGAACAAACTTCCTCCCTTCCTATTGAATATATTAGCAACGGCTCACAAAAATCACTTACATATAGTCAATTAAATTCAACAACAAATATCAATGCGAAAAGCGATTTAACATTAACAAATGTAAATATGTTCAATTTTGATTGGAATCAAATAACATTAAACGGCACAACATATTTAAAAACTCCATATTCAAATTCAAACTACTATAACCTATCAACTTACGATGTTAATAATCCTTCAAAAAGTGAAACAATTCTTTCAGATTTTGCAAATTTAAAATCAAGTACTAAAAAACAAAACATAGTTATTTCATTAGTTCCATATTACAACAATATAACATTATCGTGTTCAATTTTAAATACTTCTTTGTCAGTAATACACACTGGCGAAACTTCTAGTTATACAAACGAAGAAGGAGTTTTAATCAAAATACCTTCTTCCTCAAACGAACAAGACGCAACAATTTATGCTACAAGTGTTGTAATAACTGAATATGTAAAAACAAATGACATATATAGTGAAAACATAATTTACAATATAACAGACGATAATTACTTTAAAACAACTGGAAGCGAACTTATAAATAATAGTATTATTTCATCCAATTATGTAAATTATCTCGGAAATACATATATTAAAATAAATGTTAAATCCCCTGTTAAAGATAGATTTTATAGATATACAATCATTGACAATTTCCAAGACAAATATGCAAAAACAAATATATATGGCGCAGAAACAATTGAAAACGAAATATCAAGCGAAGTTAAATTAGTTGAAAATTATGAAAATGGCGAATTATATTATTATTCAACAAAAGAGATAAGATACCAGTACAATGATAAAAAAGATAAACTAATCTTAAATGTAACAACGTCATTAACATCTTATAAATATGACTTATCCTTACAAAAAGATAGAGAAAGACTAAGAACCGATGGTATTGGCAATGTACTTGAACCTGTTTCAGGTAGTTCAATTTATACTCTTGTTCTATATGCTCCAAAACAAGACATGGCAGAAGGATTAATTGGTGGAGAAATTAGATTTAATATTGAACTATATGAAGCAATAATGAATGTTTTAGATAACCCATACAAAACAGTGAATTTGGTTATTTACAACATTATTCCAAACATAACACTTCTTGGGATTGAAAATGAATCGCAAAATGATTTATTTAACAAAGGAACAATGTATGGAAATGAAATAAAAATCACATTTAATCAAAATACGGGAAGAATTCCTTGCCTTGTATATCTTGAATACGAAGACGGAACAGTTGAGCAAATAACTTCTGGTAAAATTGTTAAAGAGCCTGCAACCTATTCTATCTTAATAAAATATACAAACATATTTACAGATAATCAGTACGACACATACCTTGACTTTACTATTGTTGACAACGACCAGGAATTTTATCAAGTTGTATATAAAAATGGCAATGACTATGTATATGCAAAAGACACAGGAAATGCATTTTCATACACAGAAGGAAATTACACACATTATGTAACAAAACATTACATTTTAAACACAAGTGAATTTGAAATTTTGTTTAACACCGAACAAGGAATACAAGTTTCAAAACCAAGTATTGTTACCACAAACGGTTACACAACATACATTTATGAAATAAGCAATTTAACCAGCGAAAATGTTACCAAATACTATAAAACGATAGCCATAACAGTTATTCCACAAAGCACAAGCATTCTTGCAAATTACTCACATTACACAAACGAAGGTACTCGTCAAGATTTAACTGGAACGCTAATTACCTTTGCAGTTAGCACAGAAGAAAACAATGCTTCAACAAAAACAATTTCATGGAAATCGTATTATGGAATAAAAGAAAACTTGGTTACAGTAAGCATAAAATACAACGACAATGCAACATCATATATTCCAAAACTAAGAACGGAAAACGATATGACCTACTTAACATTGTCAACATCGGGAACTTATTATTTAACATTTAGCGATCTTGCAGGAAATGTACATATGTTCGACTCATCGCTTAGCACTTATACAATTAGATATTTAAGAAGTGTTATATATACAGTAAATGGAGAATCGCCAATAAATAATGCAGTATATAATGACAAAGTGGAAATCAATATTCCAACATCAACAAAAAAATACTATGACACAAATGCACAACCACAAATTCATGTACTAAGAAACGGTGAAGAATACACACCAAGTGTAAACAGCGAAAATAATTCATATGTATTTGAGCAAACTGGACTTTATAAAGTATGGTTTAGAGCATCAATAACAATTTCAGGCACAGTGACGCAAATAAATGAAGAACCTTTATACTTCTTAATTATAAAACCAAAAGAATCGAGATACGCTTTTGAATTTTCTGAATATGCTGATTACTATGTTAAACAAATAATAAAAAACAATGAAGATGTAACTAGTATTTTAACAAATGAAAATATGGGAAAACTCACAAACAAAACAATAATAAATGAAAATGGCACTACCGAAACTAAAACATATCTTAAAAATTTCTTAATAAGCGTCAACGATGCAATAACAGGAAACGGAATGTACACAGTTACAATTTGTACAGATAACGAGTTTAATCAAGAATTTACTTTTAGTTTCTGGATAAACAACACTACTCCACCTATTTTAGTGTCAATACCTGAAAATACATCAACAACAAGCAATATAACCGTTTCATTTAACACAACAGATCTCATTGAAGATGTTGGAGATTGCATACTTAAAATATCTGGCAATGCAGATTTACTTCTAACTGAGCAGTTATTACAAGATGGAAGTCTACAATCTTCATATAACATAACACTATCATCTGCAAGAACATACTTTGTTCAATTATACTCCGAAAGTGGCAAACTTTTATACTCATATAGAGTTGTAAAAAATGAACCACTAAACACAGTTTCAATAATATTGATTGTTGTATCTTGTTTAGTAGTGATTGGACTTACTGTTATGTTCATACTACTAAGAAAGAAAATGAAAGTAAGATAAAAATAAGATACAAAAAAAGAACACCTTTTGGTGTTCTTTTTTTATTTTAATCTAACTCTTTATAATTGTCAGCAAATCATTATATTCATTTACATATTGATTTTTTTGATAATCATAAAAAAGTACAATATTTGAAATGCTTGATGTTTTTGACGATTTAGCACTTCCCAAAAGTTTTCTTATTAAATATTTTACTTGCTCGTCGTGAAAAATCGAATTGCTTTTATAAACAGCGTCTAAAACTCTGTACAAACTCATTGCATCAAGAACAAACAATACAACATTTTTATTGTGATAAAACATTGAATTTGCATGATTAATCGCATCTAAAATTTTATCATAACTAAAAGATGCTTCATCTTCAATTAAAGAAACAATCTCTGTTATATTTTCTATTCTGTCCAATTTTAGTTTTGTTTCTATTGATATTTCAAGTCCCAATACAATACTTTTAAACCCTTTTTGCTCATATTCTTTTGACTTTTTTTCAATGTAGTTTATTGAACCATCAACGCCATCAACAAAATCAATTTTGCATCTTCCTTGTTTTAGCGTTTCATCTAAATATTTTTCTGGGATAATAAGTTCACAGTCTAAATCATATATATTGTTTTCTTTTACTTCGCCGTTTATATATTGAATGTTGTTTAGTTTTGCATATGCTTTGCTTGAATGCATATATGCCGAACCTTCTAATAAATCTCCAACGATTAAGTTAAATTTTTTTACTTGTGCATCATCAATCAAAACATATGTTTTTGTGCCAATTTTTAAATTGTTTAAGGCATAGTAAGAACCTTTTTCAGTTTTTCTTACAATGCCTTTAAAAGTAATAAGATTATAATTCAAGGGATTGTCATCACTATCAAAATTTTGTTGAAATACTATATACTCACTCTCGTCGTTTTCTTCTTTTTTTATTTTGTCTTCTAGTTCTTTATCTCCATTTATAATAAGATGGCTTAAAAGTTCATTTTGATTGCTTAATTTTTTTACTGGCCTACCAAAGTTATTAAATTGTGGTTTAAGTGTTCCGCTTTGTATATCTTTTATTGCACTGATAAGTTCTTCCCTTTTCTTGCTTGTAGGACTTTGAACCCCCATGCTACGCGCCAAACTTCTAAGTTCATATATACCTAATTTTTCAATTTGTTCACTGAGCAAATTTTTATCCATATTATCCCTACCTTTAACGATGTTAGTTTATCATAGTTTTGTAAAAAAGTAAAGATAATTTACAAAAGCAAGTTTCCGTTATCTGTTTCAACTGTTTTTAAAATATTTTCAACAATTCCACTAATTGCGTTTACATAAACATAATATGTGTCGCCGTCCTTTGTGCATGTTGTTTCATAACACAAAACCTCTCTATTATAATCAAGTGGTGCTAAAACAAGTCTTGTTTGTTCTTTGCTATAAATGTTAGGAACTTTACTTTCGGCAACTTGTTTTGAGATTTGTGCTTTGTCTAATTGTCTAGAAGTATGATTTGTAAAATATGAACTCGCTTCATATCCAACAACATTTCCACTATACAAATCTACTTTAACTTTAATCAAATCTGGATACAAAATTATACCATCTTTAATTGGTGCCAAATTTATATAGGCATCACCAGAAACAACATCACTCCACACACATTCCATTGAGTCAATTCCTGCAAGTTTTGTGAAATTCTTTGCAATATCTTTTGCATCGTCTATTGTATAATTTTGCTTACTATTGCCATCAGCACAACTCATTGTTAAGAGTTCTGCACCATTTTGAGTAACTTGAACATAAATAGAATGGTCTTCATTTGTCAAAAGTTCATAGTCGTAAGTTTTAAATTTACCATTTGTTTCTCCCAAAAATTCAAAGTTTGATGAAGCAATATTTTTAAATATATTTTGAAGTTTTTCAAGAGCAACTTCTTTTGATACAACACTTTTTGTCATATTTTTAATTTCTTTGTTTATTGTACTATCAGAAAAAGGTCCATCGTATATCATTGTTGGATAATCGACATCACCGGCTTTGATATTTTGTAGCTTAATTGTAAAGTTGTTATAATCGCCATCTAATTTGTTGCTTTCACTATAAATATTACCACTATATATGTCTTTTGATAATTTGTTGATATTGTTTTTTAAATCGTCAAAAGCACCTTTTAATTCTGTTAGTGTGGTTATATCTTCTTCTGATAAACTTTCGCCTTTTTCCATTTTATTTGCCAAACTTTGAGTGTATCCACTAACTTGATTTATAAACTTTATTGTTTCGTCAATTCCATTAATTGAAACAGGAAGTGAACTTAAATTATTAGATGCCATGCTTGTATTTTTACTTATTTCGTTTAACATCTTTTTTGCATACGAATTGTAATCTGACACAAGAACTTTTGACAATTTTATTTCGCTGTTGTTTACATTGTCCACAAGTTCGTTAAAATTTTTTTGATAAATGTTTTCCAAGTCTATTTTAAGCTGAGTTTGTCTTGACATTGAAATTGCGTATAAAACAACAAAGGCAATTAAAGCAACGCCCAAAATTAAAGCAAGAAGCATAAGCCTTGTATTATTTTTCTTTAAACTTTTTGTTTGTGCAATCACATTAGTATCTTTTGCACTAGTATCTTCATTTACATTTAAGTTGTTATAATTATCCATCATTCCCTCCTTATATTGCAAATACGTGTTTGCCAATTGTTACAACTGTTTGTCTAGACCATATCCACTGACTTGTTGCAGTTTCAGGATTGTAATAGTACAAACAGCCATAACTTGGATCCCAACCATTGAGTGCGTCTTTTGCAGCACTATAAGCAGTATCGTTTGGCTCTAAATTTATTTGGCCATCATTAACTGCCGTAAATGCCCAAGGTTGATAGATTACACCTGCTATAGTATTTGGAAATTCAGGGCTTTTAACTCTGTTTAGTATAACTGCTGCAACTGCCACCTGTCCAACATATGGCTCTCCCCTTGCTTCTGCGTGTACACATTTTGCAAGCAAGTATAAATCAGATGATGAATATGACGATGAATTATTAAGTCCTAGTGCTTTTAAAGTGTTTGGACCAACAATTCCATCAACAGTAAGTCCATAATCTCTTTGAAAATTTTTAATTGCTGAAATACTTTGACTTCCTATTATTCCGTCAATGTTGCCGTAGTAATATCCTAAATCTTTTAACTTTTGTTGAATTTGCTTGTTTTCACTAGACGTAGCAACATAAATACTCTCTGCGTTTGTTGGCGAAAATACTTGCAAAAGTGAAAATGCTGAACCATAACAAATAGCAAAAATTAAGCAAAGAATTAAAAAAATCTTTCGTTTTTTCATACTAATCTCCTTGTTTTAAAATCGATTTTAGTATCTCCAAAATTCTAGATTTATACAAAATATCTTGACTATTATTTGAAATAAAGCAAAGTGGTGGATAAACAACGCACCACCAATTATCCCCTTCTGCAGTTCCAAGTTCAACAATAATAGAGTCATAAACTCCACTTTCAAGAACAACACCGTCATAACTTCTTGTTGGAAAATTTTCTTGGCAAAATTTTACTTTTGCACCATACGAAAAGCCTTTTTCTTGTAAAACATCATTGGCAATTTGTTCCAAATTATTAAGATTGTTATTAATTATAACAACAAAATCTTCCCTTGTATTACAATTTGCTACTTGTGGAATTAAATCTGAAACTATTTTATCTTTAATTTCATACTTAACATTTTGGTCAACACTAAGGTTTGAATTTGCTCTTACATGAATTCTTATGTATTCCTGCTTGTTTTGCTGTGAAAATATGCCAAATCCCACCAAAACGCAACACACTAAAATAATAATTATTGATACTATTTTTTTCATAATTTCTCCGTTATGATTATTTCCATATTTTTGATAGTTAAACAAAAAAAATTAAAGTATTTAAACTTTAATTTTTTTTATAATAACTTAACAATTTTTATTTATTTTACTTTTTTTGATAATAAATTGCCAATTTTTCATCTTGCTCTAATACTTCATTTATCTGTGGGTTTTGACTATAAATTTCTTCGGGTTTAACAAATAATTTTTTTGCTATATCCCAAATTCGTTCGCCAGTTTTTGCAAAATAAATTTCAATTGCACAATCTTTTTGTGGAACGGAATCTTCAAAAACAAGTTCGCTTATAACTGCTCCTTGCTCTTTCTTGCATACATTAGTTCTAACTTTTATTAAAGCATCAACATAAACATCTCTACCTTTTTTAACCATAACATCAACATCTTCAACAACAACTGATAAATCTGTTAATACTTCGCCTTCATAATCTGTTTTTGTGCTCACAACAAAAGGCACTTCAACATCAACTGAATTTACATTGTTATCTTCGTCGTTAAAGTATATTAAATTGCTGGTAATAACACCACTCAAACTATATTCGCCGTCATCTATATATTCGTTTGTAACAATAGCCTTTGAATAGTTTACAGCAAGTAATTTGTCTATCCTTGGTTCTTCTTCTGTAAGAGTTAAACTTCCTTCTATTTTTTTCTCAAAACAAATAGGTTCACAAACAACACTGTTTTCATAACTAGCACTTGTTGTTTCGGTTAAACTTTCAACCGAATATAAATCTGTGATAAGATTTACACTTTTTGTTTCAAAAATTCTAACACAAACATCTAGTGGAATTTCTAAATTGATTTTTATTTCATTCTCTTTTTCGGTTATTGTGTTTTTAACATCGCATTTAAAAACATTTAAATCTATTTCCAATTTTGATTCTTTTGTTGCTTCTTTACATTCCACTTCTTGTTTTACATCACTCTTTGTGTAAACTGATTTTATTTGTGGTGTTTCTTCATCTGTTAAATACATAACTTTGCTTACAAGTTCACAAGATATGCTAACAAATGCATCTGCACTGGTTACGTCTTTTACATACACATCACAACTTGACGACAAAATTTGCCTAACAGGTTCTTTAATATTTATCTCAACATTTTCTATCCACTTTGAATTTGTAGAGCCTGTAAGTGTTTCAAATGTGGTTTGTTCTTCCATTGTGCAAACATCACTAGAAACACCATTAAGATAAGATATTTCTTCGTTATTTAAGCAAAATGTATTTAGTTTTATTAAACAATCAACTTTGGCTGTATTGTTGTTTAAAGACTGTACTTTTGCATCAGTGCTTGCAATTTTGGAATAAATTTTTGAAGTTGGACTAATACAAGAATCAGAAATCTTTGTTGAAAAAGGCGAAGAATAAACGGAGTTTCCAACAAGTCCTTGTTCTGTAAGATAAACAAGACTTACTAATATATTCCCATTTACATTCGCTTCCCCTGTAAGAGCCTCAACCTGTGTGCAATTTCCTTCCACATTTACAGCCAAAATTTTGCTTACTGATTCAGTTGTATCTAAGTTCACCGAACATTCAAGTGCTACATCTAAGTCTTTTAATCTTCTTTTACAAGCCACATTAAACTTGTCATATGAATTGTTATTTGTCATAGTTCCTCCATTTATCACTGCTATATTGTACTTAGCAAGTTTGTATTTTAGAACTAAAAACCAAATAAAAAAAATAAAACTAGCAAAAAATGCTAGTTTTTATTAGTCGTCATCTTCGTCATCATCATCGTCTTCGTTGTCATCGTCATCGTCATAATCATCATCGTCAATGTCGTCAATGTCGTCTAAATCGTCAAGGTCGTCATCTTCGTCTTCATCTTCGTCTTCGTCTTCGTCGTCTAAATCAGTTTCATCACTAAAAACAATGTCATCATCATCAAGATCCGAATCTAAATCATCGTCATCCTTAATAGATGCGTCCCCAACTTCGTCGTCTTGTGTGTCGAAATCGTCAACTTCATCACGATTTACATAATTTACCCAATCATCGCTATCTTTATCAATACTTTCAGGATCAATATTTCTTTCTTCCATGCATTGTGAGCACATTATTTCATCGGGTCCGATATAATTTGTTTTACAAATTGGGCAGAGTTCCAATTCTTCATTTTCTCCACCACCAACTTGCATTTCTGCCTTACATACACTGCAGTATTTATCTTTTTTTAAAATATAATTTAATTCACATCTTGGACATCTTATATATTGTTGTTTTGCCATTTTTACCTCTTGTTTTAAATTCCCCCTTATTATATGTATAAAGAACATATATGTCTACTAATTTTAACAAATATTTTTAATATTTTTTTGCCTTGTTTTTTTTATGTAATTTAAAATATTTTATGCAAAAAATTACAATATGACACAAATGGCAGTTTGGAGAAAACAAAAGGTCAAATATGTCAAAAACCTTTTCACACACTGTTTTCTCCAAACTGCCATTTGGTTAATATTTTTAAATTATATTTTTATAAATGTTGCGTAGCCATCAACAACACTGCTTGGTTGAATAAAATCAGACCCTTTTAGATATGTACTTGTTATATCACTTAAATTAGAACATTTAACTGTAACCGTTCCACCTGATTGAATGTAATTAACTAAATATCCTTGACTTGTACTAGATGTAATATTATTAGCAATACTTAAATTTTCTATTGTTACATAATTTAGTTTTTTACAACTTTCAAAAGCATATGTTCCTATACTGATAACAGTTGATGGAATGGTAATATGCTCTAAACTTGAACAATATCTAAAACTATTCGTTCCAATTCTTTGAATATTGCTAGGAAATACAATTTTTAAAATGATTTGTGAAATACATTTTTTATACCATTGATAATTATTAATATCAGTACTTTCTTTTAAATTTATTATTTCTATTTTCCCATTTGTATAAGCATAATCTGTATTAGATGTAGTATATATAACAGTTTTTAAATTTGTATTTGAAAAGGCAGATGAACCAATACTCGTCACAGAATTAGGTAATTTAATATAATTTAAAGATGTGCACCCATAAAACGCATATCCAGACAAAGAAGCCAGAATATTAGGACAACTAGCTTTTACTAATTTTGTACTATTAGCAAAACAATTACCATCTCCTGGAAAATTTCCACCATTTATGGTAGTGATACCTATACAATTAGACAAATCAATTATTTGAAGTTCATTTATTTTTATAAAACCTTTATTTGATAGTCCTGTTATAAAATGATTTGTTCCACTAACATCTCCACAATCTTCTAAACAATACACATGCGAGATATTTTTGCTTTGCGATGAAAGTTGTAAATTTGTCGCAGTGCTTAAACCTTTGCCAATAATAACAACACCAGTTGCATCGCTATTTATTTTTAATGTCTTTGCTGTTTCATCAATCGTATACTTTGTTGTTGTTGGTTTAAGTTCTCCCAAATCTATATCTATTTGAAAATTAAATGATGTGCTTGCAATTTCAATTCCTGCATCATCTAAACCAAACGCAATAATCATATTATTATTTGTTGTGCTATTATCAAAACCTGTTAAGTATCCCGTGTGAAAAACCCAACTATTTTGTGGCAATGTTATGTTATCACTTATTATTGCACTAACCAATTCAGGTGTTTTGTTTTTAATGTTTACAACGACAAAATATGCATATCCATTAGTACTAGAATAGCTTATATTATTTAAACTTGTTGCAAGTGAACTATTAAATTGTTCTCCTAAACTTGTCTGTTTGTGCGTGCTTTTTAAAGTTAGTCCATTAGAACTTGCCATTGAAGATAAATCACTTAAATTTACATCTTGAAAATTTATGGCAATTTGAGCACCATCAGCGTAATCTAAAAGTTTATTCGAACTGTAAACTCTTGTTTCAATGTCAACATATGCGTTGTCAATTTCATAATGAATATTACCACCAACATTATATGTTACTTTTATGCTTGCATAAACTCCAAAACAAAGTGCAAAAATTGCAAAACAACTTGTAAAAATACTAAAAAACAACTTTAACCTTTTTTTCATTTTTTCTCCTATATCTCATTTGTTATTTAATATATATCACATTTGTGTAGTATATGTCAACACATTTGTGGTTTATATTTATCACAAATGTGTAATAAACTATTATAAAGATATAGGGAGAACAAAATGGATATTCTTGGAAAAATAGAATCACTTAGGAAACAAAGAGAATGGTCTATCTATAAACTCGCAGAACAATCGGGAGTTATGCAATCAACTCTTTCAAATATGTTTGCGCGAAAGACAATGCCATCAATACAAACTTTAAGTATGCTATGCTCGGCCTTTGGAATAACCATGTCGGAATTTTTTGAAGAAGATACAAATAATATGGTTTTAAACGAAAACGAAAAAAATCTAATAAAAGACTATCGACTTTTAAATAATAAAAATAAAGATATTGCATCAAATATAATAAAATTATTAAAATAAAAAATCACACATTTTTAATTGTGTGATTTTTATATAGTATTTGAATATAATTTATTTTTTATCTTTTAATACTACATTGCCACAAAGCACATCAAAATACGAAAATGTTTGCAATTTTTCATTTGCCAAGATTGTAAAAACACTTGGATAAGCATTGTCTATTACTCCAACAAAAGTATCAAATTTTTTTCTTCCACGATTTACACAAAGTTCAACACTATTACCCTTTAAAGCAAAAATTTGAGATTTTATTTGTTCAAGTGCTTGTGTATTTACTTTAATCATAATCTCCTCCAAATAAGTTATTGACAAAAAATATATTTTTAATCAAAAGAATATTGAAAATAATATAAGTATATGATATATTTACTATGGAGATTATATGAATAAGGAATTAACACCTAAAATTAAAGAAAAAATAAAATCTTTAACTACTAAACAAAAAGCATATATATATTTAAGGGCTTTGATGGTTGAAAAAAATAAACAATTATCAACATTTTTACACAAAATATTAACCAATGAGCAATACACTATAATCAAAGCTGAACTGTTGCATTTTTTATATGATGGCAATACAAATTATGGAAATTCATATAGGTATAATAGACTTTTAAGTTTGTTTCAAAACAGGCAAAATGTATATGATTTAATGGATAATTATGCCTTGTGTTCCTATATTTTGTTTTATGATTCATTTATAAAAAATTCATTTGATGCACATAATTATGAACAATTAAAAAGAGAAGCTACATATACTTACAACAAAATTTTAAATTTAATTGAAAGAGACAGAATACATTTTAATAGTTTTAATGATACAAATATAAATTTACAAACTTATTTAAAATCAGAGTATAGACAATCCATACTTAAATTTTTAAAAAATGAATTAAAAATAGAAAAAAATATTGATTTAATAAATAAATATTTGCAAACAGATTTTGATTTTATGTTAGACGATGATATTGAAGAAAGATATAAAAAATTTTCCAAACCAATATCTCAAAAAAATGTTGAACAAGATAAAATATATGCAAACCAAGTTGAAGAATATTTTGATGAAAATGGCAACGCCTATTATTTAGACCACGAAGGAAATTTAATTCAAATCAGCGACATAGAAGATTTTAAATACGAAAATGAAATTATAAAAGCAACAAAAAAAGGCTTAAAAATTTCCTATACATATAGTGATGAATATATAAAATAAAAAAACGCAATAAATATTGCGTTTTTTTCTGGGGTGAATAATGGGACTTGAACCCATGGTCTCCAGAGCCACAATCTGGCGCGTTAGCCAACTACGCTATATCCACCACAAAAGCATATTAAGTCTATCATGACATATTTTTTTTGTCAATAATAATTTGTTATCTTTTAACAAATATCACAAACAAAAATATAAAAAAAACATCATAATGATGTTTTTTTATTAATTTAATTCAAGTTCCTCATTTTTATTTAATATATTGTTTGCTATTTTTTTTGCAATATCAAACTGTTGTAAATCTTTTATTTGTTCATCTTTTGGTAATTTTTCAAAAGGAAGAGATAACACAGGATCATCTTTTGCCCATTGATTTCTTTTTAGCCATTCATTATGAATTTCTTGACCAATTTTGTTTGTGTCTAAGTGCTCTTTTTTATCTTTTATTACCAATCCAGCAACGACTCTGGCAGCCTCATAATTTTCTTTTTGCCAATCAAAACTTAGTTGATTGTACGAAGAATTTGCAATATCAATTTCGTATCCATTTTCAGTAAGCCTTACATTTGAAGGTAATTTATTTTTATCTAATTTGTTGATGTAATTAACATCGTTTATCTTTTTCCATCTTGGCTCATAAGTTCCATCTTCTTTAAGTCTTGTTTTTCTCCATATCTCATGCAAACTTTCTGCAACGCTATTTGTAATATTTTTTTCCAACTTATTTGTCTTATCAAGATTATTAAAAAATGTTGTATTTTCTACACCGTTAGCCAAATCAGGTTCTAAGAATTTTACAAACTCAACTCCATGATTGGAAAATCTTAATACTATATTATAAATATTATAATAACCACCACCACTTAAATTAGCATCATCTATAGATTGTTTAATTGTATCAAAGTCAATTCCTTCTTCTAATAATTCCATAATATGGCAAGCCAATATAACATCTTCACCTTCAAAAATACCATCAAAGCATGCATTTATGCATTTTGCCCAATTTTCTTTTTTTGAATAATTTATAAACTGCATACCTTTATCAAAATAAACTTTTTTTAAATTTGATTGTTCCATAATAACCTCACAAATATATTACAATATATTTAATAAAATGTCAATATATAGTTTTTTTAACAAATTAAATTAAGTTTTATTTTCAATTTAAACATATATCATAAAATAATATAAAAGATTGTATTTTAGAATTCTGTGAGCAAAACTATTAAGAAAGAAAATAAAATTTTACATTTATTATTTCTATTTATCAATTTAAACCGTAATATTAGATAATAAATACATTATTTTACAATAATTTACCATACAAATAAAACAATATTTAAGACTAGAAATAATTAGTAAAATATAATTGGCAGTTAAAAACAAACTATTTGACTATATGCGACGATGTAACAGGACATTGCTATTTTTGTTAAAAAATAACACATATGCGTTTGCATATGTGTAAGAAAACATAAAAAAGACCAATTCTATACTTAATTTCTATAATTATATTAATTTGGGCAATGACTATATTACATTCTCATAATTTAATAATTAAAACCTTTTTGAATTTCAACTTAAAAATAAACTCAATAACAAGGCTCTTTAAATACTCACTCGTAGGAGTGTAGACACCTACATGACTATGAGTGAGTGTTTAAAAGTAAACACAGTTAGTGAGATTTAATTTTAAGTTAAAATATGGACTATTTGACTATATGCGACCGACATAACAGGACATTGCTATTTTTGTTAAAAATAACACATATGCCCTTGCATATGTGTAAGAAAACAAAAAAAACAATTCTATGATTAATTTTTATAATTCTATTTATTCTGGCAATGACCATATTACATTCTTATAATTTAATAATTAAAACCTTTTTGAATTTCAACTTAAAAGTAAACTCAATAACAAGGCTCTTTAAATACTCACTCGTAGGAGTGTAGACACCTACATGACTATGAGTGAGTGTTTAAAAGTAAACACAGTTAGTGAGATTTATTTTTAAGTTGAAACAAGGACTATTTGACTATATGCGACGATGTAACAGGACATTGCTATTTTTGTTAAAAAATAACACATATGCAAACGCATATGTGTAAGAAAACAAAAAAACCAATTCTATGATTAATTTTTATAATTCTATTTATTTTGGCAATGACCATATTACATTCTTATAATTTAATAATTAAAACCTTTTTGAATGTCAACTTAAAAGTAAACTCAATAACAAGGCTCTTTAAATACTCACTCGTAGGAGTGTAGACACCTACATGACTATGAGTGAGTGTTTAAAAGTAAACACAGTTAGTGAGATTTAATTTTAAGTTGAAACAAGGACTATTTGACTATATGAGACGATGCAACAGGACATTGCTATTTTTTTACAAAAAAAATAACACATATGCAAATGCATATGTGTAAGAAAACAAAAAAAAGACCAATTCTATACTTAATTTCTATAATTATATTAATTTGGGCAATGACCATATTACGAGGAGCAGAGTGTCAAGCAGTCCGAAAGACTATTTGACTATATGCGACGATGTAACAGGACATTGCTATTTTTGTTAAAAAATAACACATATGCAAACGCATATGTGTAAGAAAACAAAAAAAAGACAATCCGAAGATTGTCTTATTTTAGTTTTCTGGCAATGTCCTATTTTACCAGGCCGTTTCCAACCAAGTATCGTCGGCGATGAGAAGCTTAACTTCTGTGTTCGGGATGAGAACAGGTGTACCTTCTCTCTATTGTCACCAGAAATGGTATATTTAGTGGAAAACCACGAAATATTGAATTATTTTTTACAGTACCCTGACAACTGCATATTTTAGAAAAAGGGTTAAATTTATAAGCATATTTTGTAAGCTAATCACAGTATATACCAATTCGTATATATTTTGCAAACGAATTCACAAAATATTGTGATTAAGCCCTCGACCTATTAGTATCGGTCAGCTACATACATTACTGTACTTCCACCTCCGACCTATCCACCTGGTAGTCTTCCAGGGGTCTTACTAACTTGTGTTATGGGATA
>CALWTD010000033.1 GCA_944384395.1 uncultured Clostridia bacterium
GCTGGTGTTGATTTACCCAGAGAAAAAAGAGTTGAAATTGGTTTGACATACATCTACGGTATTGGTAGACATACAGCAAATCAAATTTTGGCTGAAACAAAAATAAATCCAGATACTAGAGTTAAAGATTTGGATGAAAACGATGTTGCTAAACTTCGTAATTATATTGAACACAACTTAACAGTTGAAGGAGATTTAAGAAAAGAAGTTTCGCTTAACATTAAAAGATTAACAGAAATTGGTTCATACAGAGGAACCAGACACCGTAAAGGACTTCCTGTTCGTGGTCAAAACACAAGAACAAATTGTAGAACAAGAAAAGGTCCAAGATAAGTGTTTGGTGGTAGTGCAAAGAAAGGTCAACTATAATAAGGAGATAGCATGGCAACAGTAGCAAAAAAAGCAGTTACAAAGAAAAAAAGAGTAAGTAAAAACATTGACAAAGGTCAAGTTCATATTAAATCTTCTTTCAATAACACTATGGTTACCTTTACAGACCTTCAAGGAAATGTAATTTCTTGGGCAAGTTCTGGAAAATTAGGTTTCAAAGGTTCAAAGAAGAGCACACCATTTGCAGCACAACAATGCGTTGAAGACGCAGCAAAAGTCGCAAAAGAACATGGAATAAAATCAGTTGAAGTATACATCAAAGGACCTGGTAATGGCAGAGAATCTGCAATCAGAGCACTTCAAACTGCTGAACTCGATGTTACACTAATCAAAGATGTTTCTCCAATCGCTCATAACGGTTGCAGACCACCAAAGGTTAGAAGAATATAAAAGGAGAAAAACATGGCTAAGATGATAGGTGCAGATTGTAGACAATGTCGTAGAGAAGGTTGCAAACTTTTCCTTAAAGGCGAAAGATGTACTACAAAAAAATGTGCAATGGAAAGAAGACCTGTTGCTCCTGGACAACACGGCACAGGCAGAAAGAGAGTTACTGAATATGGTACTCAACTTAGAGAAAAACAAAAAGTTAAAAAAGCATATGGCATTTTGGAAAATCAATTTAGAAGATACTACGAAGAAGCTGAAAGAATGAAAGGTGTAACAGGTGAAAACATGTTATCACTTATCGAAAGAAGACTTGACAACGTAGTTTATAGAATGGGAATTGGTTCTTCAAGAAGTGAATGTCGTCAAATTGTAAATCACCGTCAAATAACAGTTAATGGCAAAACCGTTAACATTCCATCTTATCAAGTTAAAGTTGGTGATGTAATTGCAGTTAAAGAAAACAAAAGAGAATTAGATATGTTTAAACAACTTAAAGGCATGAAAATTGTTATGCCAAAATGGTTGGAATTTAACAGCGATACACTTGAAGGAAAAATATTAGCACTTCCAACAAGAGAAGATATTGACCTTAACATAAAAGAACACTTAATCATTGAGTTGTACTCAAGATAGTATAAGGAGGAATTAGTTATATGATGGAAATGGAAAAACCAAGAATTACTTGCGAAGAAACAGAAGGCGGTTCTTATGCTAGATTCATAGTTGAACCACTTGAAAGAGGATACGGAATTACACTAGGAAACTGCATGAGAAGAACTCTACTTGGAGCACTTCCAGGTGCTGCGCCAATCGCAATAAGAATCAACGGAGTTCCACACGAATTTTCAACTGTTCCAGGAATAAGTGAAGATGTAGTTGATATTGTACTTAACATTAAATGTCTTGCTGTTAAAACAGACAATAAAGACAGTGATTTCACAACTATTCTTAGAATTCATCACAAAGGTGCAGGCGAAATTACTGCAAAAGATTTTGAACCAAATGATGAAGTTGAAATTTTAAATCCAGAACTTCATATTTGTACAGCAGATAGTGATGCTGATTTTAAGTTAGATGTTTTAATTGGAAGAGGCAGAGGATATGTTCCAAATGTATTAAACAAAGAAAGAGTTGACACATTGGAATACATTGCAATAGATTCAATTTACTCTCCTGTTAAAAAAGTTAACTACAATGTTGAAAGCACAAGAGTTGGTCAGAGTATAGATTATGATAAACTCACACTAGAAGTTGAGACAAATGGTACAATCACAGCAAGAGAAATTGTTAGTTTGGCTGGAAAAATTATTCAAGAACACATCTCATTATTTGTTGACCTTTGCGAAGAAATGAATGGTATAAACATATTAGTAAGCAAAGAAGAAGACCAACAAACAAAAGTTCTTGAAATGCCAATAGAAGAAATGGACCTTTCTGTGAGGTCATACAATTGTTTAAAAAGAGCAAACATCAACACAGTTGAAGACCTTATTAAAAAATCAAAAAATGATATGTTAAAGGTTAGAAATCTTGGATTAAAATCAATTGAAGAAGTAGTAGCAAAACTTGAATCTTATGGTTTAAGTTTGCGAACAGACGAAGACTAAAAAGGAGAAAAACATGGCTAACGATAAATTAGGTAGACCAACCGACCAAAGAATCGCAGTTTTAAGATCACAAGTGTCAAATTTATTTAAGTATGGCAGAATTGAAACAAGTCTTGCAAAAGCAAAGGCTGTAAGTTCAAAGGCTGAAAAAATACTTACACTTGCAATCAACTCATACGAAGACAATGTAAAAGTTACAAAGGCTGTGATGGAAAAGGGTGTTAAGGTTAATAAAGAAATTGTAAACGATGGCCCTAAAAAGCTTGCTGCAAGAAGAAAAATAATGTCTTTCTTATATGATTTACAAGACGAAAGAAAAGAAAAAGAAGGTCTTGAAGCATATAGAGCAAGAACACAAGGAATCAATCATCCACTTGTTGAAAGAATTTTCAATGTATATGCTCCAAAATATGCAGAAAGAGCAAAAGAACTTGGAACAAAGGGTGGTTATACAAGAGTTTTAAAAACAGATACTCGTCGTGGTGATGCATCACAACTTGCAATCGTTGAACTTATTTAATAATTTAAAAATTCAACCATTCGGTTGAATTTTTTTATAAAATTTTTTAGACAAATTTTATACAAGTTAATGCGTTTTAATTTTAACTTATCCACAAAAAATTAAATAAAAAAGAAAAAATTTTCAAAAATCACACAAAAACATTTGACAAGTATGGGGGGGGGGTATCCTATTATTAGTTATACAAATAATAATCAATATTTGTTAAAGTTGTCCACAAAATAGTGCTAAAAATTTCTGCTACTCACTTTGAGTGCTGTGATAATATTTACAAAATAAATGTGGTACAATAACAAAAAGTAGGATAAAGGGGAAGAAATGAAAAGAAAAAGTAAACTCTTTTTAAGTTTAGCAAGTATGATGTTTGCAGTTGCACTACTATGTTTTGGAGTGTATAGTGCAATAAGTGTAAACTACACACTTAGTGGAAGTGTAAGTTATCAAGTAACAGACGCATTTGTTGAAATAACAACAAAAGTGTATGCAAGCAAAGACCTTATGGATGAAGAAACATTAAAAACCTCAGCACAGGCAATAGAAGAAAGTGCGTTTGATAGTATACAAACAATATATGGAGCACCTGTAAAAGAGATACCAACTTTCAATAGTTTAACAGGTGGAGATACATTCACCCCACAAGTCGAACATGAAATAGATATAGACTATAACCAAGCATATACATATTTTATTGTTATAAATGTCAAAAATTTGAGTAGTGATGTAAATGTCTATGCGCAAATAACAAACAAAACAGACGAACAAAGTCTAAACAGTAATATTTATACAACAAAGGTACAAGAACAGATAATAAAACCACAAGAAAGCGAAAATAACGGAAAAAATATAATAATAGCATATAGCCTAAAAGACCCAACACAAAGCATATCCCAAACCTTTTCATACACAATAACAGTAAATAGTGGGGAATATATTCCAGTTGGACCAACTCTTCAATTTGTGAGCAGTGAGAATACAACAATAACAGAAGGCGAACAACAAAACTTTATCGTTGAAGATGAACAAGCAACATTACCATTAACTGCAAATTGTAATATTGTTGATTCTGAAATGGGTATGTATATGAAAAACATAACACTAGAAAACTATCAAGAGTATAAAGGTATGATATTTTCTATAAATCAAGATAGTGGAATAATAGGAATGTATGTTTTAAAAAGAAATTATACTTTTGATGAAGTAAAAAGTTTGTTGACTGGTGCACCACCTGAAGAAATTATGCTTGCAGAATTAGGAAATTTTAATGGTGTATATTCATCAAGTTGTGAAATAACAGATAAGATTTGTATTGTAGCTAGTCAACCAAATATTGATTTAGATATAACTTTATTAAATGAGTTTTATCCATATTTGGATTTTACACCAATAGAAAATGGAACTGCATACTCTGTGAAAGCAAGAAATAGTTCAATTACGGGTGTTGATGGTAAGATAGAAATACCAAGTGAATATATGGGAATACCAGTAACAACAATAAAAGATAGTGCGTTTAGTGGATGCAGTAGTTTACAAAACGTAGATTTAAGTGATTGTACAAATTTAACAACAATAGGAGATTCTGCGTTTAGAGAATGTATTAATTTAACCGAAATAACAATACCACAAGGTGTAACAAGCATAGGTTCTGATGCGTTTTGGGGTTGCAGTAGTTTAACCGAAATAACAATACCACAAAACGTAGAAACAATAGGAGATTCTGCGTTTAGGGGTTGCAGTCGTTTACAAAGTGTAAATTTAAGTAATTGCACAAACTTAACCACAATCGGAGATAATGCGTTTTATTATTGCAGTAATTTACAAAGTGTAGATTTAAGTGATTGTACAAATTTAACAACAATAGGAAGTGATGCGTTTAGAGATTGCATTAGTTTAACCAAAATAACAATACCACAAAGCGTAACAACAATAGGAGATAGGGCGTTTCAGGATTGCAGTCGTTTACAAAGTGTAAATTTAAGTGGTTGCACAAATTTAACAACAATAGGAGAACGGGTGTTTAGTGGTTGCAGTTTAAGAGAAATAACAATCCCACAAAGTGTAGAAACAATAGGAAATAATGCGTTTTGGGGTTGTCAATTTACAAAAGTAACATACGAAAAAGAAGGTAGTGGATACGCATTTAAAGATGGAGTATTAACAATAAATGCGATGCAAGACGAACCAGCATGGTATACTGATAATATAAATCCACTTATAACAGAAGTTGTATGGAACTGTTCTCCAACAAGCATAGGTTCTGATGCGTTTTGGGGTTGCAGTAGTTTAACCGAAATAACAATACCACAAAGTGTAACAACAATAGGAGATCATGCGTTTCATGGTTGCAGTAGTTTACAAAGTGTAGATTTAAATGGTTGCACAAACTTAACAACAATGGGAAATTATGCGTTTAATGGTTGCAGTAGTTTAAGCGAAATAACAATCCCACAAAAGGTAACCACAATAGGACATGTGGCGTTTGATTATTGCGATAGTTTGGTTGAAGTATACAATAAGTCTTCACTAAACATAACAACAACAAGTTATGGACTAACCGCATTAAATGTATATAAAAATGAAAGTGAGAGTAAATTAAAAAGATACAATCAACAAGGAAACGAAAGTGAAGATGGCAATTATATATTTTACATTGATGGAGACACAAAGTATTTTGTAAAATACAAAGGTCAAGATACTGAAATAACACTTCCAACAATAAGTTCTATTGATAGTTATGAAATATATGAATATGCATTCAACGATAATAAAAAAATCACAAGTGTAATAATCCCTGACAGTGTAACAACAATAGGAGATAGAGCGTTTGCGATTTGCATGAGTTTAAACACTGTTACAATAGATAATTTGGACATTGCGAATGCAATAACAAGTAAATTAAGTCAAGGAGCTTTATTAAACTTTTTACAATCAGGCACAGGGGTTGTTAAAGTTAAGTGTAGTGGATTAGATAAAGTTAAAAGCACATATTTAACAAACACATCTAATTTTACTGCAACATATCAAGATGGTTATGCAGTGTTTACAAAAAAATAATTTTTAATAATTAACAATAAAAAAACTGCCGATTGGCAGTTTTTTTGTTAGACAAAACAAAATTCAATAAGTTGAATTTGGTCAACAAGTGGGGAAGAAGTTTTGTTTTTATTTAATATGGAAAGATATTTTTTATTGTCATCTGCAAAGACTGTTGTTGCTCCATTTATTTGTGACAGTACACAGCCTAAAAAGTTTGCCCCACTTGATATTCCCACTCCAAGACCTAAATGGTTTGAAAGTTTTTTTGACATTGCTATTGCATCGGTGGAAGATATTTGTATAATTTGGTCAACTGTATCTTTTTTGTAGAGTTTTGGTATAATTTCATCACTTATTCCTTGAATTTGATGCTTGCCCATGCTTTTACCCAGTGTGAGAAGTTGACTCTCTTTGGGGTCGATTGCAACAATTTTTGTGTTGCACTTTTCTTTTAGGTGTGTTCCAATACCAATAAGTGTTCCGCCTGTGCCAACTCCACTTACAAAACAAGAAACGCTATCAAGTTTTTTTAATATTTCTTTTGCAGTTGTTTTATAGTGTGAAAGTGTGTTATTTTTGTTTTCAAACTGATATGGCAAAAAAGCACCATTTTGTTTATATTTTTCTGCTTTTTTAAATGCTTGTTTAAAGTCTTCCACAAGTTCTAGTTTTGCACCATAAAGTTTTAACAGTTGTTTTCTTTCACTGCTCATCGATTTTGGCATACAAACAACAACAGGGTTATTTGTTAATTTGCTTATTGCACAAATGGAAATTCCCATATTTCCTGATGTAACTTCGCATATTGTTTGATTTTCTTTTAATTCTTTTTGTTTGTATGCGTTTTTAATTATGTAATATGCCGGTCTATCCTTTATGCTTCCAGAAAGGTTATACCATTCTAGTTTTGCATACATATCACGAATTTTATTATTGTATTTATATGTAATTTTAATTAGTGGTGTGTTTCCAATTAGTTTTTTTATTTTTTTTAGTTTTTGTAATGTTTCCATATATCATTTTATATAATTATTATTTATAATGTTAATTATTTTAATACATTTTCTATTTTTAAAATATCATACAATTTATGTGTTGGAAGTCCAATAACGGTTGAATAGTTGCCGTTTATTTTTTGTATATGCATTGTGAATTTGCCCTGAATTGCATAACTTCCTGCTTTGCCAACATATTCATTTGTGTCTAGGTATGCATTTATTGCACTTTTTGAAAGTTTGTTAAATTTAACTTTTGAAGTGTCGTGTGTTAAATATAATCTTGTTTTGTTTTTATTTTGCACCATAACGCAAAGACCTGTAACAACTTTGTGCCATTTATTTGAAAGCATAGACAGCGTTTTATATGCTTCTTCTCGGCTATGTGCTTTTCCAATTTTTTTATTTTTATAGTACACCATACAATCTGAGCCAATCACAATTCTATCGCCTTGAGTGCTATCAAAAACTTCTTGTGCTTTTTGAAGTGATAAACATTCACTCAATTTTTCTATTGACATTTTTTGTGCCATATCTTCGTCTTTTGTTGGGCTTATACATTCAAATTCTACACCCATATTATTTAATAGTTCTCTTCTTCTTGGGGAAGACGACGCAAGTATTATTTTCATTTTTTTCTCCTAATTTATTTAAAAACAAATAAAAAATTTTGTCAAGTTTAAAAATACTTTCATATTACTTACTTGTATAAAAGTTTGTAAATTAAAAAATTTATGATATACTAATAACAGAAAAGTTTTTATAATTAGGAGTTTATATGGAAATTATAAAAGCAGAAAATCTAACAAAAGACTATGGACACAACAGAGGCATTTTTGATGTGTCTTTTTTAGTTGAAAAAGGCGAAGTGTTTGGTTTTTTGGGTCCTAATGGTGCAGGAAAGTCAACAACAATAAGGCACATGATGGGGTTTAGCAAGCCACAAAGTGGTAATATTTATATGTTTGGAAAAGAATCATTTAAAAATTATAGTGAAATTATGAATAGTGTTGGATATTTACCCGGTGAAATCGCTCTTCCTAATTCCGATAATGGTCAAGACTTTATAAATGTAATGAAAAAGTTAAGACATTTAAAAGACAAAAAAATGCTCAACTACTTAATTGACAAATTCAAGTTTAATCCTATGCTTGAAACAAAAAAAATGAGTCTTGGCGACAAACGAAAGTTGGCAATTATTGTTGCATTTATGCACGACCCCGATGTACTTGTGTTAGACGAGCCAACGAGTGGACTTGACCCAATTATGCAACAAGTGTTTATTGATTTTATTAAAGAAGAAAAAAAACGTGGAAAAACAATATTTTTATCGTCTCACATTTTTAATGAAGTTGAAGAAACTTGCGATAGAATTGCAATTATAAAAGATGGGAAAATTGTTTCAACATTTAAGACAACAAATTTAAAACATAATCAAAACAAAACATTTGATATTGTCTTTAAAAAACAAGATGACTTTAATAATTTTGTTGAGCAAATAAAAAAAGAGAAAAAAATTATTGAACTTAAAGAGCACAATGAAAATAATCTAACAGTTAAAGTTCTTGTGAATGATACAAACATAAATAAGTTGATTGAAATTATTAGTAAATTTAATGTTGTTGAATTTAATGAAGATAAACTCACATTACAAGAGTATTTTATGAATTTCTATAAAGAAGACAAAGATTTTGGAGGTGTGCCTGATGAACGAGATAATAAGGGTAGAAAATCTCACAAAAGACTACAAAAATAATAGAGGAGTTTTTGATTTAAACTTTTCGGTAAAAAGCGGAGAAGTTTTTGGTTTTGTGGGAACAAACGGAAGTGGAAAAACAACAACAATAAGGCACATAATGGGTTTTAGTAAGCCTGACAAAGGTAGTTGCTATGTTAAAGGTTTAAATAGTTGGCAAAATGCTAGTGAGATAAAAAAATATGTTGAATACATACCCGGTGAAATTGCATTTCCAGATTTGCCAACAGGTACTATGTTTTTAAAAAATCAAGCCGAGCTTTTGGGTCTAAAAGATATGGCATACGCAAACGAGTTAATAAAAAAATTGCAATTAGACACCTCGGCAAATTTAAAACGAATGAGCAAGGGGATGAAACAAAAAACGGCAATAGTTGCCGGACTTATGGCTGATAAGGAAATTTTAATTTTGGACGAACCAACAACAGGACTTGATCCACTTATGCGAAATGTTTTTCTTGAAATTATTGAAAATGAAAAGAAAAAGGGCAAAACAATTTTAATGAGCAGTCAGATGTTTGACGAACTTGAAACCACTTGCGACCGTGTTGCACTAATATTTAATGGAAGAATAATTGATATTGCAGTTATTGACAACATAAAAAACTCTAAATTTATAAATTACAAAATTGAATTTAAAAGTGAAGAAGATTATAAGCATTTTAAAAAACTTAAATATGACATTATAAGAGACCAAGAAAAATATAACCAAGTTACAATTAAAATTGAAAAAGATAAAGTTCAAAAACTTTTTAAGGCACTAACCAAATATGATGTAAAATTTATTTCGGAAATAAAAAATAGTTTGGAAAAATATTTTAAAGAAAAATTAAAAAAAGGAGAAGATAACAATGTTTAGTAAAGCACTTTTTAAACAATCGGCAAAAGCAAATTTTACAAAATGGTTGTTTGTTACAATTCCAACTTGTGTTATGCTTGCAATTGTTATTATTGTTTTGGGAAATTTGGGAATAAACGACATAAGAGATTCACTTAAAAATGTTTTTGTGCAAGCCGACCAAGAGTCATATTTAAAAGAAAATTCTGTTGATAGTTATGAGTTATATTTAACTACTTTAACAAATTACAACGATGTGTATAGTTTTGGTGCATTTTTAAACATACTTACCAACAATTATGATGAAAAAGTAACCGAATATGAAGCAACAAACGGAGTTGCGCCAAATAATGAAGCAAAACAAGAAATCATTGCACAAGTTGCACAAGATTTTAGTGATTATGCAAGTTTTGTAGGCAAAACACCAGAAGAATTAAAGGCATTAGTAAGTCAAATTTTAAATTTTTATATAAAAGACACAAGCGTTAAGGGTCAAAATTTACTTGACGCATATTTTCTTGACCAAGTATATTTGGGTGCTTACAATAATGAAATTGCAAAAGAAGATGTAACACAACAGGAGGCACAAGACAAAGCAGAGCAAGCAAAGGTTATTGCACAAGATGCAATAAACAAATATAAAGAAGATTCTAGTGAGTCGGGTTATGTGTATAATAGGGATAATTACCTTATCATTGCAAGAAATTATGTAAATACATTTATGTACGACACAATTTATGATATGCAAATAGAACATAGCAAAAACGAACAAGATGCAAAAGAATATGCCGTTTCAGTTAAGGTTATATCAAACTCCGCGATTTCAACCTATCAACTTTGGTTAAATGAATATGAAAGTGATGACCCTGATAATGCAATAACAACTGAACAAATTGCACAGGCAAGAACTTATGCTTGTCAAAGTATATCAGACCAAATTCCAGAAAAAGTTGCAGTTGCACTTGAAGAACTTGGAAATATGGACATATATGGACTTATAATTGGTTCGATATTTTATAGAATTGCAGGACTATTACTCCCTATGGTGTTTGTTATTATGACGGCAAATGGACTACTTGCTGGTCAAGTTGATTCTGGTTCAATGGCATATGTGCTTTCAACTCCAATCAAAAGAAGAACTGTTACAGTAACTCAAATGGTTTATTTGTTATTTGCATTATTTAGCATGTTTGCACTTTTAACTTGCGTTAGTGTGCTGGCAGTTTGGATTGTTGGTGGAAATAGTTTTGCAATAAATTATGGCGAAATTTTGTTGTTTAACTTGGGCGCATTTTTAACAATGTTTGCAATAGCAGGATACTGCTTTATGTGCTCTGCAATATTCAATAGAACAAAATACTCGTTAAGCATTGGTGGGGGACTTACAATATTCTCACTTGTGTGTACAATTTTAGGACTTTTTGGTTCGGCAGTTGTGCCTTCGGCAATGAGAATTTCTGCAATGAATGTATTTAATTACATTTCTTTAATTACACTTTTTGATACGGTTTCCATTTTGAACGGTTCACTTAGTTTCTTGTGGCAATTTGGTATACTGTTTGCAGTTGGTGTAATCACATTTATTATTGGTGTATTTAGATTTGATAAAAAAGATTTGCCTTTATAATTTAATGTTAAAAAATCATCACTTTTGTGGTGATTTTTTTGTGTGTATTTGTTAATATATTTGACATACTAATTTTATGGGTTATTTTTCTTATCATAACAAAACAATGTCAAAAATAAAAAACGGCGAACTTGAAAAGTTTGAGATTGTTGACGAATATCACGGAATTTCGCCTTGTTTAAAATTATATTTTAAAGACGGTAAAATTTATCCAATTAGAGAGCATATGTTCGATGAGTATTTTAAACTTTTAGAAATATATTAAAAATCTAATAGTGTAGTTTGGGCTTTTTTTAAATAATTATATTGTTTTTTTAATTCAATATAATACAAACATTTTGAACATTCAAAATAGTGCCACGAAAAAAATGACGAAATGCCTAAACTTAAAATTGACAAAATAAACCAACCTAAAAAGGACATATAAAGAAAAATAATTTCTTGTAGTCTTCCTTTTGTTAAGTTTATAGAAATGTTAAACGCGTCTTTTAATTTCATATCAGGATTTTCTGCAATAACATATGGCAGTGGGAAAAGATTAAAATAAAACCATATGCCAGGCACTATAAAAATAAGCGAAAGTAAAAAAGTTATTATATTTAATAATAATTTAAAAAATATTCTTTTTATTGAAATATATGGGTGTTTTAAATAATAAAAATTTGTGTTTATGTTTTTGTTTGTGTTTTCAAAAATTTTAATGTATTTTCTTGCTCTATCTATTGTTAAAGGAAATAGTAGTGCAGATGTAAGTATTGAAATAATGCCAAATGTGGCAATCTTTATAATCCAATATAACGATTTTATAAAATAATAAAAAAAGTAAAAAACAATGTGATAATATTTTCGTTTAAAAATCACATACTTTGCTCTTTTCTTTATGTTTACAATATCAATTTCTTGCATTATAATGTTATTAACATAATTTATTAAATAAATAACAAAAGGACAAAGTATGGAAATTTTAGCACCTGTTGGAACACTTGAAAATTTAAAAATTGCAATAGCACATGGTGCCGATGCAGTATATTTTAGTGCTGGACAATTCAACGCAAGAGCAAAGTGTCAAGATATAAATTTAGATAATTTGAAAGAATGTGTAAACTTTGCACATCTTTTTAATGTTAAGGTGTATTTAACAGTAAACACAATTATTAAAAATAGTGAAATAAACAATTTAATAAAATTTTTAGATTGTGCAGTAAATGCAAAAGTTGATGCATTTATAATTCAAGATTTAGCAGTATATTACATTTTAAAAAACAGGTATAGTGATGTTGTTATACACGCAAGTACTCAAATGGGTGTACACAATCTTGATGGTGCTAAATTTTTGGAGAAGTTAGGTTTTAAAAGGGTTGTGCTTGCAAGAGAAACAACTCTTGAAGATATTAAACTTATTCATAAATATACCAATCTTGAAATTGAATATTTTGTTCAGGGTGCTCTTTGCGTTGCCTTTTCGGGAAACTGTTATTTAAGTAGTATAGAAAACAACAAAAGTGGAAATCGTGGAGAATGTTTGCAATTATGTCGACTTAAATATAGTGCCTTTGATGATAATAAAGAAGTAAAAGATGGATATTTGCTTTCTCCAAGCGATTTGTGTTTAATTAAAAAATTAAACGAATTAGAAAACGCTGGAGTATGCTCGTTAAAAATTGAAGGAAGATTAAGGCGAGGTGCTTATGTTGCACAAGCGATAGATAGTTACAAAAAAGCATTATTTACAAATGTTAATTTAGATGAAGAAATTGAAAAATCGAAAAAGGTATTTAATCGTGGAAACTATAATCAAGGAAAATATCTTTACTGTGATAAAGATGTGATAAATCCAATATTTCAAAATCATATTGGTGTAAATATTGGAAAAGTTACAAGTGTTAAACCGTTTAAAAATTTATATAAAATTTGCATTTGTTCAAAAAATCACGAAATAGTTTTAAATGATGGATTAAAATTTATAAACGGAAACAATCAAGTAAGTGTTGGTGTTGGAAATGTTGATAAAAACGGCAACAAATATACCATTTATTCCATCAAAAAACCTAGCGTTGATTGTGATGTTTATTTAACTTGCGATTATAAGCAAGAAGAATATCTTTGCAACAAGCAACGAAAACTAAAAGTAGATGTTGTTGTAAATTTGATTAGTGGAGAATTTGCACACATTCAACTTTGTTGCAACAATATAAAAGTAGATTATTATGGAGATAAAGTTGATACGGCAAAAAGTTGTCCTTTGAGTTGTGAAAATGTTAAAAACACTTTTAATAAAATAAATGATACCAATTTTGAAATTGCAAATATAAAAATAAATTTATCAAACGCTTTTGTTGTAAAATCAAAATTAAATAGTTATAAACGTCAAGCATTTATGTTGTTGCAAGAAAAAATAATTGAAAATTATAATAAAAATATAAAATCAAAAATAAAAAACGAATTTAGTTTAGAAAATATAAACAAAAAATATACAGAAAAAAAAGAAAATTATTATATTTTTAATGATAAAAATCAAATAAAAAATATAAATAGTGAAAATAATATATTTATTTATTCGCCATTAAATTACCAAAATGAAATAATAAAAAAAGAAATAAATTTAATTCCAAAAAATTATGAATTATATTTGAATTTACCAACAGTTGCGAATTATAAAGATATAGAAATAATTGATGAAATATTAAAAGAAAATTCAAGATTTGTTGGAGTTATGATAAATAATTATTGGGGAATGAAATATTGTAAAAAATATAAAACTATTTTATCTTATACAATGAATATTGCAAATGATATTGCAAAAAATATTTTGTTAGAGTATGCTGATGATTTTATTCAAACAATAGAGCCAAAACTCGCAAAAGATTTTTTTAGTGGAGTTGCATACTCGGGTAAGGCAAGTTTAATGACCTTTGTACACTGTCCACAAAAAACATGCTTTAAAAAACAATGCTCAAAAGATTGTGTTTTTAACAATATAACATACAAAAGTGAAAGTGGAAAAAGTTATCAAATAAGGCGAACAAAAATTGCCTATTGTTATTTTGAGTTGTTAAAAAATTTGTATATAAATAATAACCAAGCAAGACAGTGTAAAGATTTAAGATAAATTTTTATAGATTTAATAAAAATATTGAAATTTTATTCACAGTTGTGATATAATCTTTTGTTTAAAAATATAAGAGGTAAAAATGACAAACGAGAAAATTAGAAATGTAGCGATTATTGCTCATGTTGATCACGGCAAAACATCACTTGTAAATGAAATGCTTAAACAAGGAAATGTGTTTAGAGACAATCAAGTGGTTGAAGATAGAGTAATGGATAGCAATGCACTTGAAAGAGAAAGAGGAATAACAATTTTGTCAAAAAATGCAAGTTGCGAATATAAAGGTGTAAAAATAAATGTTATTGACACTCCGGGACACGCCGATTTTGGTGGAGAAGTTGAAAGAGTTTTAAAAATGGTGGACGGAGTTTTACTTGTTGTTGATGCATTTGAAGGACCAATGCCGCAAACAAGATTTGTTTTGGAAAAAGCACTTGCGTTAAATTTAAAAGTTGTTGTTGTTGTAAACAAAATGGACAGGCCAGACGAAAGAGCAAAAGAAGTTGTTGATGAAGTTTTGGAATTATTTATGGACCTTAATGCAAACGATGAGCAACTTGATTCTCCTTTTGTGTTTGCTTCGGCAAGAGATGGAAGTGCAAGTTTGAGTGTAGATGAAAAAGGAATAAATTTTGCTCCACTTTTTGAAACAATTTTATCACACATTCCTGCACCAAGTGGCGACGAAAATGCTCCTCTTAGTATTCTTGTCTCTTCTGCAGAGCACAACGACTATGTTGGCAAACTTGCTATTGGGAAAATAGAAAGAGGAAATATTAAAGTTGGTGACCAAGTTGTTGTTTGCAACTATTATGACAAAGCCAAAAACGTTAAAAATAAGGTTGTTTCGTTGTTTGTTTATCAAGGATTAAAAAGGGTGCCAACAGACAGTGCACAAATGGGAGATATTGTGTGTGTTGCAGGACTCGAAAATGTTATGATTGGCGATACAATTTGTTCGCCACTTGATGTATCACCACAAGAGTTTGTACAAATTGCAGAACCAAGTGTGGAAATGACATTTATGGTAAATGATAGTCCTTTTGCAGGAAAGGAAGGCAAATTTGTTACAAGCAGACATTTAAGAGATAGATTGTATAAAGAAGCAGTTAAAGACCTTTCACTTCGTGTTTCAGACGGAAGCACTGCTGAATCATTTACAGTTGCAGGACGTGGCGAAATGCACCTAAGTATTTTGATTGAAAATATGCGTAGAGATGGCTATGAATTTCAAGTTAGTATGCCAAGAGTAAGATTTAAAACGATTGATGGCAAAAAATGTGAGCCAATTGATATATTGACATTAGATGTTCCTGACGATTGCGTTGGAACTGTTATGAACAAAATGGGTATAAGAAAAGGCGAACTTATTCACATGACTCCAAAACAATCAAGAATGAAAATGGAATTCTATATTCCAGAGCGTGGACTTTTTGGTTTTAAAAGTGAACTTTTAACAGACACAAAAGGTGAAGGTATAATGAACACTGTCTTTCATGATTATGAACCATTTAAGGGAGAAATTGATAGAAGAGTTTATGGTTCACTCATTGCTTTTGAAACAGGAGAATCAATCGTTTACGGACTCTTTAACGCACAAGAAAGAGGCGAACTCTTTATTGGAGCAGGTGTGCCTGTTTATGCTGGTATGGTTGTTGGTAGAAATCCAAAGGGCGAAGATTTGGTTGTTAATGTTTGCAAAAGAAAACATTTGTCAAATTGTCGTTCTAGTGCTGCCGATGATGCACTTAGACTTGAAACTCCAATTGTTATGAGTTTGGAAGATTGCTTGGAATTTTTGGCTGATGATGAAATAATGGAAGTAACTCCAAAAAGTATTAGAATCAGAAAAAAAATACTAGACCACAACATGAGACTTCGTGAAAGAGGAAAATTGCTTAGGGGAGAATTAAATGAGTAAAAAACCAAATTTAAACCTAAAAAGACAACAGGCAAAAGATTATAAAAAAATGTTAAAGCGTATGTGGATTTGTGTTGGGTGTTTAATACCCGTAATTTTGATAATCACATATCTTTTTGCAGTGTTTAATTTTCCTGTTTGGCTTGCAATATTTTTAAATGTTGTTATTGGTGGTTTTATTTGTTTACTTGTTTATATAATTTTTGATAGAATAGAAGAAAAGAAAAAACTAAAAGATTTGTTAGAACCAAATGATGAAGATCCATTTTCTAACTAAAAGGGGTAATGTATGGCTAATAATATTGTAAAAATGATGCCACATAGCATTGAAGCAGAGCAGTCTGTTCTTGGTTGTATGCTAATAAATTGTGATGTTGTTCCCAAAATTGCTTCAAATTTAAAAGTCGACGACTTTTATATTGAGGCAAACAAAGTTATTTATGAAAATATGCTTTCTTTGTATGCTAGCAATCAACCAATAGATTTTGTTACAATAACCGATAAACTTGATAAAGCGAACTCGCTTGATAGTGTTGGTGGAGTTGAATATATTACAACGCTTGCAAACTCACTACCAAGTGCAGTAAATTATAAAGTTTACATGGAAATTGTAAAGCGTGATTCACTTAATAGAGCACTTATAAATGTTTCGCAAAAAATTGCAGAAAAAGCATATAATTGCGAAGATGGAAGCGAATCTTTATCATATGCAGAAGGACTTATATATCAACTTGCACAAAACGAACAAAATAGCGACCTTGAACACATCAGTCCTGCACTTAATTTAGCAATAAAAAATATGGACGAAATTGCAAAAAATGGTGGAAAAATTAAAGGTATTTCAACAGGAATTACAGAATTTGATCAACTTACAAACGGATTGCAAAATTCTGATTTAATTCTTCTTGCTGCTCGTCCCGGAGTTGGTAAAACTTCTTTTGCACTAAACATTGCCATAAATTCGGCACTTGAACAAAAAAAGACTTGTGCAATCTTTTCACTTGAAATGCCAAAAATTCAACTTGCTCAAAGAGCAATTTGCTCGGTTGCAAAAGTCAGTATGTCAAAGGCAAAAAAAGGCACACTTAATAATGATGATTGGAAATATGTTTGGCTTGCAAATAAAAAACTTAGCGAAGCAAATATATACATAGATGACTCAACAATGAACACTCCAATGGATATTCTGGACAAGTGTAGAAGACTAAAAAGAGAAAAAGGCTTGGACATTGTTGTTATTGACTATTTGCAACTTATGAGTGGCGTATCTAAAAAAACTGATAATCGTCAACAAGAAATAAGCGAAATTACAAGATATTTAAAGATAACTGCCAAAGAGTTGAATGTTCCAATCATACTTTTGTCGCAATTATCTCGTGCTATTGAACAAAGAAAAGACCACAAACCAATGCTTAGCGACCTTAGAGAAAGTGGTGCAATTGAACAAGATGCCGATATTGTTTTGTTTATTGATAATCCTGACAAATATAATGATATTGTAAACCCAAACGAACCTGGAATTTGTGAGTTGGTTGTTGCAAAGCACAGAAATGGTGAACTTGCCAACATAAAAATTAGATGGATAGGCGAGTACACTGCATTTGTTGACCCTGATAAAAAAATAGGCAGAAAAGATTATGGTGATGCTGTTAAAGTTGTGCCAGATGAAGCGTTTGGTGGAGCACCAGACTTGCCAAGTGATGAAGATTTAAAAGATATGAATTTTGATGAGATTGCAACAGCATTCAACGACAAAGATATAAAATAAACAAAAAAACTCTATTATCAATAGAGTTTTTTGTGTTTTATATTTAATTAAAAAGTGTGTTATATAGTTCAGTGCAAGCATTTAATGTTTTTGCAAGTTTTGTAAGAATTGCTTGTTTTAACGAATTTGTTTCGTTTTCATTTTCCATAGAAACAAGTGTACCGGCACTATGACACGCATCATTTAGTAGTGATGCAAGATTTAACGATGAAATATCATAATCATCACTGTCTAAAACAGGCGAAGAACAAAGTTCTTTAATTTCGTTAAATGTGTCATTAACTAGTGTGTTTAAAATGTCTTTCACTTGCAAAAAGTATTTTTGTGATAAAGTTAAATCCCCATCATCAATTGCAATTTGACTAAGTATTAAAAGTTTTGAACATTCATTTGCGTTTTCAATTAATTCGCAATACATTTTTATATTTTCGTTCATTTTTCCTCCATTAACAAGTTAAGTATATAATTATAAAAAAAAATTGTAAATTAAAATGAATAATAAAATAAAAATTACAAATCATAACTATGGAGGTTAAATATGGATAATACAGCATACAGACCAGGGGAACAAGCCCCAGAAAGTGGAAATTACACTTGTTATGATGAAAATGGAAACTGTGGCGGAAGTGTTTATCTTGAAAAAGGTCAAAGATTTCCTGCAACACAACACAGTGGAAGCACATACAAAAAAGAAAACTAAATAAAAAGACGGGCATTAGCCTGTTTTTTTATTGTATTTGAGTTTTATTTTAGCAAACTTTATGATATTATATAAATATGGAAGATTTGAAAAAAAATAGAAACAAATTATTATTTTTATCAATTATACTCACAATTTTTTTAATTGGTGGAATACCAGCAATAGTTTTTGGTGCTACAAAAGGAATAGTGTTATTATTGGTTGTTGGAATTATTTGCACAGTTTTAGGATTTTATGTGATGCCAATTTGTTGGGTAGTTTATGGCGAAAGAGGAAAGTATATTGCAGTGCTGAGTTGTATTGTTAAAGACAATATATTAAAAGTTGATAACATAAAACAAAATCTTGGAATAACAGATATTGAAGTTAAAAAAATAATAAATTATTTAATTAACAAAAGATATTTAACAGGTTATTTGTTTATTGATGAAAAAGAATTAAAAAAAATAGAGCAAAAAAAAGATATTTTAATAACAAAAAAATGTCCATATTGTGGTGCAAATATAGAACTTACCGAAAAGGTTGTAACTTGCAAATATTGTAACGCAAAATTTAAAGTAAATGACAATTAAAAATTATGAAATAAAAAAGAACTTATCAATTATAATAAATTCTTTTTTTAGACATTAGTTAATTTCAATAACTTTATCGCCGTCTTCTCCGTATGGCACATCTCCATTGTTTTCCCAATAATCGTTATAGTAATCATCACTTACTGTTACATTGCCGTCTTCATCAACTTCGCCTTTGTATCCATATTCGTCTTTTGTTTGGTTATATTCTTGCTCAAGTTTGGAGTTTGATTGTTGAAGGTTAGATAAGTTGGCTTGTTTTGATTTTAGAACAAAAGTTTGAACAATTCCCACCATTAAAAAACAACAGAGTATTATGCTCATGCAAATAAACATTATTTTAAACTTTTTTTTGTTTTTTTTGTTTTCCATTTAATTTCACTTTTGTTAATAAATTTGTAAGTTTTCTAAAGTTAGTATAACACCATACATTTGTTTTTGCAATCAATTTTCCAAGTGTTAAACGCTGTAAAAACAAAAATAGCAAAAACACGACCAAAACATAAATTCTAAATTGTCCATAATTTGTGTTTAAATTTACAAAAAACAAAATTAAAAAACTAGATATTGTGGCAAGTGCCTGAAATATATTTTTTACAACTTTATTATTGTTGCATAAAAAAGTTATGGTGTTTGTTATATCAAACAAAAAACCACTACAAAATCCAGAAAAAATTAACCATACTAGTATGTATGGTTGTGACAGTGTTTCAAATAAAATCATTTAAAAATCCTTTTTAGTAGACTTGTTTTTTCTTTTTTATCTGTCCATTTTATGCTGTTTATTAAGCCAGACACAACAAGTTCGCCGTTTTCTTCATCTAGTTTTGTTGTTTGGAGTTGCTCGCCCAAAATAAGCATATTACAATCAAGTGCCACTAAAATAATTTGCGTTGGTGAAAAAGATATAACTTTTTTTACACCACTAATCATTAAATCATTTCTATTTATTATTCTTACAATATTTTCTTTTGTAAATTTTGTTTCATTTTTTTCGTTCATATTATATTTTATTGCCATAAACATAATATTAGAACAAAAAAAACACATTTAATGTGCTTATACTTTTTTGTTTAGATATTTTAAAATTATATCAAGATTATATTCAATTTCAAGGTCTTGTTCATGGAAGATTTTATCAAGTTTTGCAGTATAGTCATCAAGCATTTTTTTACCTTTTGATGTTATTGAATAAAATATTGCTCTTTTGTCGCTTAAACTTTTTTTAGAAACAATTAAATCGTCTTCAATCATCTTTTTTGTGATTAGTGCTAAATTAGATTTAACAATACCAAGTTTTGAAATCAAAATTTGTGGAGATATGCTTGAATATTCATCAACAAAATACAACACTTTTATTTGTGTGTTGGTTGTTTCATTTTTTGTTATATTGCATATTGTTTGTGAAAGAGATTTAATCTCTAATAGTTTTCTTGCGATGCTCATATTTTCATGATAGAGTTTTTAAATGTTAATGTCAAACAAAACTAAATAAAATTAACTTGCAGTTTTTATAAATTTATTTTAATATATTAGAGTGATTTTACAAGGAACAATAGAGGAAATTATTTTTAGAAACGATAGCAATGGTTACACTGTTGCTATGCTTAATCATGGAAACGAATACACAACTGTTGTTGGTAAATTTTTAACAGTAAACATTGGTGAAAATGTTAGACTAAATGGAAGATTTGTTACAAATGCAAAGTACGGTGAACAGTTTAGTTTTGATACAAGTGAAACAATCTATCCAAGTTCTATTGAAGGAATAAAAAGATATCTTTCAAGTGGTCTTATTAAAGGTATCGGACCTGTTACTGCAAATGCCATTGTTGAGACTTTTAAGGAAGATACTTTTTCGGTTATAGAGTTTTCGCCGAATTTACTAAGTAAAGTTAAAGGCATAAGCGAAAAAAAAGCACAAGCGATTGGAGATGCATTTAATGAACTAAAAAAAATTCAAAACAGTGTAATGTTTTTGCAAAGTTATAATATTTCTACCAATATGGCTATGAAAATTTATAACACCTATCAAGAAAAAACAATCAACTATGTTAAAGAAAATCCATATAGAATGGTTGAAGAAATTGAAGGGATTGGGTTTTTAACTGCTGATAAAATTGCAAAATCAATGGGAATAAAAGAAGATAGTGCTTTTAGAATTAGAGCAGGAATGTTGCACATTTTAAATGAAAACAGTGAAAAGAATGGTAACACTTATATGCCTAAAAGCGTATTTTTGGAAAGTCTATCAACTCTTTTATCACTTGACCAAGAAAAATATGAAAGTGAATTTTTAGCAGTTTTAGACAATCTTATTTTGGATAAAGTTATAACAACATTTTATAAACATCCACACAATGTAATAATGTTAACAAAATACTATTTTATTGAAACAAGTGTTGCTCAAAAGTTAGCACTATTAAATATAAGTTCAAAATATTCTCATTTAAGTGTGGAAAAAGACATTGAAGAATTTGAAAGACTAAACAAAATTAAGTTTGACAAAGACCAAAAACAAGCGATAACAAACAGCGTTAATTGTGGTGTTAGTTTAATAACAGGTGGGCCGGGAACAGGAAAAACAACTATAATAAAATGTATAATGACAATACTTAGACAATATCAAAACAAAATTATGCTTTTAGCACCAACTGGCAGAGCAGCCAAAAGACTTAGTGAAAGCACAGGAGAGCAAGCAAAAACAATTCACAGAGGACTTGAAGTTGATTTTCGTGGAGACAGGGGAATTTTTGTTCACAATGAAACAAATCCACTTGATGCAAATGTTGTAATTGTTGACGAAGTGTCAATGGTCGATGTGCTTTTAATGAATTCGTTACTTAAAGCGTTAAATAGAGATTGTAAACTTATTTTGGTTGGAGACAAAGACCAGTTGCCAAGCGTTGGAGCAGGAAATGTTTTGGACGACATTTTAAAGAGTAATGTAATATCTGTTAGTTTTTTAACAAAAATTTTTAGACAAAGTGAAAACAGTTTAATTATATCAAATGCACATATGATAAACGACGGCGAAATGCCTATAATTGACAATTCGAGCAGTGATTTTTTCTTTGACCAAAAAACCGAACTTGAAGACATAAAAAACACTATTGTTGAAATGGTAACAAAAAGAATACCAAACTTTAAAAAAATAGATACAACAAAAATTCAAGTTTTAGCACCACTTAAAGCCGGTGTTTGTGGAATAGAGAGTTTGAATAAAAGTTTGCAAGAAGTATTAAATCCACCTTCTATAATGAAAATAGAACTAGTTGTTGGTTCAACTATATTTAGAGAAGGTGATAAGGTTATGCAAATGGCAAACAATTATGATTTAAGTTGGATAAAACGAGATGGTTATATGCACGAAGAAGGTGCAGGAGTATTTAATGGTGATATAGGTTATATTCATAGAATAGACAGACAAACAGGCGAAACGATTGTATGGTTTGAAGATGGCAGAGAATGTGTTTATCCAAGAACGGAAATCTATCAACTTTCACTTGCATATGCAATAACAATTCATAAAAGTCAGGGCAGTGAGTTTGATGTTGTTGTTATTCCAGTAATAAGTGGAACAGGTTTAATACTAAACAGAAATTTAATTTACACAGCAGTTACAAGAGCAAAGCAAATGGTTGTTTTGGTTGGAGAAAAAAAGAACTTAAAACGCATGATTTCCAATGTTTACACAGTGCAAAGATTCACTATGCTAAAAGACTTCTTAATTACAGCCAATTCAAAAGCACAGGAACTTTTTGGGTAGGCGTATATGAAAATATTAGATAAATTTTTAAACATTTTGTATCCTGAGAATTTGACTTGCGTGTTTTGCGATGAAGAAATTTTTGATGATAATAAATTTAATACCTGTGAAAGTTGTTACAATAATTTACCTTTTATAAAAGAAAAAGTTTGTGCTAGGTGTGGCGACCCAATAAAATCTATGGCAACGTATTGTGACCGTTGTCAAAATAAAAAATTTTTTTATGATAAAGCAAGATCAGTATTTTATTACAAAGACGAGATAAGAAGCTGTATAAAAAGATTTAAGTTTGACGGATGTAAATATCTATACAAACCTTTCGCAAATTTTATGGCAGAAAAATACAAAGAAGAAAATTTTGATTGTGATGTTGTAACATATGTGCCAATTCATGAAACAAGGTTAAAAATGCGTGGATATAATCAAGCAGAACTTTTGGCAAAAGAAATTGCTAAAATTTTAAACATTCCTTTTGTTGAGGAAGCAATAATAAAAACAAAGAAAACTATTCCACAAGCAGAACTAGATTATAAACAAAGACAAACAAACTTGGTTGATGTTTTTAAAGTTAAAAAAAGTAATGCTTTTAAAAACAAGAATGTTTTGCTTGTTGATGATATTTTTACAACAGGTGCAACAATAAATAATTGCGCTAGGGAAATTAAAAAATCAGGAGCAAATAAAGTGTTCGCATTGACTTTTGCTCATACCATTATTGAAGAATAAGGTAAATTTGTTTTGAAATTGGCAATAAATGTTGTAAAGTATAAGAAGTATTATTAGGAGATATAAAATGGGCTTATTTTCAGGCGAAAAGAAAAGATTAAAAGAATTGGAAAAAATTGCAGACAAAGTTCTTGCTCTTGAAGAAAAATATAAACAATTAGACAACGAAAATCTTATAAATCAAACACAAGTTTTAAAGCAAAGATTAAATAATGGCGAAACATTAAACGACATTTTACCAGATGCATATGCAGTTGTTAGAGAAGCCGCTTGGCGTGTTTTAAATATGCGTCATTTTAAAGTTCAAATTATGGGTGGTGTTGCACTTCATCAAGGCAGAATTGCAGAAATGAAAACAGGTGAAGGTAAGACACTCGTTGCAACTCTTCCTGCATATCTTAATGCACTTTTAGGAAAAGGTGTTCATGTTGTAACTGTAAACGAATACCTTGCAAAAAGAGACGCTGAATGGATGGGAAAAGTTTATAAGTTTTTGGGACTTACTGTTGGTGTCGCAATTAGCGGTATGGATGAGAATGCAAAGCGTAATGCGTATAATTGCGACATTACTTATTGCACAAACAACGAACTTGGTTTTGATTATCTTCGTGATAACATGGTTGTTGATAAAAGACAAAGAGTACAACGTGGACAACATTTTGCAATTGTCGACGAGGTTGATAGTATTTTGATTGACGAAGCAAGAACACCTTTAATTATTTCTGGTAGAGGTATGAAATCTAGCGAAACATATACATCTGCCGACAGATTTGCAAAAACATTAAAAAATGAAGAAGATTATGAAATTGATGCAAAAGTTAAGGCTATTCACCTTACTGAGCAAGGTATAGAAAAAGCAGAAAGATTTTTTAAAATAGACAATCTTTCAAATGTTGATAACTTAGAATTAAATCACTATATCATGAATGCCTTAAAAGCAAATTACATTATGATTCGTGATGAAAACTATATTGTTAAAGATGATGAAATTTTGATTGTTGACGAGTTTACAGGTCGTTTAATGCAAGGAAGAAGATACAGTGAAGGTCTTCATCAAGCAATAGAAGCAAAAGAAGGCGTAAAAATTAAAGACGAGAATAAAACACTTGCAACAACAACTTTTCAAAACTATTTTAGACTTTATTATAAACTTAGTGGTATGACAGGTACTGCAAAAACCGAAGAAGAAGAATTTAACGGAATTTACAATGTCGATGTTATTACTATTCCATCAAACAGACCAAATAACAGAATAGACTATAACGATGTTGTTTATAGAAGTCAAAAAGGAAAAATAAACGCAATAATAGAAGAAATAAAAGAAAGACACGCACTTGGACAGCCAATACTTGTTGGTACTATTACAATTGACAAATCGGAAGAATTGAGCAAAGCTCTTCAAAAAGAAAAAATAAGACATTATGTTTTAAATGCTAAAAATCACCAACAAGAAAGTGAAATTATTGCACAGGCAGGAAGACTTAATGCAGTTACTATTGCAACCAATATGGCAGGTCGTGGAACTGATATTTTGCTTGGTGGTAATGCAGAATATATGGCAGTTAAAAAGATGAGAGATGAAAATTTTGATGAAGAACAAATCTCATTTGCAACATCTTTTGCTCCAAGTGAAGATGAAAGACTATTAAGTGCACGAGAAGTGTATAATAAATACTATAAACAATTTAAAGAAATAACGGATAAAGAAAAAGAAGAAGTTATAAAAGTTGGTGGCTTACACATAATTGGCACCGAAAGACATGAGTCAAGAAGAATTGACAACCAACTTCGTGGTCGTGCCGGAAGACAAGGCGATAAAGGATCTTCGATATTCTTCTTGTCACTTGAAGACGATTTGCTTATGCGTTTTGGTGGCGATAGATTGCAAAAAATTGCCGACTTTTTAAGAATAGACGACAATACTCCACTTCAAATGCGTATGCTTACAAGGCAAATTGAAAATGCACAAAAACGCATTGAAGCACAAAACTATCAATCAAGAAAAACCGTTCTTAAATTTGACGAGATTATGAACAAGCAAAGACTTTTAATATACGGCGAAAGAAATAAAGTTCTAGATGGTATTGATGTTCATGAACAAATTATGGAAATGTATCCAGATGTTGTAGAAAGAATTTGTAAAACATATCTTGACGAAGATAAACCATATTTTGAATGGGATTTAGGTCCACTTAATATGGGACTTGAAGATAAGTTATTCCCAAAAGGTACCAATTTAGTTAATAGTGATTTTGTTGAAAACTGCGAAATTCAAGATGTTATCGATAAAATTATGGAAATAATAAAAACCAAGTATCAAGAAAATGTTGAAAAAACAAAAGAAGTTGGTGTAGACTTTTCTATGTTTGAACGACTTATTCTTCTTAGGGTTGTTGATACACTTTGGATGGACCATATAGACCAAATGCAAATGCTTAAAAATGAAATTGGTGTTCAGGCGTTTGGACAAAAAGACCCTGTAATTGAGTATGAAAAACAAGGCTATGAAATGTTTGATAAAATGATAGACAGAATTCATGATGATGTAACAGCATTTTTACTAAATGCAAAAATAGAAATAAATAGAAAAGTTCAAATGCCAAAACAACATACCTTTAAACCTGCTGACGTTGTTGAAAATGCACCACAAACAACAATCACAAAAGATAAAGAAGTTGGAAGAAACGACCCTTGTCCTTGTGGTAGTGGTAAAAAGTATAAAAATTGTTGTGGAAAAAAATAAAGACCTTGTGTCTTTATTTTTTTATAAATATTAAAATTCATAATTTGTAGTTCATAAGAATATAATTTTAATTGTTTTTATAAATCTATATATATAATTTTTATATGTTTTAGTTTTGCATATTCAATAGTTTGTTTTGTTCCACCATTTTTTCCGTCAAATAATGCTATGCATAGAGATGAATTGTCTATCATAAATTTATTTCTTTCTTGCATGCAGTTATCTTGATATTTGTCATATATGCATCGAATTCCATCTAATTGATTTATTAAATTATTATATTTTTCTTTATAAAATAGGTTCCATTTATTATTTTGTGTTTTACAGGGTAATGCTCCAATAAGTTTAATATTTTCATATTTCTTTTTAAATTTTAAAACAATTTCTGCACATGTCATATCAAAACCAATAGCCATTCCACAAATAAAAGTATTGTAGCCGTTTAAAATTGCCTTTTCTATTTCTTTTTCTATTTGTTCTTTTACTTTTATATAACGTTTATCATTTTCATTAAATTTCCAAGGACATTTCTGTGGTCTATAACCAGTAAAACAACATACTTTTTTATTTAAAAATTTACTCCAACTATCATTTTGTATGTTTTTATCTATCATAATAATTCCTTTTACATTTGTATATAATTAAGTTAATTATATCACACAATATAGTTGCGTGCAACCATAATTAAAAATTTAATAATTGTAAAATATAGTTATACATAACCATAAGGAGTATAACTATGATGAATAATGTTAATCGTGCTGTTGCATTGAGAATATCGCAATTATTAAAAGAAAAAGGAATTACACAATATAGATTGGCAATAAATAGTGGAGTTACTCACTCGACTTTAAAAAATATTATTCACGAAACTGTAAAAGATAATCTATTATCAACTATTATTTTAATTGCTGGTGGATTTGAAATGACTGTTAGTGAATTTTTAAATAGTCCATTATTTTTGGAAGAAAATTTAAATATATAAAATTTCATTAGCATATTTTATTTTTTAGTCAAATTTTTTATTTATGTTGAAATATTCTCTTAAAATATGTTATACTGAACTTAGATAGCATTATAATAAAAATTCAGGAGATTTATGTTTGACAAAGGTAGAATAAAAAAATATAAGAAACAATTACATTTAAAACCTAACAATGATGGTTTTGTGTGTGATGATGAAAATAGAGCAATTATAAATGTTGGTGCCGAAAACTATGACGATATTTTTTCACCATATTGCTATAAAGGTGGAGATACATTATCTTCAAATTTAGTTGAATATTTACAACAAAAGTCAAATGCTATTCCTATTGATTACGATTTAACAATTCGTTTTCATGTAAAAAATGCAAGTGAAGAAAAACGCAAAGAAATAGAACTTGCCGTAAGAGAAAATTATCAAAGCGAGATTTTAGGTATTGATAAACGAATGAATAGAGCAACCATTTTTTCAATTATTTTCTTGTTTATTGGAATATTGTTTTGCACAACATATTTATTAGTTTCTAATATAGTTGTTCAACCAGTTAAATATATTTTAGATTTGTTATCATGGGTATTTTTGTGAGAAGGAATAGACGCTTTCTTTTTGGATAGGAGAATGATGCAATTAGAAAAATTGAAATCTTATAGATTATGTGCAGCAAAAATTGAAATAATAGAGTTTGAAATATACTAAAAGGATAAAATTATGTATTATAACATTTTTCATATAGGCAATATTATTTTTTATATTTTATTAGGCATAAGCGTTCTTTTACTTATGCAAAAAATTATTTATCATATTGTGGGACTTTTCCCTACAAAAAAATTTCCAGATGCAAAGAAAGACCATAAATATGCAATTTTGATTCCTGCAAGAAACGAAAGTAAGGTTATTGAGCAATTGTTAATTTCAATTAAAGAACAAAATTATAATCATGAACTTATTGATACTTATGTCATTGTTGAAGATGAAAAAGATAAAACTTGTGAAATTGCAAAAAATTATCAAAACACTTATATTTTTGTGAGACAACATCTAGAAAGAAAGGGTAAAGGGCATGCTCTTAATGAAGTTATAGAACACATTTTTAAATCAAATAAAAAATATGAAGCATTTTTTATTTGCGATGCAGACAATGTTTTAACACCAAACTTTGTTAAAGAAATGAATAAAACATTTGATGCCGGTTATAAAATTGCATTAGGGTATAGAAATAGCAAAAATTGGAATGGTGGTTATATTGCAAGTTGCAGTGCTCTTACGTTTTCAATGATAAATACTTTTCATAATAAGTGTCGTTCAAGGTTTAATCAAAATGTTATTTTAAGTGGAACAGGTTTTTATATTTCATGCGATATATTAGAAAAACTAGGTGGTTGGAAATTTTTTACACTAACAGAAGATGTTGAATTATCTATGTTTTCCACTGTAAATGATATAAAATCAACATACAATGAGTATGCAGAATATTATGATGAACAACCATCAAAGTTTAAAGCATCTTGGAATCAGCGACTTCGCTGGGTAAAAGGTTATAGTCAAGTAAATAAAAAATACAAAAAGAAACTCTTAAAAGGAATGCTTTTTGACAAGAAAAACAGGTGGAGTAAATTTGAATATACAATGAGTATTTTGCCAGTTGTGTGTATTTTAACAACTGCATTCATTTATGCCTTTTTTACATTGGTTCTTGCAATAGTTGGTTCGTGCATAGATTCGCCTATTGCTTACAAAGTTTATCGTGCTTTTATAATTGCTTCACTATCAATATATTTCTTTTTTGTTTGTTATGCAATGGTTATGCTGTATGCAGAAAGAAAACATACAAATATAACATTAAAAAACAAAATTATTTGTTGTTTAATGTTCCCATTTTACATGGCTTGCTATATTCCTATTTATTTTACATCACTTGTAAAAAAAGAAGTTGAATGGAAACCAATTGCTCACACTGTAAACATGGATATGTCAAAAAATAAAGAAGTTGAATTGAATTTTGAAGAAAGTAAATCGGCAAGACAAATAGATGATGATGAAAGTATCTTAACTTAATGGAGTGCAATATGGAAAAAATAGAAAATATTATAAAATACTATTTGCTTACAAATAAATTAAAGGATACAGTAAGAACAGGATGGAAGTATTGGAATGTTAAAAAACAAAGATTAGAAAGTGTTGCAGAACATATATATGGAACTTGTATGCTGGCTACTGCAATTTGGTCTGAAACATTGCCACCTGTAAATCTTGCAGAAGTTCTTTTAACACTTGCACTGCACGAAACAGAAGAAATAATTATTGGAGATTTAACTCCATTTGATGCTGGTTATAAAACAAAAAAACAAGAAGGTGAAAAAGCAGTTGAACAAATATTTAAAGACCTTATAGCAAAAGATGTTTTTGTAACTTTGATACGAAATTTTGATAATCAATCAACTCCCGAAGCAATGTTTGCATATAAATGCGACAAACTCGAATGTGATTTGCAAGCAAAATTGTATGATGAAAATGGACAAATTAAATTAGAAAATGCTGATGAAAAGATAAAAAAAGATGAAAAAATAAAAAATTTACAATCTCGTGGTGCAAAAAACGCTTCAACTTTTTTTATTCATTTTGATAGAGCACTTTTGCAAAAAGATTTAAAAAATGGTGAAGAAGATATATTTTTGCAAATAAATAAATATATTGAAAAACATAAAATAAAAAATTTATTAAACGATAAGCCAAAACAAAATACAAGTAATAAAAAATAGAAATTTTATTTTATTGACACATTACAAAAGTTGTGCTATAATCTGCGATGTTGAAACTTGATTTTTGTTTGATGCATAAGAAACCAATTTAGACGGTCAAAAAACTATTTAATATTTAAAAGTTTATTAATGGTTTAACTAATTCCTAACAAAAATTAGTTGTATGCGTTCATAGCTCAGCTGGATAGAGCGTCTGTCTACGGAACAGAAGGTCTGGGGTTCGAATCCCTATGGACGCACCACGAGAGAAAAAACTGCGCTTAGGCACAGTTTTGCCATAAACGGCAAAACATAGTGCTTTGGCGCTTGTTTTTTCTCTATTCTCGCGACCAAACGAAAATGCTTTTGATAAAAGCATTTTGTCGCGACTTAAAAAGGTTAATTTAAAATATTTGTTTAACATTGTAATAAATGTTTTGTGTAGATAAAGTGATTTAAATAAAACAAACTTAAAATATTACTGCGCTTAGGCACAGTTTTGTCATAAACGGCAAAACATTGTGCTTTGGCGCTTGTTTTTTCTCTATTCTCGCGACCAAACGAAAATGCTTTTGATAAAAGCATTTTGTCGCGACTTTAAAAAGGTTAATTTAAAAATTATTTTTTAGACATATAAAAAGAATTTTTTATGAAATAATATAGTAATTTATATAAATAAAACTATTGTTTTATTGCGCTTAGGCACAGTTTTGCCATAAACGGCAAAACATAGTGCTTTGGCGCTTGTTTTTTCTCTATTCTCGCGACCAAACGAAAATGCTTTTGATAAAAGCATTTTGACATAATTACAAAATTTTAAATAAATAGATTTTAAAACAGGTTTGTATTAATCCATATTTGCCGTTTGTAATGTCTTGAAATAAAAACATTTTTGGTGGAAAAAGTGTAAAAGTTAGGTAGCAAATTATTATTATAATAATTCCTATAATTGAAATTATTTTAAATACGGAAAAACTTTTTTCTTGTTTCAAAATTAAAAATGCGAAGAAAAAACCAACAAATACAGAAACAAAAAATGTTAAAATGTCTATTACTAGAATTGATTTTTGTGAAATTGCCGTATGAGAATAAAAAATTGCAGGTATTAATATCATCGGTGTTAAAAGGCAAATAAACATTGCAAAGCTATAATTTTTATTTTTTACAAAGTTATGTGAACATACAAAGTAAACAAGCGTTGGTAAAATTGACATCTTTAAATGTTCCCAAGTGCTTTCGTTTGTGGGGAAGAGTATTCCAGAAAGAACATTTTTATTGCTCCATTCATATAAAAAATGTGTGAGAGTTCCAAACGCACACACAAAGACAAAACCCCAAAAACAAAACCATAATAATTGTTTTGTTGTTTTCATATATACAAATATATTCAAAATTTATAAAATAATACATTAAAAATGGTGTTCCCGAGAGGATTCGAACCTCCGACCTACGGTTTAGGAAACCGTTGCTCTATCCTGCTGAGCTACGAGAACACACATTTTGTAGTTTATCACATAACATAAAGAAAAGCAATTCATTTAAAAATTAAAATAAAATTATAGTTAAAATAGTGAAAAAAAATTAAAAAAATGGTTGACATATGAGATGTTGTTTGATATTATTATAATGCTTTTGTGAAAGCATATTCCTCGTTAGCTCAGCGGTAGAGCAACCGGCTGTTAACCGGTAGGTCGTCTGTTCGAACCAGACACGGGGAGCCAATTAACCAATCCTTTGGGGTTGGTTTTTTGTTTGTGCTAATTTAATATTTTTAAAAATCTTATTTGTTTAAAATAATAATCGCTTAGTCTTTTATTTTTTGCGTCATTAGTATGGCAAGTTACAAATATATTTTCTATTGTTTTTTTCCCTTGAATTTTTGTTATTAGTAAGTTATGGTGAAATCTATCACCACTTTGTAACATTTGAACAACATCTCCAACTTCAACTTCATTTATTGTTACAATTTTTGCTTTGGGGCCAAAATTGGATTTGTTGTTTGTAACAAAATTAAAAAATTCAACAACTCCTGTCCAACTATACGAACGATTGTATGAACTCTTATAAAACCAAAAAGGTGGAGAAATTGTATTCATTTCTATTCCACCATAATACAAACATTGTGAAATAAAATTTGTGCAATCCCCACCAAACTCATTAAAATTAAAAAACAATGGGTTTCTCTTATTCCACCATTTATACGCATATTCAACTGCTTTTTCTCTATTATACATATAATTATAAATGTCAATGATTTATCTTTTATTACTTTAAAACAATAATATTATGAGTGAGAATATATACAGTTGAGCAATTATTCAATTATTTACCGTGTAAATTTTATTTATTTTTAATTATTTGACAATTATTTGGTTAGTAATTTATAATATACATACAATAATAAATGTAAAATAAAAAGGAATTTTTTATGGTTGAAAAGTCGAACAAAAATACAATAAAAAAAGAAATGCCTGAAAGCATACGAAAACTTTTTGAGCAAAAGCAAAATGGCACTATGCAACAAGAGAAAAATAAAGACATTGTTGTTGATGATACAAGCACAAATAGTGTTGTTAGTGTTGATGATGCTGAAAGTTTAAAACAAAACGAACTTGATATAACAGATGGCAATAAAAAAGAAAACAAGTCGCAAGACATAAAAAAATCAAAAAAAGAAAATACAAAAAAAGAAAAGAATAGTAAAAATCAAACAAATGAAGAAAAAATTGAAACGGAAAATGAAAAAAGCACTAGCAAAAAACTCTCTAAAAAAACTAAAATTACAATATTATCTATTCTTTTAGCTGTTGTTTGTTGTGCATTTATAATTACACTTACTATATTTTTGTTGCCAAAAGCAAATAAGATGGACGCACCAACGATACAAATTTATTCTCTTAGCAATCAAACTAGATTGCATGTAGATGAAAATGAAGATGCAGTTTTGTATGAGTTTTATATTCAAAAGAAAGGTGAAACAAATATAACATATATCCCATCTCCAACAAATGAAGTTTCAATCAAAAGTAAATTGAGTTCACCGGGTGAGTATTATATTTGGGCAAGATACGGTGGCAAAAATTCACAGGAAACATCAAATGACTCTGAAAAATACACATATTATTATTATGAGTATTTAGATACACCAAAAGTATATGTTTCAAGTGATAGTTTAACAATGACATGGCTTAAAGTTGTAAACGCAAAAGAATATAGAGTTTTTTATGGCATTGATGATCAAGAGTTAAGTTATTTTACAGTTGCACAGCCATCGTCAACTACTGCTAATGTTATATTTGATTTTGCAGAATTTAACAATGTTAGTGCAGGGAATTATACTTTATATGTCCAAGCTGTTGCTGACGAAAATAATTATTATAAGAGCAGTGAATTAAGTCAACCAATACTATACGCAAATAGGACAAAATTGGCAGATGTACAAAGTGCAACTTATAATAGAGAAAATGACATGTTGAGATTTACAGTTGACACATCAAAAACAACAACAAAACGTTTTGAAATTATTGTAAACAATAGTGAAACTTTTGGTTTTGTGGCAGATTTTATAAACGAAGAATACACATTTTATTTAACTCCATATTTAAAAAAGGGAATCAGTATTTCTTCTTTAAAAATAAAAGCAGTGGGCGATGGAGATTATATTACTGATTCAGACTATATAGATGTAACAATACAATAAACAAGATTAGGCAATTAAGTATATAATTTTTAATAAAAAACATACTACAAAAAAGGAGGTATGTTTTTTTATGGAAATTATTGATAAGATTAAAAAACAACTTAATAACAATCCTGATATTTTGGTTAGAGAAATCATTGTTTCAAATAAAAAAATTTCTATGATTTTTTTAAAAAGCACAATTGATAAAATGTTGTTAGTTCAATCAATTATATCTCCACTAATAGATTACAAAGGAGAAGTAACACTAGATAACTTGAAGAATGAAGTTTTAAAAGTTATTGAAATTGAAAAAGTTACCAAAAAAGATTTTGTTAAAAACGTAATACGTAATAAGGTTTTATTATTTGTTGAAGGCGAAAATGATGCACTTTGTTTAGATGTTGAATATTTTCCAACAAGACAACCTGCAGAGCCTCCAACCTCTCCAACTATACAAGGACCAAGAGAAGGATTTACTGAAAGCGTTAAAACAACTATTGCATTAATTAGAAAACAATTGCCAACAAAACATTTAATTATTAAAAATTATTTTGTTGGTGAATTGACACATACACAAATAACTATGTTTTATTTGGATAATTTGGCAGATAAAAAACTAATAAAAAAAATTGAAAAAAAAATAAAAAAAATAAACACAGACGCAATTTTAGATTCGCATTATATTATAAATTATCTTTCAGATAGACCAAATTCGTTATTTGAACAATTTGGACTAACGGAAAAACCAGATATAGTAACAGCAAAAATTTTAGAAGGTAGGGTTGCTATTGCAGTTGATGGTTCGCCAATAGTTATAACAATACCATTTATGATTATGGAAGATTTGCAAAACAGTAATGACTATTATACAAATTCGCACTATACATCTTTCATAAGGTTTATAAGAGCACTTGGTATAATCATGGCAACTGTTGTTCCCGGTGTATATCTAAGCTTTAGATTGTATCATTATAAAGTCGTTCCTTTAAAATATATTTTAACCATAAATGCAACAACTCAAAACTTGCCTTTTACGCCATTTATAGAAATGTTATTTATATTAATTCTTTTTCAAATGCTATATGAAGTTAGTTTAAGGTTGCCAAGATATTTGGGTTTGGCCACAAGTATTGTTGGAGCATTAGTATTAGGCGACACAGGTGTTCAAGCGGGATTGATTTCTTCGCCGGGAATTATTGTGATTGCACTTAGTTTAATTTCAATGTATACAATACCAAATCAGGCTCCACAGTTATCAATACTACGATTTATTTTCTTGATGATAGGGGGAACACTTGGATTATTTGGAATTATTGGTGGAATGGTTTATTTTATTAATTATTTGAACACAATGAATGAATTTGATACTCCAAATTTAGCACCATATTCACCAAGAATAAAAAATGACTTACAAGATGCTCTTACAAGACAACCAATATCAAAAATGAAAACAAGACCAAAAGTGATAAAAAATAAAGATGAGAAACGAGGCCTAGGTGGTGAAAAATGAAAGAACAGATTTCTATTAGACAAACGGCTTGTTTTTGTGCGATTTCATTATTAGCATTGAAACTCATTGCACTGCCATCATTACTTTTTGAAAAAAGCAATAGTTCAGGATTGATTGTTGCAATATTATTATTTATTGCTGATTTTTTGATGCTTTTTTTGTATTTAAAAATAAAAGAAAAATATCCTGATTTTTCGCTTTACGAAATTATAAAAAAATATTTAGGTAAAATTATTGCAAAAATAGTATACATTTTAATCTATTTGTTTTTTGTGTTTAAATTATGCATGTTAATGAATGAAGGCGTTTTATATATGCAAGATGTTGTAGATGAAGATTATAGTTTAATTGTGTTTCTTTTAACATACTTGCCCGTTATAACTGCATTGAGTTTTAATGGATTAAAAAGCTGTGCTAGAACATGTGAATTTGGTTTTGTTTTTATTATAATTGGACTTATTATATGTTTATTTTTATCAGAAATTTCACTTAGTTTTGGCGAAATTGGACCACTTTTTATTAAAGATACAAAAAATATCTTAAGTGCGTGTTTTGACTATAATTTTTGGTTTTCAGATTTTTTATTTGTAACAATTTTAGCTGATAAAATAAAAATAGAAAAAAACGCAAAAAGAAAAATATTTTCGTTTGTGTTTATGGTTGCAATCTTGCTATTAATTTTGTATTTTGTTTATTTTAGATTGTTTCGTGTAACTGCTTTTTTGAATAAAAATGCTATTGCTGATGTAACAGAATATAACAGAAATATTGGCAATTCAGGTAATATTGATATAATTTCAATTCTTGTTTATTTATTTGTAATTTTTCTGCAAGGCTCGCTATATATGAATTGCTTGCGAATTTGTTATGAAAAAATTTTTGAATATAAAAATAGTTATCATTCTTTAATTAGTGCAAATATAATTTTGATTTTATTTGAATATTTTATATTTTTTAATATTCAAAAAATAACTGATTTTGTTTTATTTTATTTTAAATATTTTGGTGCTTTAATTTGGATAATAATCCCATTATTTTACATTTTATTGATAATTATTTGTAAGGAGAAAAAATATGATAAAAAATATAAAAAACTATATAAAAAAATTTAGAAATTGTTTTGCTTTATCATATTTTATTTTAATAATGCTAATTTTTTTGCCGTCTGCTATAACGATGCCATCACTAAGTTTTAGAGGTGCAATTATTACAGCGATTGGAATTGACAAGGTTGATGAAGAAGTGGAGTTTTCTGTTTTGACACTCTCAGACATTTCAAAAGATAACATGGGAGAAAACACAAAAGTGGTGTGTGGAAAAAATTCGAGCGTTGCAAATGCAATAAGTTCTATTGAATCTCAAATTGGAAGAAGATTGAAAATGGGGCATGTTGGATATGTCATCATTTCTCAAAGTTTTGCTTCTGATGATATTGCAAATGTGTTAAATACTCTTACTATTACAACCAAATTACCAAATTCAGTTTCTTTAATACTCAGTCGAGATAGTGCAAAAGATGTTCTTAATCAAGCGAGCAAACTAGAACAGTCGTCTATGTATAAATTAAGAGAAATCATTCAAAATGAATTTAATGTAAATTACACAAAAGACACGAGTTTGGATAATTTTTTAAAAGGTTATTTTTCAGAAACAAAAACTTCAACGCTAGGATATATAAAATTAGAAAATGATATAAGTCAAGGAATAAGTGCTGGGCAAGAGACAGATGGTTCAAGTCAAGCATCTAATCAATCGGATAATAATTCTCAACAATCAAACTCAAATAGCGTTATTTCACTTCAAAGAGAACACGCAGTTTTTGTTAATGGGAAATTAAAATATATTTTAAGCGTTGATGAGATGAAAGGAATAAATTGGGTTGTTGAAAATAATTTGCAGCAACTTATTACAATAGACAATGTAAACGAACAAGGATTAAATAATGCAAGTGTATCTTTTGAAGTCCAACAAAATCAAATTAAACCAAGTGTAATATATAGAAATAATAGACCAATTATAACATTTGAGTTATCACTAAAATTAAACACAGTTGAAATTATGCAAGAAACCAAACAAACAAAATCGCCAAAAGAAATTTATATAAGCGATGATATAAACAATAAAATAAACGACAAAATAAAAAGAGAAGTAGCACTATCACTAAACAAATTACGACAAGAAAAAACTGATGTGATTGGTGTGTATAAAATTTTATTTAGTGATAATCATAATAAATTTGATGAGTTTTTAAATAACTTAGATGACAAAAACGATTTCTTGTCTTATGTAAAAATAAACATAAAAGCAGATTCAAAAATATTTGCAAGTTAACATTGCTACAATTTTTTTGTTGTGATATAATACCATAATTAAGGAGCATTTATGGGTATTTTTAAATTAAGGAAAAAAGTAATAGAACCACAAATTCACGAAAGTGAAGACAATTTAAGTTTAACAGAAGGCGCACATATTTTGATAGGTTGCAAAAGAGTGGCTCTATCCGGCAATGCAGTAGTTCTAGAAACAACAGATTCAACATATACAACAATATCGGGAAAATCAAAAATAAGAGTGATGCATAGTGGTGATATCTATATGGTTACTCAAAATGCCTTCATTGGACTTATTGAAGAAGGCTCAATAAATATTGTTTCGGGCAATGCAAAAATTGACACAATAAATAACTGTAATATTGATTATTTATCAAAAAATGCAAGAATTGGAACAGTGAATAGTGGTTCGATAAAATTTGTTGAAGATAATTCAAAAATTGAAACAATAAACAATGCTGAAATCTTTTACATAAGAGATTGTGCAAAAGTTGCTACAGTTAATAATGCTAAAATTGAAGGTGTTTTGAACAATGCTAAAATTGTAACATTAAACCATGGTTCAATAAATTTTGTGTTAGATAGTGCAAAATTAGGAACTGTAAATTCTGGCGAAATAAACGAAGTTTGTGATAGTTGTGAAATTGGTACCATAAACGGTGGTGTTATAAATGAAATAATGGGCAATTGTATTATTTGTCAAAAAATGGGTGGAAAAATAAAGCAAAAAAATGGCAATGCAATCATTGTTTACTTACAAAAACAAAAGAAACAATCAAAAAATCAAATTGTAAATAAAAATGAAATTAAAAATGAAGCATTCAGTGATAATAATCAAAATAAGGAAGTAACAAAATGATTTGGGACATAGTTTTAGACGCATTTTTAGATACTATAAAAATTTTACCAATTTTATACTTAGTGTATTTGCTTGTGAGTTATCTAGGGCATAACAATAACAATCGTTATGCTAAACTTATGAATAAAACTAAAAAATACGGACCACTTATTGGTGGAATAACGGGTTGTATTCCGCAATGTGGTTTTTCTGTTGTTATGGCTGATTTATATTCAAAAAGCGCAATAACAGTTGGAACTTTAATTGCAGTTATGATTGCAACAAGTGACGAGGCAATACCTATTATGATTTCAAATCCTAATTTTATTGTTCCTATGCTTATTATGATTGCAATAAAACTTGTTGTTGCTGTATTTTTTGGATATTTATTTGATTTTATTTTGAAATTATTCAAAAAAGAGCAAAAAGTTGATATTGATGCATTTAGTAAAATTCATGACCATGATTGTGAACTGATATCATGCTCACATACTCATGTTGTACATTGTCACAAACAAGAAGAAACAGGTGAAAAGTGTCAGCATCATGACAAAGAAACAAAACATGAACATCATGGTTGCGTTGATAACATATTTTTAGATGCCCTTGTACATACTTTGCAAATTACGGCATTTCTATTTGTTGCAACTTTTATTATTGGTTTAATTGTTAATTATGCAGGAGTTGAAAATTTATCGAAAATCTTTACAACAAATAATTTTGTTTCACCTTTTATTGCATCACTAGTCGGACTTATTCCTTCTTGTGCATCATCAGTGTTCTTGGTAGAATTTTATATGGCAGGTGGAATTACTTTTGGTGCAATGATGGCTGGACTTTGTGCGGGTAGCGGAATAGGAATATTTGTTTTATTTGCAAAAAATAGAAAACATTTATTAACAAATATAATAATTATTTTATCATTGTATTTAATTGGAAGTTTGGTTGGTATTGTATGTAATTTATTTGTTTAATTTATAAATGAAGTTTAAAAAAAACATCGCAATTCATTGCGATGTTTTTTATGCAGGAATATATTGGTCGTCAATACTTGTTTTTCCATTTGGATTGTTTATTGTTATTTTATCGTATATATTTGGCGAGCCAATGTCTATAGATGCAGAATTTTGAACGTCACCCGATATAATACCAGGAGATAAAGTTGGTTTATTTTTTTGGCAATTATAGGTGAGTGTAAATTCTAACCCATTTTTGTAGGAACAATTTATTGTTCCAGATGTTGTTTCAATTATGTTGTTATATTTAACATTATCAAATTTTACTGTAATGTTTCCCGAATTAGATTTTAAACTTGAAAGCATTAAATTTGTTGGTCTATCTATATCATTTGGAGTATAGATATTTATATCAATTTTTCCATTTTCTGTTTCTATATCAACAACATCATAAGCATTGTTTATTGTTACACTTCCAGTTGATGTACGTATTAAACATCGAGCATATAATTTGTTTATTGTAATGTCAGAAGAATCAGAGTTTGGAAGTAAAACTTCTCCTAACACTTCATCAACAAAGATATTTGATATTAAAACATCTTCGGTGCAAGTTAAATTTCCAGTTATTTTTGAAACATCTAAAACGCCTTTTTTTGCATTATATTCTAAATCCCCATTTAATGTGCCTATTTTAACAATAGACGATTCTGTTTTTACATTTAATGTATTTGAAGTTACATCACCAATTACAATTTTTGAAGAATCTGATGTTACATTTAAAACGTCTGTGCTTATTTTTGAATTTATATTTATTGTTCCATTTGGTGAATTTATGTCAATGCTGTTTGTAAATGATGCTTTATTTCCTAAATCAATATTAGAAGACTCTTTTGTTTCTATTTTTAATGTTGAAAATGAAAAATTATCATTTTTTTCTGTTCCAATGCTAATATTTCCACTTTCTGTGGCAAAATTAAGATTCATGTCGGTTCTATTAAAATCAAGTGGCAATAAAAGTTTAATTGTTGCATTTTTTGAAAAGAAAAGTGAGCAATCTGGACTTGTTACACTGAAATTAAAAGTGTTAGAAGTATTATCATAATTATAATTCCAAATAAAATTTTTTTGATTTCCACTTTTAATAATTCCAGAGGTTGTAGATTCTAGTTGAATTTGTACTCTATTTATATCTTTCATTATTACGCTGATGTTTGCATAATCAGTGGTAATATTAAATGTGTCAATCATATTATTTTCTACCAAAGCGTCAATATAAGAAGAATTTTCATCTGTACTTATTTTTGTTACACTTGATTCAATTTTTTTTCCATAATAACTTATGCCAAAAATTTCCGTGCCCGGTGAGAAGATTAAAATTGCCATTATTATGCAGGCAACACCTACCACTATTGAACACAATAGTAAAATATAAAATAGTATACCTTTATTAACTGTGCTTTTCATATATAACTCCTAGTTAAATAATATCATATTTAGTTTTAACTTGCAACACTATTATTTAATGTTATTAAAAGGTAAGTAATTGAGTAAACAATGTATTATTTAAATAGTATAATGGTTGTATACAATACATCAAATCAATACAACTATACGGTGTGTTTAAGAGAAAGCGAAAAAAAGATGAAAAAAGTTAAAAAAAGTTAAAAAAGTCGTTGACAAGAGAAGAGGTATGTGTTAATATTTGTATGCTGTTCACAAAAAAGTGAGTGGCAAGAACCATAGCAATTGAATATGAAAGAATAGTAAAGGTTAATTGTTTAGAATAAACATACACAGTATACTTGTCAAAATAAAAAATTGAGAGTACTAAACTATTTACAAGTCAGTAAAAGTATGAGTACAGAAATCAAAAACTAACAAGGTAATAACTACTCAAGTAGATATTATACAAACAACGTTAGAGTTTGATCCTGGCT
>CALWTD010000034.1 GCA_944384395.1 uncultured Clostridia bacterium
AGAATAATACTTAAACTGAAAATGAGTCCGGTAAAATACCGAACTCAAAATCAAATCATTTAGTTAAATTTTTGTCCAACTTTTGGGGTTCACCCCATAAGCTGGTGGATTTTTATTTGAATATTTAACGCTTTGTTGCAAAAAATAGTTTTATGAAAATGATAGACGAAGCCGATTTTGACTATGAAAAATATGGCTTTAATGAAAAAATAAAACAAAATGGGATTGTTGTTTCAAGCATGGAAATCGACAATAAAAATTGTGATTTTAAAAAGGGAAGTTACAAAATTGTTTCATGCAAAAATTTGTTTATTGCTCCAAAAAATGTTGAAAGAATGTTAGAACAAGAAATAGTTAAACAATTGAAAATTTTTCTAAATAAATTAGAAATTTGTGAGAGTGATACAATTTTAGTTTGTGGACTTGGAAACGGCGAGATTGTTGCTGATAGTTTGGGAGAAAAAACCTGCAAAAAAATTTTATCAACCAAACTTTTAAACAAGAAATTTGTAAAATCTAATGTTTGCACACTTTGTCCTAATGTTCAGGCTGTTACAGGAATTAAAACTTTTGATGTTGTTTGTGGTGTTGCAAAACAAATAAAAGCAAAATTGATTGTTTTGATTGATAGTTTTTTAACTAACAACATTAAAAGGCTTGGACATAGTTTTCAAATGTCAGACACTGGAATTATTCCAGGTGGCGCATTAAATTTTAATAAAGAAATATCATATGATACAACAAAAATTAAATGTATTACTATTGGCGTTCCGTTTATGTTAAATTTAAAGGAAATTGCAAATTGTGTTCACAAAGATATTATTGTTTCGCCAAAAGATATAAAGTTTATGGTGGAAAAGTGTTCGACAATACTTGCCAATTCGTTAAACAAAGTGTTTAGTTCTGATTTAAAAAGAGATGAAATTATGGAACTATTAAATCCTATTTAGCATAACATTTTTATATGGTTGGTTTTATTGATAGTGGTGTTGGTGGACTGAATGTTATGCTTAGTTGTTATAAAAGTTTAAACGAAGACTTTGTTTTTTTGTGTGATAATAAAAATTCGCCATACGGAAATAAAACACAAAAGAAATTGTTTTTTGTTACCAAAAACAACATTGATTATTTGATTAAACATTATAACGTAGATATGGTTGTACTTGCTTGCAACACACTTAGTTTTACAATTTATGATGATATTAAAAAATTGTATAATATAAAAATAATACCAATGAAATTTAATGAAGAAAAAATAAATAAACTAAATAAAGATGTTTTATTTTTTGCAACAAAAAATACAATAAAAAATAATAATTTAATAAAAAATAAATTAAATAAAAATGGTTACAAAAAACTTTATATAAAAGATTTAGCAAAAAAAATAGACAATAATTTATTTTATTTAGAAAATATTGAAAAAATATTAAAAAAACATTTAAAAAATAAAAAATATAAAAATATAAAATCAATTGTTTTGGGTTGTACTCATTTTTTAACAATAAAAAATCAAATAAAAAATTGTTTTGAAAACGATATATTATTTTATGACAATATTAGTGAAGTTGTTGATATTGTAAAAAATAACATAACTGAAAAAAATTCAAAATCTTTCCACATTGCACTAACCGATTATAACTATGCAAAATATGTTGAACTTAAAGCATATATCTATAAAAATTTAAGATAACAATTGACATCACAAAAAATTTTAATTATCCTTTTTGTATGAATTGTTTTTTATGTCCACGAAAGTGTGGAAAAGATAGAGATATAGAAAAAGGTTATTGTTGCGCTTCATCAAAAATAAAAATTGCAAAATATTCACTTTTTGAGTATGAAGAACCATGTATAAGTGGCAAGAAAGGAAGTGGTGCAATATTTTTTTCGCACTGCATTCTTGGTTGTGTTTTTTGTCAAAACTATGAAATCTCTTCGCTTAAAAAGGGTAAAGAAATAACAGAAGAAGAACTTGCAAACATTTTTAAAGAATTGGAAATGTTGGGCGCTGAAAATATAAATCTTGTAAATCCAACTCATTATGTTTTAAACATCATAAAAGCACTAAAAATTTATAGACCAAAAATTCCAATCGTATATAACACCCATGGTTATGAAAGTTTGCAAACTTTAAAAATGTTAAAAGACTATGTTGATATTTTCTTGCCAGATTTTAAATACTACTCTAATACAACGGCAAAAAAATATTCTAATGTAGATGATTATGTTGAAGTAACAAAAAAGGCACTTTTATATATGCGAGAACTTAAGAGTGATATTTATGACGGGGAAATGATGAAACAAGGACTTTTAATTAGGCACATGATTATGCCACTACAAACAAATGAAAGCATTGAGATTTTAACATGGATAAAAAATAATTTAAAAGATACAAAAGTTAGTTTAATGGCACAATACACGCCATACGCAAGGGCGAGTGAATTTAAAGAAATAAACAGAAAAATAACAAAAAGGGAATATACAAAAGTTGTTGACAAATATCTTGAACTTGGACTTGATGGTTATGTTCAAGACAGGGAGAGTGCAAAAACTTTGTATATTCCTTCGTGGGATTATCAAAGTGTTTTTGATAGATTAAAGTATTCGTCTAATATTTGAAAATATGAGTTTTTTACTTGTGAAGTGTATGGAATTTCGTTTGAAGAAAAGTTTGATAAACTTTCAAGTATGTTTGACACATTTTTTAAACTGAGTTTGAGTTCGAGTAGACTAGATGTAAGTTTTGGATTAAACAATGTTTCAAAATTGGCTTGTATTTTTGAAAATTCGCTTATTATGTCGCTGAGTAACACTTTTGCTTCTATTTCAGTGTATAGATTTGTGTCTATACTAACTGATAAATCATAAAGTTTTTTATACATATTTTTATAACTTGTAATGCCACCGGTTAGGGCATTTTTTTCTTGTTCGCTAACTTCTGCTTTTATTGATATCTCTTGAAATTCTAGTGTTATGATTTCACTTGTTGTGTTTGATGCTTTTAAATTTTCTTGAACTTTTTGAGCATCGGCTAGATTTTCATAACAAGAAGCCAAAACATTAAAGGCTGTGTCTGTTTGCCAAATAAATCCTGCACCATTTTTTCGTTGGACAATTTCTGCAAGGTCTTGCGCCTTTGCCTTTGTGTCTGTTTGATATAAACTTATTGCATATAAAGAAAAGCTTGTTTGTTTTATTTCATTGCCTTTTATTGCATTAAATCCACCAACTGTTATTAAACTAGAAAACAGTTCGGCAAAACTTATGCACAAACCTAAACATAAAACAATTGAAAAAACTGCAATTACTTTTGACATTCTACCTTTACTAGTTGGATTTTTTGTCATAAAAACTTGAACTCCTATTTTAGAGATTTTAATATTTTTTTTGTAATCTTACTCTATTTTTATGCCTTTAAAATAAAACATATGATAACAAGGCATATTTTGTAGATTGGTTACAATATATACAATAAGAGGTAATATAATTACTTTCTTATTTTTCTTTAACAAATTTCAGTTAAATGAAATATTAAATAAAAGGAGAATTTATGATATTAAAACCACTTTATGACAGAGTTGTTATTTTGCCTGACAAAAAAGAAGAAGTTTCATCTTCTGGTATAATACTGCCACAGACAAATGATGAAAAATCTTGCATAGGAACAGTAATAAAAGTTGGCGATGGACAAATGTTTGACGGCAAAAAAGTTGATATGCAAGTTAAAGAAAATGACAAAGTTTTGTATTCAAAGTTTGCTGGTTCTAGTTTTAAGTTTAAAGATATAACTTATTTAATAATAAGGCAAGCAGATATACTTAGTATTTTGGAAGGAGATAAATAATGGCAAAACAATTTTTATATGGCGAAGATGCAAGAAAAAGTTTAGAAAAAGGAGTAAACACGCTGTGTGACACCGTTAAAATCACACTTGGTCCAAAAGGTAGGAATGTTGTTTTAGACAGAAAATACACAACGCCACTAATAACCAATGACGGTGTTACCATTGCAAAAGAAATTGAACTTTGTGATGCCTTTGAAAACATGGGTGCATCACTGATTAAAGAGGTTAGCGTTAAAACAAACGACATTGCAGGCGACGGTACAACAACGGCAGCAGTGCTTGCACAAAGCATTGTTAAAGAAGGCATAAAAAATTTTGTTGCAGGTGCAAATCCAATAAGTTTAAAAAACGGAATAAAAAAGGCAACAGATTTTGTTGCAAAAAATCTTCAAAAAATGTCTAAACCTATTAAAACGGACAAAGAGATTAGTCAAATTGCTTCTATTTCGGCTGGTGATCAAACGGTTGGGGAACTTATTTGCAAAGCAATTAAAACTGTTGGCGCAAATGGAGTTGTAACAGTGGAAGAATCGGAAGGTATGAACACTGAACTAAACATTGTTGAAGGTATGCAATTTGACAGGGGATATCTTTCTCCATATATGTGTACAGATACTGAAAAAATGGTTGCAAATCTTGAAAATCCTTACATACTTATAACCGACAAAAAAATATCAACAGTAAACGAAATTTTGCCAATACTTGAACAAGTTGTTAAAACAGGGGAAAAACTTTTAATTATTTGTGATGATATTGACAGTGAAGTTCTTGCAATGCTAGTTGTAAATAAACTTCGGGGAGTGTTTAATTGTGTTTGTGTTAAGGCTCCATATTTTGGCGATAAAAGGAAAGATATTTTAAGTGATATTGCAATACTTTGCAATGCTTCGCTTTGTTCGAATGAACTGGGTATGGATATCAAAAATATGACACTTGATATGCTTGGCAGAGCAAAAACTGTTAAAGTTTCAAAGGATTCAACAACAATTATTTCAAATGACAATAATAGTAAAAAGGTTAAAGAAAGAATATTACAATTAACAAACCAACAAAACAGTGAAACAAGTGATTACGAAAAGGAAAAACTAGGCGAAAGAATTGCAAAACTAGGTGGTGGAGTTGCAGTTATTAAAGTTGGAAGTGCCACCGAAGTTGAAATGAAAGAAAAGAAATTACGAATTGAAGATGCCCTCAGTGCAACAAAAGCGGCTATGAAAGATGGAATTGTTGCAGGTGGTGGAACGGCTCTTATTAAGTGTGAAAAACACTTGCAAAAATTTATTAAAACACTTAAAGGAGATGAACAAACAGGAGCAAAAATAATTTTAAATGCGTTATCAAGTCCACTTAAACAAATAACAACAAATTGTGGAAAAGATGCTGGTGTTGTTGTTGAAAAAGTTAGAAAAAACAAATTAGATAGTATTGGCTATGATGCTTTAAATGACAAAATTGTTGATATGTTTAAGGCTGGAATTATTGACCCCGTTTTAGTTACAAAGACTGCACTTATTAGTGCTGGCAGTGTTGCTGGAACACTTCTTACAACAGAGTGTTTGGTGTGCGACATAGCAAAAGAAAAAGACAAAGATGAACAATAATTATTTGCAAAGACTAAATATTTTTGTTATATTAAGCATATGAAAATTGAAAGTGCAAAATATTTAACAAGTGCAGTAAAAAGCAGTGATTTTATTAGTGATGGAATAGAGTTTGCGTTTGTTGGCAGAAGCAATGTTGGCAAAAGCAGTTTTATAAATTCATTATTAGGTAAAAAAATTGCAAGGACTTCAAGTACTCCCGGTCGAACTAGAATGATAAACTATTTTTTGATTAACAACTCTTTTAGATTTGTAGATTTGCCCGGGTATGGCTACCACAAAGCAGGCAAGCAAAACATACTTTTGTGGTCAACTCTAATGGAAGATTATTTAAAAGAATGCAAGTGCTTAAAAAGAGTTTTTATGCTTGTTGATATAAGACATAAACCGTCAGAATTAGATAAAGATATGCTTGCATATTTAACCTATAATGCAATTCCATTTAAAATTGTTGCAACAAAAGCAGATAAAATCGCAAAATCAAAAGTTGGCAACTATGTAAAAATAATTGCAAAAGAATTAAACGTTATGCCTTTAAATATTTTGGCTTATTCAAGCGAAACACTTTTAAACAAAGACAAAATTTTGGATATAATTGAAAACGATATAAATATATAAAAAGACAATGCACCTTTTTTTATAAATGTTCATAAAGTAATATGAAAAGATAAAAGGAGGTTAGCATGTCTTTTTTTATAAACAATAACAATCAAAATAGACCAGGGGCAATTTGTGGTAATCCATTAAATGGCTTAAATGAAAAGATTTTAATTGAAGTTACAAGAGTTTTTGATGCTTGTTTGCAAAACGAAACAATTACAGGTGTAACTTTAACAACTACAAATTATAATCCAGCAAGTCCTGCATTGCCACTTACTTACATCTCGACAGAAACAAATCAAGTCATTGGACCAACAACTACTAATGTTGTGATAACAAGACTTGACAACAGACCAAACTTTGCAACTGTTACAGGTCAGGTTACATTCCCACTTATTGTAACATACAGAGATGCAAACGGTGTGCTTGGAACTGCAACTGCAACATATACAACAGACTTTTCTGCTGTTTTATGCGTTCCACAACCTGCTCTTAGTCCTGTTGAAGTTAAGGTAACAGGTCAAGTTACAAGTGCTGTTGGTACTTATACTGCCGAAAATACTTTTACAATTACTGCTTGCGTGCAAATAATTGTTAAAGTTGTTGCCGATGTTGACATTTTAGTTCCATCATATGGCTATCCATGTATACCAGAATGTCAAAACATTCCAACAGTTTGCCCAGGCGTTGGCGACATAAGTTTGTATCCAACAACAGTTGGACCTAATCAAAACACAACAAGATAAGTTATAAAAAATTTAATTGCATTATAAAAACTCTCTCAATTTTTGTAGAGAGTTTTTTTTGTTTTTATTTTTTTTTAATATGTGTTAAACTAACAAAGTTAAGGAAGAAAAATGCATAATATTTGTTTTGTTTGTGATGGCAACACGTGTAGGTCGCCTTTTGCCGAAAAAGTTATGAATAAATATTTAAAGCAAAATAACATTGATGATTTTAAATGTTATTCTTGTGGACTTAATGTTGATAAAAATTCAAACATAAATAATTTTGTTGTTGAAATTTTAAAAAAGTACAAAATAAATGTAAAATCACGAAAACCTAGACAACTTACTAAAACACTGACAAAAAAATATGATTTGTTTATTACCATGACAAAAAGTCAAAAACAATATATAGATGCAAAAAATGTTTTTTCGTTTGGAGAAATGGTGTTTGGTGATGATATTTTAGACCCATATGGGGGAACAATGGAAGACTACACAAAAATGGCAAACATTGTGGATTTATATTGCAAAAAACTTATTGAGAAAATAAAACTAATTAAGGAGAGATTATCATGATTATTCTTGCGTGTGACCATGCCGGCTATGAACTTAAAGAACAAATAAAGGCTTTTTTTCACAAGGAAAACATAACGACTATTGATGTTGGCACATACTCAACCGAAAGAGTGGACTATCCTGATTTTGCAAAAGCTGGAAATTTAAAAGTGCTTGAAAATCCTAACAATATTGGAATTTATATTTGTGGAACAGGAATTGGAATGAGCATAATGGCAAATAGAAATCCAAAAATTAGGGCTGCACTTTGCACAACAACAAAATTTGCCGAACTTGCAAGAAAGCATAACGATGCAAATGTTTTAGTGCTTCCGGGAAGATTTATTTCAAAAACAAAAGCCATTTCTATAATTAAAGAATTTTTAACAACAAAGTTTGAAGGTGGAAGACATCTTAAACGAGTTAGAAAACTTGGTAGAGTGTAAGGAGAAAATTTATGAATTTTCCAACTTTTTTAGTTTTAAATTTAGACAATAAACTAAATATAAATAAACTTGCAAGTTACATTGGCGAAAATTATTCCAAATATCAAATTATTATTGCATCTACAAAGTTTCACGGAAACATTTTTAATGTTGACGAATTTGTTTTTGAAGAAGATGACCAAGATAAAATTATAAACACTTTAATGCAAAAGGTAAAAGGCAACAAACTTGTTCTTGCACGAAAAATAGATAATAAAAATTTTGAAGAACTTGTGAAATTGGAACAAAGTTTAAAACGAGAAAATCAAATTGCAACATTTAAAAAAGAAAAAAACAAAGTGTCAAATTTTTTCTTTAATTTATTAAATAAAATAATTGAACTAATTTTTGGGTATACTTTATACGATTGCAATATTTGTTGTATGGCATTTGCAAATGTTTCACTTGAAGTTATGAAAGTATTGGATAATTGTTCACTTTACACAAAGGTAAACAAGTGGAAGGGGATTAACTTTGTTGGTGTTGAATCAAAATTAAATTTAAAAATAAAATTTAAACCTAACATACTAAAAAATATTATGTTTTTGGTGTTATCAATTTTTATAATTGCTGGTGCAATAACAAGTTGGATATTTGTTGAATATATACAAAATCAATTTTTGTTGCAACTGCTTTTAGTGTTTATAATCGTTGTTTGTTTATATGTTGTTTGTGTAGAAATTTTTAGTATTTGCGTAAAAAAACATATTGGCGAAAATATATTTGACAAAGCAAAAATTTTAAATAAAAATTAGTTATATAAGTCAAAATGGCTTTTATATATAAAAGGAGATGTTATGGAAAAAATAAAAGTTGGTATAAATGGTTTTGGAAGAATTGGCAGGCTTGTTTTAAGAGCAATTTGCAAAAGAGATGATGTTGAATGCGTTGCAATAAATGACCCATTTTTAACAGTTGACTATGCAAAATATATGTTTGAATATGATAGTATTCACGGAAAATTTAAGGGAGATGTTTGTGTTGACGGCGAATATTTGGTTGTAAATGGCAATAAAATTAAATTTTTTGCCGAAAAAGACCCAACTAATATACCATGGGGACAAGTAGGTGCAGAATATATTGCAGAAGCAACAGGAGTGTTTACATCGTATGAAAAGGCAAAAGCACATCTTGATGCTGGTGCAAAAAAAGTTGTTGTAACAGCACCGGGCAAGGAAATGCCAATGTTTGTTATGGGTGTAAATGAAAACACATACACAAAAGATATGAACATTGTTTCAAATGCAAGTTGCACAACAAACTGTTTAGCACCACTTGCAAAAGTTATAAATGACAAATTTGGAATAAGTGAAGGACTTATGACAACCGTTCACTCAACAACAGCGACACAACTTACTGTGGATGGTTCTTCTAAAAAAGATTGGAGAGGTGGAAGGGCAGCATCATACAATATTATTCCATCAACAACGGGTGCAGCTAAAGCTGTTGGAGAAGTTATTCCAAGTTTAAAAGGTAAACTTACAGGCATGAGTTTTAGAGTTCCAACACTAAATGTCAGTGTTGTTGACCTTACTTGCAATTTAAAAACAGAAACAACTTACGATGAAATTGTTGAGGTAATTAAAGAAAGTGCAAACGGCGAACTTAAAGGGATTTTAGACTACACAGACGAACCACTTGTTTCTAGTGATTTTATTGGCAACGAACACACATCTATTTTTGATATCAAAGCAGGAATTATGCTTTCACCAACTTTTGTTAAACTTGTTGCTTGGTATGATAACGAATGGGGATATTCTAATAAAGTTGTTGATTTAATTGAACATATGAACAAAGTTGATAGAACATAAATAAATACAAAAAAAATACACACTTTTTATGGGGTGCACCCCATTTATGGTGTGTATTTTTTATGCTATATAATTTGGGTCAGAATATTCTTCAAGTAAGAATGTTCCTGGACCGATAGCCGTTAGTTCTATGTCCATATGAGTTCTAAATACTCCTGTTACGGTTTTAACATACTTATTTAGTTCATCTCTTAGTTTTAAATATATTTGTTCGGCAATTTCTGGTTTTGCTGAATGTGTAAAGTCGGGACGATTTGTGTTTTTTGTTCTACCATATAATGTAAAATTGCTAACGAGCATAATTTGTCCGTTTACTTTTGTTATATCATTGTTCATTTTGCCGTTTTCATCTCTAAAAATTCGCATTTTTACTATTTTTTGTGCAAAGTGCTCAACCATTTCTAGTGTATCCGTTTCATGTACGCCAAACAAAACAAGAAGTCCGTTTTGAATTTCGCTATATTTTTTTCCTTCGCTATATAGTGTGCAATTTTTAACTTTTTCTATTACTGCTCTCATTTTATATCCTTTTGTAAAAAACTATGTGGCAACAATTCTTCTAGTTTATAAATTTTGTAATCTTCTTGATTTTTTGCAACAACTACTTTCATATCGCTTGAAAACTCTGCCATAACTTGTCTGCAAATTCCACAAGGGAAGGTGTAATCGCCACTTTTAGATACTATTGCAATACAAACAATATCTTTGTCGCCACTTGTTATTGCGTTATCTATTGCCACTCTTTCGGCACAAATTGTTGCGCCAAAACTTGCATTTTCTATGTTTGCACCAACATATGTGTTATTTGATTTTGTTAAAACGCAAGCACCCACTTTAAAATTGGAGTAGGGGGAGTATGAAAACTTTAAAGCGTTTTGTGCTTTTTGTATTAGTTTTTTATAATTTATCATAATTTTCCTTTATTTATTTAAAACTTCACTAACTTTGCAAGCAACAGCAACTGTTGCACCAACAATTGGGTTGTTGCCCATTCCAATAAAGCCCATCATTTCAACATGAGCAGGAACGGATGAACTTCCTGCAAATTGTGCATCGCAGTGCATTCTGCCCATTGTGTCGGTTAGGCCATAACTTGCAGGGCCTGCCATAACATTGTCTGGGTGAAGTGTTCTTCCTGTTCCGCCACCAGAGGCAACAGAAAAATATTTTTTATTATGGTCATAGCACCATTTTTTGTATGTGCCTGCAACAGGGTGCTGAAATCTTACAGGGTTTGTTGAGTTGCCCGTAATTGAAACATCAACATTTTCTAGTTTCATAATCTCAACGCCTTCCATAACATCATAGGCACCATACACTTTTACATTTTTCTTTTCTGTGTTTGAAAATGCTTTTTCTTCTAACACTTTTAAGGTGTGCTTTTCATGGTTATATTCGGTTGAAACATAGGTAAAGCCGTTTATTCGGGCAATTATATATGCTGCGTCTTTGCCAAGACCATTTAATATAACTTTAAGTGGAGTTTTTCTAACTTTGTTTGCAGTTCTAACAATTCCCATTGCACCTTCGGCTGCTGCAAAACTTTCGTGTCCAGCCAAAAAGCAAAAGCATTTTGTGTTTTCGCTAAGAAGCATACTCGCTAAATTGCCGTGGCCAATTCCAATTTGACGCTCATCGGCAACGCTACCTTCAAGACAAAAAGCTTGAAGTCCAATTCCAATATATTTTGCTGCTTCTTCGGCATTTTTTGCTTTTTGAGTTAGGGCAATGGCACAGCCAAGTTCATATGCCCACACGGCATCGTCAAAACAAATTGGTTGTATTCCTTTTACAATTTTTTCTATATCTATGCCATTATCTTCGCATATTTTTCGTGCAGTAGATAAATCTTTTATATTGTATTTGTTTAGTGTTTCTTTTACAGAGTCTTCTTTTTTGCCAAGATTAAATTTTTCCATAAATTACTCCTTTCTTGGATTGATATATTTTACTGCATCGCTATATCTTCCATAGCGTTTTGTCGACTTTTCTTTTGCTTCTTTATATTCCGTTCCGTTTTCTAGCATTTGCATCAAATTGCCAAGATTTACATATTCGTAGCCAATTATTTCACTATTTTCGTCTAGCGCAAGTTTTGTTATATATCCTTCGGTTAAATTTAAATATCTTGGGCCAATTTTATCATTTGCATAAACAGTTGAAACTGCACTTGTAAGGTTTTTGCCTAAATCTTCAAGGGCAGAGCCAACGCTTAATCCACCTTGTGAAAATGCTGATTGACTTCTGCCATAAACAAGTTGCAAAAACACTTGTTTCATTGCGTCATTTATTGCATCGCAAACAAGGTCGGTGTTTAGTGCTTCGAGAAGTGTTTTGCCAATTAGTATTTCGCCAGCCATTGCAGCAGAGTGTGTCATGCCTGTGCAACCAATTGTTTCAACAAGTGCTTCTTTAATTATTCCATTTTTAACATTTATTGTAAGTTTGCAAGTGCCTTGTTGTGGGGCACACTTGCCACAGCCATGAGAAAAACCACATATATCTTTTATTTCTTTTGACTGAATCCATTTTCCTTCTTCGGGTATTGGAGAACTGCCACGACTTTTTAAACATTTAACACATTCACTATCCATACAAACTCCTTTTACTTTGTTAGTATACGATATTTTAAGGTTATTCACAAATAATTTTATGTTTTAGAAAGTGTTTTTTTTTGTTGACAAAAACTATTTTATGTAATAACATAAATTTACTTGTGATGATAAAAATCAAGTAGGCACACTATGGGTAATTAGAGAAAAATCGGTTGGTGAAAGATTTTCAAAGTTTTGTGCCCAATTACACTTTTGGAGCAAGTCGCGTGTTTTGGCGTAAAAAAACAAATAAGGCAAGTTTTCTTGCAAAATAAGGTGGTACCACGAACAGCACATTCGTCCTTATGATGATGTGCTTATTTTGTTTTTATAGGAGATAATTATGGTAGACACAACTTTATTTGATACGCTTAAAGAAAGAGGACTTTTGTATCAATGCACAGATGAAGAAAAATTAAAAAAATTACTTGAAAGTGGAAAACCAATAACACTATACGAAGGAACGGACCCAACGGCAGATAGTTTGCACATTGGACACTGCGTTCCATATTGCATACTTAGAAGATTTCAAAAGGCAGGACATAAGGTTATTGTTTTAATGGGTGGAGCAACTGCTTGTATTGGCGACCCTAGTGGAAAAAGTGAAATAAGAAAGGTTATGGACAAAGAAACCATAAACAAAAATATAGAAAAAATAAAAAATTCACTTAAAATATTTTTAGACTTTGACGGCGATAATCCTGCAATTATTGTAAACAACAGTGATTGGTTTAACTCATATAGTTACATTGATTTTATGCGTGAGATTGGTATTCATTTTAATGTAAACAAAATGCTGTCAAATGAAATATATGCAAAAAGAATTGAAGAAGGTGGACTTACATTTTTTGAAATGGGCTATATGCTTATGCAGGCATATGATTTTATTGAATTAAATAGAAAATATGGTTGCACACTTCAGTATGGTGGTGGAGACCAATGGGGAAACATTGTTGCAGGTGTTGAACTTCAAAGAAAACTCAACTTTGCATATGGAACAAATGTAGATTTGGTTGGTGCAACAAACCCACTACTTTTAACACCAGACGGCAAAAAAATGGGAAAAACAGAAAGGGGAGCAATTTGGATAGACAAAGATAAAATTTCAGCATACGATTTTTATCAAGGAGTATATCAAACACCTGATGCTTGTGTTGAAATGATGTTTGCACTCTTTACTGATGTTGATATGAAAACTGTTAAAAAACTTATTAGCGAAGACATTGTAAATGCAAAAAAAGTTTTGTCGTTTGAAGTTACAAAATTTATTCGTGGAGAAGAAGACGCAATAAAAGCACAAGAAGCATCTAAGGCGCTTTTTAGTGGACAAGGCAACTTGGATAATGTTCCAACTTTTGAAGTAAGTGAGTGCGATTTGTCTAGTGGTATACCTGTTACTGATTTGTTTACTGCTTGTGGACTTGTTTCTTCAAAAAGTGAAGTAAGAAGATTATGTGCTCAATCAGGTATTCTTGTAAACGATGAAAAGGTAACAGATTTTAATAAAAAAATATGTTTATGTGATTTAAAAGATGATTGTATAATACTAAAAAAAGGTAAAAAGAATTTTATTAAGGTTGTTGTTAAAAAATAATGCAAAGTTTAATTGAAATTAAAAAATCTAAATTTTATAGTTATTTATATAATGTAAATAGTGCTAATGATGTTGCAAAAATATTGGAAAATTTAAAAAAAGAACACAAAAAAGCAACTCATATTTGTTATGCTTACAAAATTGTTGACGGTGTGGAAATTGTAAAATTTAGTGATGACGGCGAACCAGGTGGAACAGCAGGACGACCAATACTTAATGTTATTGAAAAGAAAAATCTTAAAAATGTTTTAATTTGCGTTGTACGATATTTTGGTGGAATAAAACTTGGTGCTGGTGGACTTGTTAGGGCATATTCAAAAAGTGCAAGCAGTTTGTTTTTGGAGGAAAAATGATTATAACAGACCTTGCTAGAAGAGGCGAAAGTGAACTATATAAAGTTTATGTTGATGACGAGTTTGTTTGTTTAATGCAAGCAGAGACAATTGTTAAGAATAAACTAAAAAAAGGTCAAGAAATTGACAAACAAACATTTGATGAAATTTTTAATCAAAGTCAAATTTTAACTTGTAAAAATCAGGCAATAAATTATGTTTCAAAATGTTTAAAAACACAAAAGCAAGTCGAGATTTATTTAAAACAAAAAGGCTACACTGATGTTGCTATAAAAAACGCAGTTACATTGTTACTTGATTATGGTTATATAAACGACAAATATTATGCCCAGTGTTTTGTTAAATCAAAACAAAACACAAAAGGAATAAACTATATAAAAAATGCCTTAAAACAAAAAGGTGTAAAAAACAATATAATTGAAGAAGTTACAAAAGATTATAAGGCAAACGATGATGAACTTTTAATGTTGGCAAAAAAATATTTAAAAAATAAAACAATAGATAACACAACAAGGCAAAAATTGTGTAGACATCTATTTAGCAAAGGCTTTAATTTTGATGAAATAAACAAAATTGTAAACATAGTTTTAAAGGACGAAGGTAATGATTGGAATTGATATTTTGGAAATAGAAAGAGTAAAAAGTTTTGTTGAAAATGAAAAACTGCTTAAAAGTGTTTTTTTTGAAAGCGAAATAAAATACTTTAAAAAATTTGTTAATCCGTGTGAAAGAATTGCCGGTTTTTTTTGTGCAAAAGAAGCAGTAAAAAAAGCATTTTGTTGTGAAGATAACATAAATTTTTTAGATATAGAAATATTGCATAAAAACTCTGGACAACCTTTTGTTGTTCTTCATAATAACGCAGAAAAACTTTTTAAAAAAAATAATTATAAAAACATAGAGATATCAATCTCACATTCAAAAACAATGGCAACTGCAATTTGTAAAATAGATAATTAAAAAATAAATAAAATAAAAATTAAATAATTTATTTTATCATAATTCTTTTCCTTTATTTATATGGAACAGAATTATTTTTTTATTTTAGAATATATTTTATTTTTTGATGTAATCTAAGTTTATATAAAATATTTTTGGAGCTGATTAAATGAACAAAAATTATAAAAAAATAAATGAAGAATTAAATAAACAAATTAAACAATTTGAAGATAAAAAAGGTAAAGACTTTTCATTTTATCTTAACGAAAATGACCCCATTGTGCATAGTATGAAAGTGAAGGGGAAGTTATTTGAAAAGATTGAACTTGATGAGGAATTTGAAAATGCTGACCTTTTAGATTATTTAGGTTATGAAAGGATTATATCGTGCAAGAAAAACAACAAATAATAAGAGGTGATATATACTTTGCTGACCTAAGCCCTGTGGTTGGAAGTGAACAAGGAGGGCTTAGGCCTGTTCTTGTTGTTCAAAACAATGTGGGAAATAAATATTCACCAACTGTAATTGTTGCTGCAATAACTAGTCAACTATCAAAAGCAAAACTTCCAACACACATTGAACTTCCTGCTCATATATATAATTTACCAAAAGATAGTGTTGTACTTTTGGAACAAATAAGAACAATAGACAAAAGACGACTAAACGAAAAAGTTTCTACTGTTGATTTTAAAAAAATGAAAGAAGTTGATAAAGCAATTCTTGTTAGTTTAGGGTTTTATAGTTAAAATTTAATTCATTTATATTATTGAAATCGCCATCGGCGATTTTTTTAACTTGACTAGAAAATTTTTATATGCTATTTTACTTTGCGTGAATAAAGAAAATAAACAAAAGTTTTTAGATTATTTAGATATTTTGTTCCCAAGTGCAAAATGCGAACTTAATTTTTCTACGCCTTTTGAACTTTTAATTGCAGTTGTTTTGTCTGCTCAATGTACTGATAAAAGAGTTAATTTGGTTACACCAATTTTATTTGAAAAATATAAAAATCCAAGAGATTTTGCTAATGCAAATATTTTAGATGTTCAAAAAATTATTAAACCTTGTGGACTTTATGTAAATAAAGCAAAAAATATTATTTTGCTTAGTAGACAAATTGTCAAAAATTTCAATTGTAAAGTTCCAAATAATTTAACAGACTTAACAACGCTAAGTGGTGTTGGAATGAAAACTGCAAAAGTTGTTTTAAACAATGTATACGGCGAAAAAGTGATTGCAGTTGATACACATATTTTAAGAGTGTCAAATAGGTTAGGAATTGTTGATGAAAAAAATCCTGACAAATGTTCGATAAAACTTGAAAAAATATTCAAAGGCAATATTGACAACTTGCATCACAAAATGGTGCTTTTTGGAAGATATTACTGCAAAGCAAAAAATCCAAAATGTAATGGTTGTAAATTAAAAGATTTTTGCAAATATTATAAAAAATTAGTTAAACATGATAAAATGTGATATAATACAAACAAAGGGAAAAATATGTTTTTAGATAGAGTTAAAATTACAATAAAAGCTGGAAATGGTGGCAATGGTGCTGTTTCTTTTTATAGGTCTAAACTTACAATGAATGGTGGACCTGATGGTGGAGATGGTGGAAAAGGTGGCAGTGTTATTTTTGTCGCCAACGAAGGAATAAACACTCTTTATGGTTTTTCGTTTAAAAAGAAGTTTGTTGCAACTGACGGGCTTAAAGGTGAAAAGTGCCATAGAAAAGGTGCCGACGGTAAAGATGTTATTATTGAAGTTCCTTGTGGCACTGTCATTTTAGATGCTATAACCGAAAAAGTGATTGCTGACCTTACAAATAATGGAGAAAAATTTGTTGCACTTAAAGGTGGCAATGGTGGACATGGCAATGAATATTATAAAACACCAACAAGACAAGCACCACACTTTTCTCAAACGGGCGAAATAGTTAAAGAAAGACAAGTTATATTAGAATTAAAAAGCATAGCAGATGTTGGTCTTGTAGGCTATCCAAATGTTGGAAAAAGTACACTGCTTTCGGTTATAAGCAATGCAAATCCAAAAATTGCAAACTATCACTTTACAACAATATATCCAAATTTGGGTGTTGTTTCTTATAAAGATAAAAGTTTTGTGGCTTGTGATATTCCTGGACTTATTGACGGAGCAAGTGAAGGAGCAGGACTTGGACATTATTTTTTAAAACATGTTGAGCGTGTTAGAGTTATTGTTCACCTTGTTGATATTTCAGAGTGTGAAGGTCGAAATGCAATAGAAGATTATTTTAATATAAATAAGGAACTAAAAAAATACAGCGAAAAACTTTCAACTGTACCACAAATAGTTGCATTAACCAAAATTGACCTATTAAGTGAAGAAGAACTAGATAAAAAAGTTAAAGAATTTGAAGAAAAAACAAAACAAAAACCAATTTTGTTATGTTCTATAATACATAAAGGAACAGAAGAACTAAAAGCAAAAATTTGGCAAGTGTTGGAAAAAACACCAAAACCTGCACCTATTGATGTTGAACTTGACAATTTTGACGTTAGAGATAAAAATTCTTTTGAAGTTAAAAAGGTTGACAATCAAACATACGAAGTTTGCGGTGGGCTTATCGATAATATGATTAGGGGAGTTGTTTTAAGCGATGAAACTTCTTTTGCATATTTTCAAAATGCACTTAAAAAGTTTGGTATTATTGACAAACTAAAAGAAAAAGGCTTAAAGGTTGGAGACACCGTTATAATTAAAGATATATCATTTGAATATGAAGAATAAAGGAGAATATATGATAACAACAAAACAAAGAGCATATTTAAGAAGTTTGGCAAGTACGCTTTCACCAACTATGCAGATTGGAAAAGAAGGTATTAAAGAAACTTCAATAATACAAATTGAAGATATGCTAGACAAAAATGAACTTGTTAAAATTAAAGTTTTGAAAAATTGCGATGAAGATATTAAACAACTTGCAAACAGCATAGCAACAAAAATTGGTGGCGAATGTGTGCAAGTTATAGGCAGCATTTTTGTTCTTTATAGAAGAAGCACACGAAAAGGTGTTAAACATATCGATTTAAACATTTAATTTAAATCTAAAAGTTCAATATTTTCAATTTTATTGTATTTTGGATTTGAAAACGAAACAAGAGATAAAATTAACAATAAAGTTGCCATAACAACGTAATAAATTTTGTATGGAACAAAGAAACTAGACAGAAGTAAAATGACGGAGGCGATGAAATATCCTTTCGTTCTTTTTTTGTTTAGGGCATAACTTAAAATTTCTTTAAAACCTATTTTTGTTTCACTTTTTAATTTTGTAAGATATGGAAAATAATTATATTTTTTTAAAAGTTTTTCATATACTTGATTTCCATCTAAAATGTATACATCAAGTGGTAATTTTTGAGCAAGTTTAATTGCATTATTATCAATAGTGTTTGTGCAAATAATTAATCTTGATGACATTTCTTTTTTTGTTTTATTATAAACTAAAACCAAATCATCGCTGTTAAAGTCCCTATAAATAAAATAGGGGAATAGTATAATTTTTTTATTTGTGTTGACAATTTCGATATATTTATTCTTTTTTTGTGCTTGGTGTTTTATTTTTGCAAGTTCGTAAAAGAAGTTAACGCTAAAATTATCTTCTGAAAATATAAACGTGTTGATATATTGTTGTATTTTTTCGTCTTCTTCTTTGTAAGTATTTTTCTTTTTTTGTCTTTTATTTTTTACAAAATTTATAGTTAAATCTATTATAATAGTTAAAAATATCGTCGCAACAAGACTTATCCATAAATTATCAATAAAATATCTGCACCACACAAAACACGCGAGAAATATAATTAAAATTCTGAAAAATGCGTCAAATGTTTTAAAAAAGTTAAATCTCTTCATATAATAATTATTGACAACATAACTACGGTTAAACATTAAATTGACAGTAATTTACTTTTTTGTTACAATGCTTATATAACACGGAGTGATTATGGATATTGATGAATTGAGTTTAAGTATAGCAAACAAATTGTTGGAATTAAATGCAACAAATGTTGTTGTTTTAGATATAGAAAAAAAATCTAAAATTGCAAAAAGAATGATTATTTGTTCTTGTGATGACAATCAACAAACAAAAAATTTGGCTAATTTTATAAAAGAAGAGTATAAAGACACTTTGCATTGTTTGCATACTGATGGCATTTTTAAAGGTGTTTGGATTGTGTTAGACTTTAAAGATATTATTATAAATATTTTCACGAAAGACACAAGAATAAAGTATAATATAGAAAAGTTATGGAAAGATAATAAGAATTTTATTGAAATAAAATAAAATTAGGTATTGACTTAGTGCCTGTATTGTCATATAATTTATATGAAAAATAGGAGTGATTATGAAAAAAAGAAATATAGCACTTTTAGTAGCAGGAATTGTACTAGCAGCTGTTTTTGGAATTGCTAGTGCTGGTATAGGTTTTTTTGTGGCTGGGCTTGCACCAGTTGTAAAACTTGTATTGTTTGATTTGGCAATACTTAGTGCTTGTGTGGGTGCTTTTGATTTAGTGGCTCTTACAACTTCTCTTACAACAGGTTATGTGAGAAGAAAAAATGCTGAAAAGCAACAAGCAAACTCTCTTGCAAAACTTGCTTTAAATCAAGTTGCTCAAAAGGGTTTACAAAACGAAAAGGAAAACACAACAATAAATGAGAAAAAACTTGCAAAAAATTTGGCTAAAAGCATGGCATATAGTGCTGATAATAAAAAATCTGGAATGCTTGGTGATAAATTTGGATATGGTAAAACCAAAAATCAAGTTTTGCTTCAAAATCAAAAACAAGCATATGAAACTTATAATGCATATGCTAATATGTATGGTTCTAGCAAGAAATCAAAAATAGCAAGTAAAAAAGTTTTAAAAACAGAATCAAAAATTCAAAAAGAACAAATAAAAAATTCTTCTATGTCTGGTAGTTATGAATACGTTTCGTCAGTTCATATTCCACAACTAAATAAAGATGTTGTAGACAACAGAACCGGTGCAAGTTTAAATAATGAAGAAGCATTGAATTTATTTAAAAAATATGTAACTTCTGATGATTCATTAAAAGCGAGATACAGTGCAAAATATAAACAAGATTATGGTTACGTTGCATCAATAGAAAACAATCAATTATCTGGTATTAAAAATACTTATGTTAAGTCTAACGCTGAAAGTGAAATGCCAGCATATGAACTAATATTATTGAAAGATTTACAAAAAGAAATAAAAGAACAAAAAGATTTGCAAAACGTATTTCCACTTGTTCTTCATAAAAGACATTACACATCAGATAAAAAATTTCAAGACCGTTCAGTTGTTATTTCAAACAACGAAGAGTTAGAAAATAGAGTTAATCTTTTAACAAAACTTCACAGTGGAGATAAAAGGGTACAGGTATCTGGCAAAAATTATTTGAATGAAAATTATTCTTATAGTGATTTTGCAACTGATATGAATGAACTTGTAGATTAAAAAGCCTTATTACAGGCTTTTTTTATTGCATATTATTTTATTGACGTTCATTTATTATAAGTGTATAATACAAGCATGATTTTACACAGTAAAGGTTTTGAATTTTTAGGTTTATATATAAATTTGTATGGATTGATTATTGCAATAGGAATGGCTGTTGCAATTTTAGTTGTTTGTAAAATTTGTAAATTTAGAAATCTTAAACCTGATGATATATATTTAATTGCTTTATATGTTTTACCATTGTCAATTATTGGTGCAAGGCTATATTTTGTTTTATTTAGTGAACACTCTTATACTTTCTGGGAAGTTTTTAAAATCTGGGAAGGTGGCATGGCTATTTATGGTGGTGTTATTGGTGGTGCAGTTGGAGTTTTGTTGTATTGCTTAATACATAAAAAAAATTTTATTGATGTAGCAGACGTTGCTGTTGTTGGCTTAATTTTGGGTCAAGCTATTGGCAGAATTGGTTGCTATTTTGGTGGTTGTTGCTATGGTGTTGAAGTTACTAATGATGCTTTTATGTGGTTTCCACTTGCAACCCAAATAGATGGTGTTTGGCATTATTCAACATTTTTTTATGAAAGTTTTTGTAATTTTATTATTTTTGGTGTTTTTATTTATCTTATAAGGAAAATAAAAACTCGTGGTGTAATGATGAGTTTGTATTTTATATGCTATGGAACAGTAAGATGTGTTATTGAAACATTTAGAGGAGATAGTTTATATATAGGACCAATTAAAGTTTCTCAACTTTTAAGTGGACTTTTAATTTTGGCTGGTATAATTTTATTGATTGTTATTTACACTATTAAATACAAGAGAAAGGATAAAATAGTTGAAGATAACAATATTTCTAAAAATTTTTAATTTGTTTCTAATTTGTTTATACGCATTTTGCCTTTTTAATATTGAATTAAGGCAAGTGTGGTTTTCATTATTTATTCTGTTTTTATCTATTCCAATTCTTATCAAGAGTGCATATTTTGTTCAAGACTCAAAATTATGGCTGGGCAGTTTTTTGTTATTTATTGCTATTTTTAATATTTATGTGCATTTTTATGGATTGCGTTTTAGTTTTGTTTATCCTGTGTATATTTTAATTTTTGGATTATCATCTTTTCTTGTTTTTGCGATTTTTCGTCAAAATATTCATTTAAAAGTGTTTGTCATATGTGTTTTTGAAGTGTTATTATTAAGTATATTTAAGTTTGCCTACATTACAACATTTGAATTTGTTTTTATTCAAGTTATATTTGTTCTTTTTGTTATAACAAATATGCTAGTAAGGGCAAAAATAAACACTAGGAGTAATTAAAATGAATTTTACATCATCTAAAAATGGATACAATAAAAAAGAAGTTGATTTATATATTGATGATTTAACAGCAAAGATAAATGATTTAGAACGCAATAATGCTAAAATAAATGATGAACTTCAAAAATATAAAAATAGAGATAAAGAAATTCAAGACAAGGGTAACAGTATATCGATTGCTCTTACAGCTGCTGTTGAAAAAGCAAAACAAATTGAAAAAAGTTCAAATAATGTTTATAAGCTTAAAATTCAACAAATCAATTTATTGTATTCTAAATGGGAAAAACTTTTAAATGTTATTTTAAGCAAATATCCACAAATTGAAGAAGTCGAAAATGTTAAAGAGCTTTTAACAGAATTTAAAGATAATATAAAATCTACCCTTAAAGATGATTACAGACTATGTTCTATTACTTCGCCTGTTCAAACGGACAATGACACAATTAGGTTATTGCTTGGTAAACTTAGTGCCTACTCAAAAACAGAACCTAAAAGAGTGGTAAAAGTTGAAAGAAAACAGTTGCCAAAAGATATGCAAAATAGTCAAAGTGAACTTGCTAGAATAGAAGATAAAGCACCACTTATTAAGCCAATTTATAATGAAACCATTAAAGATAATGAAAACTATGAAAATTTAGCAGATAAATTTTTACAAGAAGATACAACTGAAAATAATGCATACGCAAATATAATAACTTCAAAAATAAAAGCAATACCAGAAGTTAATGAAACGGGCTTTGATTTAAAAGAAGCAATTAATCCAAAAGAAGACTTAGATGAAATTATGAAAGCTTTTGATTTTTTTAATGATAAAGATGAATAGTACAAATAAATAAAAAAACAATCAAGAGATTGTTTTTTTATTTGTATGTTTGACAATAATAACATAAAATGTTTAAATAATATAAAAGGAGGGGAAAAATTATGATAAAAAATTTAAGATTAAATTTTTACAAAAATTTCTCTTTCTTGTATGCAGTATATTTTATAATTGTTATTTTGTTTGCAACCACTTTAGTGCCAATTATATCAACTTCAAGTGCAACAACATATTGGAGTGCAAATAAAGAAACAACTTTTGCAGGTGGTAGTGGAACAAGTTTCGATCCATATATTATTACTACCGGTGGACAGTTGTATTATTTTGTTAGCGCAAAAGGTGGGTATGGTAAACTTGGAACAACAATAGATTTGTCGGCACATACTTGGGATAGTCCAACTATCACAAAAAGCATATTGTATTTAGACGGAGATGGAAAAAGTATTTTAAATTTAAATTCGGATTCAGTTTATGGTGGATTTATTGGTAAAGTAAACAATTCTAATAGCATAATTACTCTTAAGAATCTTACAATAAATGTAAAATTAAACAATTCAACATCTTCGGCATCTTCTGTTGGAGCTTTTGTTGGTGAAACTAATGGTAAAATTGTATTGGATAAATGTGTTGCAACAGGAACTATTGATGGGAAATATAAAAATACAGGTGGTTTTGTTGGAATAATAACCAATACTATTGAAGCAACTGATTGTTTAAATTATGTTAATATTTCAACAACAACAACAAATTATAATGTTGGAGGAATAATAGGTTATTCAAATTCTGCAACACTAAATAATTGTGGAAATAACGGCAATATAATATATAACAATACATCAATATATTATGGAAAGTGTGGTGGAATATTAGGTTATTGCAATAATGTTACAATTTCACAGTGTTTTAATACAGGAAATATAAATTGTTCATATGGTTATGCAGGAGGGCTTGCTGGGGCATTATATAACAGTAAAACATTCGAAATAAAAGATGCTTATAATACAGGAAAAATTTCTGGCACTTATGCAGGTGGGTTAGTTGGATATTCACAAAGTACCATAAATTTAACAAATATATATAATTCGGGAGATGTTGTTTCACAGCAAAACATAACACCAACAAAATTTGTTGACAATAATAGTTACAACATAGGAATGAATTTTAAAGGTTATGGAGAAACGTCAATTCCTCAAAATGCAAATACAAATGGCAATTCTATTGCACAACCTTATGATACAGGTGGTTCAACAAGTTATTATATACAACCATATATAACAGACATAGAATATGATAAATACGCTGCTGATGTTTCATTATTAAATCAAAGAAACAAAATAGGTAAAAAAACGAATGTTTACTCAATTGAGCCTAGTTGTTTGAAAAATAATTTTAGTAAAACAATAACTTTTTCTTTAAATGTAAATAGAACACTAGAAGGTGTAAGTGGTTCCTCTAAAGAGGTATTTGATGTTTGTGAATTTGAAGTTCCTGTACTAACTAAAGATATTTTTGCTTGCAATAGCATAATACATCCACCCAACTCTCAATTTCAAGGATATATAGATATTGAGTGTGATAGTATATACTGGATATCTGAAAGTTGTTCAACGCCTAATGAAATATTGTTATCTCAATATATATTTGTCAAAAATATTTTTAGCGGAAATTACAACAATAGAATAGATAGTGTTCATGATATTATTTTAGTTGGTGCAAGAGTAGGAAACGTCTCCTCTTTTGATCAAACTGTTTATAGAATTGTTCCTTTATTGTTATTTAGAATACAGATGTATGATGACTATAACAATAGAGTTTGGTGGGCAGATTATGTACCAATAATCGATTATTATTATTGTGATATAGAATATTCTGTAGACACGGAAACATATTATTCAGTTTCTCAAATAAAATCTGCTAATCTAGGAGATAATTTTGCTATTGATGAAAATATAAATGGTGGTATGCCATATCTAAAAAATTTTTATTGGCAAAAATAAAAAACATATCTAACTTGGGGTGAACCCCAACCAGATATGTTTTTTTGTTTATTTTTTATTATTTTATTTATTTTTTATTATTTTATAAAAGATAAATTCTAGACTTATAAAAACAAATAAAGGAATTAAATACACTAAACCAATTAAACTTGGAGAGAAATTTTTTAAATTTGATAACAAAATAAGATATATAACAAGATTAATACATGAAATCAAAATTGAAATATATTCAAATTTTGTTAATTTTGAATAATGTTGAAAATGAGATTTATTTTTTATTTCAAAAATAGTATAAACTAAAAACATTATAGAAGATAACAATATAAATATAGTTAAAATATGAAAAGGAAACGGAATTTTTACACCCATAACCAAAAATGGCATACAATAAAATGTAAAAGCGAAATTCCAATTTGCAATTATTGATGCCATTGCAGAGAGATTACCAACGCATATATATGTGAATGGTATTATCCAAAAATCTTTTAGTCTTGGCGAAAATTGTTTTGTTTTTAAGTAGTAAAGTGGCAAAACTATTAAAATTATATGACTTATAATGGATTGTAAATTTTCAAAGTGAAAAATTGAATAGTAAGAGTTTATGAATGCAGGATATATAAATGTTATTACACCTCCAACTAAACCTATGCCAAACGATATGTTATATAAGTAAATGAGAAATTTATTATCTTTATTTAAAAATAAACTTAAAATAACAAGCGCTATATTTAGCCATACCATCATTGTGCAAGATTCAAAATTTAGCGTTATTAACCAATTTGTTGTTTTGTGAAAATAATTGTTTGACACAACTGTCCAAATTATTCTGCCAATTTCTAATATAAATAGAATGGAAGCAAGAACAATTTTTGTTATCATAATACCTTTTTTGCTTTTTGCAAATAGTAAAAAATATAATGTTGTACATACAAATATAACAATAGAAAAGAGTAAAATAATATGTTTTAAATCTAACCAATTTATGTATTTTGCGTTACTTTCAAATGAAAACATACACACTCCAATATTTAATTTTTTTGTAAATATAACTTAATTATACATATAAAAAAAATGAAAAAGCAAATAAAATCAATACAACTATACGGTGTGTTTAAGAGAAAGCGAAAAAAAAGATGAAAAAAGTTAAAAAAAGTTAAAAAAGTCGTTGACAAGAGAAGATGTATGTGTTAATATTTGTATGCTGTTCACAAGAAAGTGAGTGGCAAGAACCATAGCAATTGAATATGAAAGAATAGTAAAGGTTAATTGTTTAGAATAAACATACACAGTATACTTGTCAATCATAAAAAATTGAGAGTACTAAACTATTTACAAGTCAGTAAAAGTATGAGTACAGAAATCAAAAACTAACAAGGTAATAACTACTCAAGTAGATATTATACAAACAACGTTAGAGTTTGATCCTGGCT
>CALWTD010000035.1 GCA_944384395.1 uncultured Clostridia bacterium
CATCAGAAGTTGTAGAAAGTGCATCATTTTACAACTTTACATTAAACGATGTTCCACAAGGCACAAACTGGCTTAACTTACAAACAAATGGTGATTTTTCGATGGGATATATTGCAAAAGGTCAGTATAGTGATGTAACTGATTTTATAAGTAGTGGAATACAAAATACAATTGGGGGATGTTCTAAAAATTCTTGTACAGCAATAAAAGTAACTGATTTAGTTAGTGGTGAAGATAACAATTTTACCATTGCGTTAAGTTATGAAGGTTTTACTCCTGAAAGTGAAAGTTCGTTAACATTTTGTTGGTCCGAACTTAAAGAAGATATGCAAACACAAGATTTTGAGCAAATTGACACAACATATTGGGGAATTGGGTTATTTGAGCTTTATAATCAATTTGGATTAATTGATTACCCAACAGAGTTTATAACCGAATTTCAAACACAAACAAGTGTGTTAATTCCAAGTGAAATAACATCAATAGGATTTCATGCGTTTCCTGGATGCAGTAATTTACAAAGTGTAGATTTAAGTGGTTGCACCAATTTAACAACAATAGGATATTCTGCGTTTGGAAATTGTGAGAGTTTAACTTCAATAACAATACCAAACAGTGTAACAAGCATAGGTGATCGTGCGTTTCGTAATTGCAGTAGTTTAAGCGAAATAACAATACCAAATAGTGTAGAAACAATAGGAGATAGTGCGTTTATGTCTTGTAGCAGTTTAAACACTGTTGTAATAAATAATTTGGATATTGCAAATGCAATAATAGATTCATCAAGTCAAGGGTATTTATTAAGTTATTTACAATCAGGCACAGGAATCGTTAAAGTTAAGTGTGATAAACCAGAAGATGTAACAAGCACATATTTATTAAATAACTTTACTGCAACAAATAAAGATGGTTATGCAGTGTTTACTAAAAAATAAAGTTGTATAAAGTAAAAAAACTCACAATGTTATTGTGAGTTTTTTGATGTTTTTTAACAATAGACAAATATATTTTAATAGTGTATAATTTAAACAAAGAGGTGAACATGACAGATATTGAAATAGCAAGAAATACAAAATTAAAAGATATTAAAAAAATTGCAAAAAAATTAAAATATAAAGGTGATATTATTTTATATGGTAATTACAAGGCAAAATTACCAATAAAATATGGCAAAAAACACGGAAAACTAATTCTAGTTACTGCAATCAATCCTACAAAATACGGAATAGGTAAAACAACTGTTGCTATTGGTCTCGCAGACGCGCTTAACATGATTGGCAAAAAAACTTGTTTAGCACTAAGAGAACCTTCGCTTGGTCCTGTTTTTGGTATTAAAGGCGGTGCAACCGGTGGTGGATATAGTCAAATTGCTCCAATGGAAGATATAAATTTGCATTTTAATGGTGATTTTCACGCAATTACTTCTGCAAACAATTTGCTTTGCAGTTTGATTGATAATCATATCTTTCAAGGAAACGAATTAAATATTGACCCTGAAAAAATTTTGTTTCATAGATGTTTAGACTTAAACGATAGAGCAATGCGAGAAGTTACCGTTGCTCAAGGAAAAGGGAATGGAATAGAAAGAAAAGACCAATTTACAATAACGGCAGCAAGTGAAATTATGGCAATTATGTGTCTAGCAAAAGATTTTGAAGATTTAAAAACACGACTGGGCAACATCTCTGTTGCACTAAACAAAGACGGTAAAATTGTTTATGCAAGAGATTTAAAAACACAAGAAAGTATGGCAATACTTTTAAAAGATGCTCTTATGCCAAATTTGGTTCAAACATTAAATCATACTCCTGCTATTGTGCATTTGGGACCTTTTGCAAATATTGCGCATGGTTGCAATAGTATAATTGCAACAAAAATGGCACTATCGTATGCAGATTATGTTGTGACAGAAGCAGGATTTGGTGCTGACCTTGGAGCAGAAAAATTTTTTGATGTGAAGTGTAGAGTGGCAAATTTAAAACCAAATGCAGTAGTTATTGTTGCAACTATAAAAGCACTTAAATTGCACGGTGGTGTTGCTGATAACGAATTAGATAAAGAAAATATTGATGCAGTTAAAAAAGGCATGGAAAATTTACTTGCACATATTGACACAATATACAATAAATTTCATTTGCCACCCGTTGTAACATTAAATAAATATTCTAGTGATACTAAAGATGAAATTGATACAGTTATAAACGAATTAGATAAAATTGATATAAAGTGTATCATTAACGATGTGTGGGGAAATGGTGGCGATGGTGCAATAGACTTAGCAAAAGAAGTTGTTAAAGTCTGTACTTGGAATAATGATTCATTTAAGTTTATTTATGATACAGAAAGTATGATAAAAACAAAAATAAAAAAAGTTGCAGTAAATGTTTATGGTGCAAAAGGCGTTAAATATAGCGAGCAAGCCGAAGAAACAATAAAAAGACTAAATAAATTGCATTTAAACAAATTGCCAATTGTGATTGCAAAAACTCAGTATAGTTTGAGTGATGATGCAAAACTGATAAACAGACCAAAGGGATTTTACTTGAATGTAAGAGATTTAGAAGTTAAAACAGGTGCAGGCTTTATTGTTGTGCTTGCAGGGAAGATGCTTTTAATGCCTGGTCTTAGCAAAACACCAAACGCAATAAATATGCAAATAGACAATAATTATAAAATTGAAGGTTTATTTTAAAAATTATTAAAAATATTTTAAAAAAAGTTCACATTTTGTGAACTTTTTTTAATTTTCTACATCATCATCAGTTGGAACTGAGAAATCGGCAAACTCAAAACTTATATATGCTTCGCCATTAACATTTGTTGGTATGTTTAATTTATATTCTTGGGTAATTAAGTCGCCATTAAGGTTGATTTCTAAATATGTCTGTGTTTTTACATCAATAAGAGAACTTTCACCATCGATTAAAGTTTCATAAGTATAAGTTAAATTTATTTCAGCATATATTTTTGTTATTTTATTTAGTGCAAGTGTAATTGTGTCGATATCAAAAGTTTTTGTTGCATTTATTTCAGTGTTTAACACTTCTTTTAGTGTTTCATATGAACTGCCAAGTTTTACATTGGCTGATATATTTGTTATTGTGTTATTTTGATTATATATGTCATTGAAAATAATTTTGGTTGGGCTTACAAGTTCAAGGTTAGGACAGGTAAAAATTGCAGTATAAGTTCCACTTGTTTCATTTGAAACTTTAAATGTGTATATTGGTTCATATGATACAACAACATTTTCGTTCATCCATGCTAAAAATTTAGAATCTCCTTTGGGAGTTGCTGTTATTGTGCAGTCATCATTTTCTTTATATGTTCCATCACCTTCAACATATCCATAATTTGCATACCAAACATTTACATATATATTATATTTTTTTGGCGTTTCATTACACGCCGACATTGAAATGCAGGCACATAAAAGCAAAACTACACTTAAAAATATTTTTATTTTATTTTTCATTTATTCTCCTAAAATAAATTTATCATTATTAATTTTTCATGTCAAATAATGTTTGCATAAATATTGCAATATATTACAAATTATTAAAAATTATTTGTGAGTAAAAATTTTTAGGTTGCATAAAATACATTGACATATAAGGGGTTAACATGTGGGAGTTTTGCATTTCAATAAATAAAAATAAACATCTTTTGTGCAATTATGTATTTGATAAATTGCAAGAATACACAAAAAAATACGAGGGATTGGTTACTAAACACGAAAAGCAGTTGAATATTGACATACTTATTGCTTGTAATGAATATGAAAAAAACAGACTCATTTTAAATTTGCAAGACATAATAAGTGAATGTGTGTGTTATTTTTATAAAAAAGATTTTTTAGTGTCAAATTTGCACATAAATATTGGTGATGAAATGTCAAAACAGGCATTTATTTCTGCACTTTTATTTTTTGATAGAGAAACAGACAGATATATTGTTAATAAATATTTAAACATCAATAATAAATTGAATTTAGATGGGTTTTTTAATTTTAAACTTCAAGCTTTAAAGGATAAGTGGAAAGAACTTATTGATATAGCAAATCAAAACGAAATTTATTTATATTCTAACGAAACCTTTATGGAACTAATTAAGTTTTTAATTGATAATATAGAAGTGAAAAGTGATGTTATTAACATAATGTCAACAAATGATAGTTATGATGTTTTTGATTCAAAATTTGACAAAATAGACAGCAGAGAAATGACAGAAGAAAAAGATAAAAAACTCGTTTCACTTTTAATTGCATTATGTCCTAAAAATATAAATATATATTGTAGTGAGATTTTGCCAAATAATTTAAAAAATTTAATTTGTAAATTATTTGAAAAAAGAGTGAGATTTATTTCAAAAATGAATTAAATAAATATTGCAATATGAAAATATATTTGATATATTTTAATTATGAAATTATTAAAATTATTTTCTATTTCCATTTTTATTTTTGTTTCAAGCATGTGCTTTTGTTCTTGTAAAACAGAACAAAAAACAAAAAAAGTAGAATACATAAAAAATCACATAGCAACTATGTCAATTTTTACATATGATGGAAAGGGTGAAAGCCAGTTTGGCTTAATGAATTTAGGACATAGTTTTTTGTCAATTTCAAACACTTCACAAAATGATATTGTTATTGGAAATTATACATTAAATTCAAACGAAAGTGTTTGTATTGGAACATGGAGCATACAAGAACATTTTGGTGTTTGGTATAATGTTGAATCAAATTATATAAGACTTTATGAAAAATATCTTGGAAGAATTTCAGTAACAAAATATTTAGAAAAAAATGATATTGAAACAATATGCAATTTTATTGCAACACATGATTATTGGAGTCCAATATATAACTGCAGTTATTTTGCAATCAATCTATGGAATAGTGTAGCAAAAGAAAGTGAAAAATTGGATACATATTTTATTTATAGTCCAAGTAAATTAAGTGCGCAATTAAAAACATTTAAAAATTGTCAAACAAATAAAAGTATTAAAACAGATTATAAATTTGGTTATTTCAATGAAACACAATATGTAAGTTTTAATTTAGAAGGTGATATATATGTGTAAAAAAGTAGTCGTATACTCAATTTATGGTGTTTTAATTTTAATAGATTTATTTTTGCTATATTCTACAATAGGATATTATGTTTTAGGGGCAAACACACCTAAAATATATGGTGAAACAACAACGACATTTATGGGAATGTATATTATGAGTATTACATTTGGTGTGTGTTTTTTTGTTTTAACACTTTGTATTGTGGTTAGTTTAATAATTTTAAGAAAAAAGAAAAAAAGTACATATTGACATTTTAAGAAAAAGATGATATACTTACAACATAAAATAAAAGAGGTTGTAAAGAGGTTGTTATGAGAAATTTATATGAAGAAGAACTTGATATATTGTGGGATAACTATAAAGATATAATGGATATTATTGGTTTTGACACTGTTCTTACGGCAAGCACCGAAGAATTGCAAAGTAAATTTGCGTTAAAGTATAAACAAATATACTATCAAGTTAAAGACGCAAATTCTTGGAAACCAAGAAATGTTATGAAATACAATTTGTTAAAATTGAGAAGACTGTTTGCTATTTGGAAAGAAAACAATGTTGTTTTAATTGAAGGTGGCGTCTCATATAGTGAGAGAGACACATACAAACAATTTCCAAAATATAATATGCAAAATCCAACAGTTTATCCAACAGAAAAAACAATAAATAAACTTAGAGTAAAAGCACTTGTTGGATATGTTGAAGAAAAACAATTAAAAGATTTGCGTTCTCTTAGAGCAAGTTTAATAAGAGGACTTGGATTTGATAACGACACAGCAAATTTTTTAACAAAACTTTATGGGAAAATGCAAGCAAGAAGTGAAGTTAATAAATTTTCAGAAAAAAGTTATATATAATATTAAAAATTGTTGACATGCAAAATTATATGTGATAGTATGTCTACGTAAAGCAGAAGTGTTAACTTCTCACCAACCAAGTTTACTTAGGTTGAGTAAAACATTTTAATATTTAATTTGTTTTATTTGGGTGAGAACTATTCTGTTTTCACTCATTTTTATTTAAGGAGGATATAACAATTTTTAAGGAACTTCTAATAAACGACCAAATAAACACAAACGAAGTAAGGTTAATTGGTCAAAACGGAGAACAACACGGCATTGTAAGTTTAAAAACTGCGATGGATATTGCTTCAAACGAAGGGTTGGATTTAGTATTGATGTCTTCTTCTTCAACTCCATATGTTTGTAAAATAATGGACTATGGCAAGTATAAATTTGATGCAATAAAAAAAGAAAAAGAACTCAAAAAAAATCAAAAGATTTCAAATTTAAAAGAAATTCAACTTTCTCTTACAATAGACACGCATGACATGGAAGTAAAGGCAAAACATGGTTTAAGATTTTTAAATGATGGCGACAAGGTTAAAGTTGTTTTAAGAATGAAAGGCCGTCAACAAGCGTATTCAAAAAATGCGATTGAAGTTGTTAAATCATTTTATAATATGCTTTCAAGCGTTGGAACTTATGATAAAGAGCCAGAAGTTGTTGGAAGAAATGTTATTATGATTATATCGCCTAAAAAATAGAAAATTATAAAGGAGAATTAAAATGCCAAAATTAAAATCACACAGTGGTGCAAAGAAAAGATTTAAAGTAAATAAATCTGGAAATGTTAAGTTTGCAAAACCAAACCGTGGACATTTCCTTGATAAAAAAGCACAAGGAAGAAAAAGAAAATTAAGAAAAGGTGGTTATCTTTCAGGAAAACAAGCAGCAAATGTTAGAAAGATGATCAATGCATAAGGAGTGAACTATGAGAATAAAAAGATCAGTTAATGCATTAAAGAAAAGAAGAGCAATTTTAAAACAAGCAAAAGGTTACAGAGGTTCAAAATCTAAACTTTATAGAGTTGCTCGCGAAGCAGTTATGAAAAGTGGTCAATATGCATATATTGGCAGAAGATTAAAGAAAAGAAATTTCCGTTCTTTGTGGATAACAAGAATAAATGCTGCATGCAGATTGAATGATATTTCATATAGTCAATTTATGCATGGTTTAAAAGTTTCTGGTGTAAATTTAAACAGAAAAATTTTAGCAGATATGGCTGTTAACGACACAGAAGGTTTTGCTTCACTTGTTGCAACAGCGAAAAAAGCAATTTAATTTAATAAAAAAACAAATCAAATTGATTTGTTTTTTTGTGTAATGATTAGTTTGATTTTTTATAAATTTTGTGTATACTATTTTCATGATTACGTCAGTTCAAAACGAATACATTAAGCAATTAAAAAAATTAAAACAACAAAAAGATATACTTTGTTTGGATAGTCCAAAACTTATTGATGAAGCAATAAAAAATAAATGGGAAATTGTTGATGTTGTAAAAACAGAGAAAGTTACAAAACAATATACAACAAAAGATATTATTGTTTCTAGTAATGTTTTAAAAATATTTTCAAATACAAAGACATCTCAACAAGTTATTGCGTTTGTAAAATTAAAAAAACAGTCTTTAAAACCGCCAAGTAACAACTTTTTAGTTTTAGACAATATACAAGACCCCGGCAATGTTGGGACTCTTATAAGAAGTGCTGTTGGTGCCAATTTTTTAGACATTTATTTGATAAATTGTGCCAGTGTTACACTTGATAAAACAATAAGAAGCACAATGGGAGCACTATTTAAGTGTAATGTTTATGAAACTGATAAATCATTTATAAATGTTTTAAAATCATGGAATAAACGAATTTATATTGCTGATATGAATGGAAAAAGTATATATGAAAGTTTCTTTTCAAACAACATCGGTGTTGTTGTAGGCAATGAGGGTCATGGAGTTTGTGAAGATTTAAGAAAAATTGCAACAGATAAAATATCATTGCCAATGCAAAATAACTTGGAAAGTTTAAATGCTGGTGTAAGTGGAAGTATAATAATGTATCAAATAACATATGGAAGTGGAGGAAAAAATGTCAGGTCATAGCAAGTGGAATAATATTAAAAGAACAAAAGAAAAGTCAGATGCTCAAAGAGGCAAAATTTTTACTAAAATTGGTCGTGAAATCGCTGTAATTGTTAAACAAGGTGGAAGTGACCCTAATGTAAATAGCAAACTTAAAGATGTTATTGCAAAAGCAAAGCAAAACAATATGCCAAATGATTCTATTGAAAGGTCAATAAAAAAAGCCGCAGGAGAAATGTCGGGTGTAAATTATGAAGCGATAACTTATGAAGGCTATGGTGCAGGTGGTTCTGCTGTTATTGTTGAATGCTTAACAGATAATAAAAACAGAACGGCAGGAGATGTTAGACACGCTTTTGATAAACATGGTGGAAGTTTGGGCTCAACTGGTTGTGTAAATTATTTATTTAACAGAAAAGGTCAAATAATTATTGAAAAAAATTCTGCAACAGATGTTGATATGGTTATGATGGATAGTTTAGATTGTGGTGCTGATGATGTTGTTGAAGATGATGACGTTATTGAAATTTACACAAAACCAGAAACATTAAGTCAGGTGAAATCACTTATGGAAGCAAAAGGATATGCACTTCTTTCTAGCGAAGTTGCACTTTTGCCTGACAACTATATAGATTTAGATAGTTCTAAATTGGAGCAATTTCAAAAAATGCTTGACGCACTTAACGATTTGGACGATGTTCAAGAAGTTTATCATAATGTAAACAACTGTGAAGAATAAAAAACACCTGCTTTTAGCAGGTTTTTTATTGACTATAAATAAATTATTATCTAAAATATATAAGTGGTGATTTTATGCGTATTTTAGGTATTGACCCAGGCTATGGAATTGTTGGCTTTGGTGTTATTGAATGTAATAATCAAACAAATGTTATAGATTATGGTGTAATTTCTACACCCAAAGAACTTAGTTTGCCAGAAAGATTAGAAATTATATATAGTTCGCTTTGTTCTTTGATTTTCTCATACAAACCCGATGTTGTTGCAGTGGAAGAACTTTTCTATTTTCGAAATCAAACAACAATTATTCCTGTGGCAGAAGCAAGGGGAGTAATTTTACTTGCTTGTAAAAAAAACAATGTAAAAGTGTTTGAATACACGCCACTTCAAATTAAGCAAGCATTAACAGGTGTGGGCAGAGCAGAAAAAGCACAAGTTCAATTTATGGTCAAAACAATATTAGGGCTCGACAAAGTTCCAAAACCCGATGATGCTGCTGATGCACTAGCTGTTGCACTTTGTCATAGTCAAATAAATCCAAATTTAAATATAAATGAAGTTTAAGGAGAATATATGTTTAATTATATAGAAGGCAAAATCGTTGAAAAACAAGACGGATATATTGTTTTAGATTGCAATAATATAGGCTATGAAATTCAAGTTAGTGAGCATACATTAAACTCAATTGAATACTTAAATGAAATGGTTAAAATTTTGACATATATGCAAGTTAGAGAAGACGGTATAACCTTATATGGTTTTATTTCAAGAGAAGAAAAAAACATGTTTTTAAAACTTATTTCAGTAAGTGGCATTGGACCCAAAATGGCTATTGGAATTTTATCGGGTATAACTGTTAATGACCTTGTAAGTGCTATTTTAAGACAAGATGTTAAAATGCTTTGCACAATAAAAGGCTTAGGTAAAAAAACTGCAGAAAGGTTACTTGTTGAACTAAAAGACCAATCAATGCCATCTTTGGCACAAAGTGTTGAAGAAAATATAAATGAAGATTATATAAGTCAAGCAACAGACGCACTAATTAGTTTGGGAGTTGGTAAAAACGAAGCATACAGATTAGCAAAAGAAAATGCATCAAATTCAACTTCTGTTGAAGAAATAATAACGAAAGTTTTAAGAGGAATGGGAAGTTAATGGCAGAAGATAATAGATTTATTACAAGTACAAAAAATGCTAGCGACCTTGAAATTGAAAATTCACTAAGACCAAGGTCTATGAGTGAATATGTTGGTCAGGAAAAAATTAAAAATACGCTTGAAGTGTATATAAAAGCAGCAAAAAAAAGAAACGACACATTAGACCATGTTCTCTTATATGGTCCACCTGGACTTGGTAAAACAACGCTTTCTCACATTATTGCAAATGAAATGGGTTCACAACTAAAAATAACAAGTGGGCCTGCTATTGAACACGCTGCAGACCTTGCGGCAATTGTTACAAATCTTAACAAAGGCGATGTGTTGTTTATTGATGAAATTCATAGATTGAATAAATCAGTTGAAGAAATTTTATATCCTGCAATGGAAGATTTTGCACTTGATTTTATTGTTGGTAAAGGTCCATCGGCAAAAAATATGCGATTAAAAATTCAACCTTTTACTTTAATTGGTGCAACGACAAGAGCAGGTATGATTACAGGACCACTTCGAGATAGATTTGGAGTTATTTGTAGATTAGAATTATATACACCACAAGAACTTATGATAATAATAAAAAGGTCTAGCAAAATTCTTGGAATTGAAATTGATGACGATGCTTGTTTATGTTTGGCATCTAGAAGTAGAGGTACGCCAAGACTTGCAAATAGACTACTTAAAAGAGTTAGAGATTTTGCTGAAGTGATTGGCGAAGGTAAAATAACAAGACTAATTGCAGAAAAGTCTTTATCGCTTATGGAAATAGATGAATTAGGGCTTGATTTTGTAGATAGAAGAATATTGGAAAATATTATAAAAAAATTTGGTGGTGGGCCTGTTGGACTTGATACTTTATCGGCAGCAACGGGCGAAGATAATGCAACAATTGAAGATGTTTATGAACCATATCTTTTGCAACTTGGATTTATCGCAAGAACTCCAAGAGGTAGAGTTGCACTTAGTAAAGCATATGAACATCTAAATATTCCAATAAGTGATGAAAAGAAAAAATCACTAGAAATTTATAAGACGGTAGAAAACGATGGAAACAAATGATATTTTAGATAAAAAAACTTATTTTTATGAACTTCCAGAAAATTTAATTGCACAAACGCCTGCAACTCCAAGAGATAGTTCAAGATTACTTGTATACGACAGAAAAACAGATAAAGTACAACATAAAATTTTTAGGGACATTATTGATTTTTTAAAACCTGGTGATGTTTTAGTTTTAAATAATTCAAGAGTTATTCCTGCAAGAATAATTGGAAATAAAATAGATACGAATGCAAAAATTGAAATTTTGCTTCAAAAAAGATTAAATTTAACAAATTGGAGCGTTGTTGCAAAACCTGCAAAAAGATTAAAAATTGGTACAATTGTTAAGTTTAGTGATGAACTTTCTTGCAAAGTTATAAATAAAGGCGAATATGGAGAATGTGAAATAGAGTTCATATTCAATGGAGTCTTTGAAGATATATTAGATAGAATTGGTTCTATGCCACTTCCACACTATATAAAAACAGATTTAAAAGATAAAGAACGCTATCAAACAGTATATTCAAAAACGAAAGGTTCAAGTGCAGCACCAACGGCGGGACTTCATTGGACAAAAGAACTTTTACAAAAAGCAAAAGATAAAGGCGTAACAATTTTGGAAGTTATGCTTCATGTTGGTCTTGGAACTTTTAGACCTGTTAAAGAAGATAATATTTTAAAACATAAAATGCACTCAGAATATTATGTGTTAACGAAAGAAGTTTCTGATTATATAAACAACGCAAAAAAAGAAGGAAGGCGAATTATTGCAGTTGGAACAACAAGTGTGAGAGTACTAGAGAGTGCAAGTGATGAAAATGGAATATTACAAGAAAAAAGCGAAGAGACGAGTATTTTTATTTATCCATCATATAAAATGAAAGTCGTAGACGCACTGATTACAAACTTTCATTTGCCAGAATCAACTTTAATTATGTTGGTTGCTTCAATGATGGGAGTTGAAAAAACACTTGAACTTTATAATTTGGCAGTAAAAGAAAAATACAGATTTTTTAGTTTTGGTGATGCTATGTTTATTATGTAGGAGAAAAAATGGAATTTAGTTATGAAATAAAAAAAGTATGTAAACAATCAGGTGCAAGAATAGGCGTTTTTCACACTCCACATGGAGATATTGAAACACCTGTATTTATGCCTGTTGGAACACAAGCAACAGTTAAAGGTTTAAGACCAGAAGATTTGAAAGCATTAAATGCACAAATAATTTTGTCAAATACTTATCATTTATTTTTAAGACCTGGCGAGAGTATAGTAAAAAAAGCAGGTGGATTACACAAATTTATGAATTGGGATAGACCAATTTTAACAGATAGTGGTGGGTTTCAAGTTTTTTCATTGGCAAAATTAAGAAAAATTAGTGAAGAAGGTGTTGAGTTTAATTCTCATTTAAGTGGACAAAAATTTATAATGACACCAGAAAGAGCTATGCAGGTTGAAAATGATTTAGGTGCAGATATAATCATGGCTTTTGATATATGCTCAAAATATGGTGCAAGTTATAAAGAAGCAAAAAAATCTGCAGAACTAACAAAAAATTGGTTAAAAAGATGTTATGATGTCCAAAAAAATGAAAAACAAATGCTTTTTCCAATTATTCAAGGAAACTTCTTTAAAGATTTAAGAAAACAATGTATTGAAGATTGTGTACCATATGCAAAATGTGGTATTGCTATTGGTGGACTTAGTGTTGGAGAACCAAAAGAACTTATGTATGAAATGCTAGATTTTTTGAGGCCATATCTTCCTGAAAATATGCCAAGATATTTAATGGGTGTTGGAAGTCCAGATTGCTTATTAGAAGGTTATGCAAGAGGAATTGATATGATGGATTGTGTTCTTCCGACAAGAATTGCAAGAAATGGCACAGCCTTTACAAAGAATGGAAAACTTGTTATAAGAAATGCTGAGTTTAGCGAAGATTTTAGACCAATAGAAGAAGATTGCGATTGTTATGCTTGCAAACACTATACAAGAGCATATATAAGACATTTAATTAAAGCTGGCGAAATGTTGGGAGCAGAACTTTTAAGTATTCATAATTTAAGACACTTAACAAAACTTACTGAACAAATTAAAGAAGCAATTTGGCAAGATAGATTATTGGATTTTAAAGAAGAATATCTTAAAAATTATAAAATTTAAAAAATTATAACAAATTTATACATTTTATATTTTGTTAATCATTAATATTTATGTTAAAATTTTATTTGGGAGAAGAAATGATTTTATTGCTAGCAAGTTTAACTAATATTTTAATACCTATCATAATTTTGATAGTTATTACTATTATGCTATGTTTTTTATAATATAAGGAGGTTATATGGATTTATTATTAGCAGTTTCAGTTGAACAATGGATTTTATTGGGAGTTTTGTTACTTGTTTTAATAGTTTCACCAATCTTTATGATGGCTAAAAACAAAAAAGCAATGGCAACAACACAAAAGATGATTGATGAATTAAAAAAAGGTGATACAATTTTAACAACAGCAGGAGTAATTGGTAAAGTTATTTCAATTGACAGCAAAGAAGGTTATAAAACTGTAACAATTGAAACGGGTGATGAAAAACATAAAGGTTATATGTGTATTGATATTGCGTCTGTATACTACAATCTTTCAAATCCAACACAATCACAAACACAACCACAAAACACTTCTGTTAATAAAACTGAAACTAAATTAGAAACAAAAACAGAAGAAAAAACTAAAAATAACGACGTAACAACAAATTTGGTTGAAGAAATAAAAGAAACAACTGTTCAAGAAAATGATGTTGATAAAACTACAGTAAAAACAAAAAAAAGTTCAAAATCAAAAAAATCTAAATAATTATCATAATCACAAAACTTGTTTCATATTTTAAAGTATGAGCAGGAGAGTGAATATGAAAGTAAAAAATGCAAACTTAAATAATACGGAAGAAAAAGTGTCGTTTTTTGTACAAGTCTTAAAAGGTGCACTTATGGCACTGTCTGTATGTTTGATTGCAATTTTGATTTTTGCATTTATTTTAAGATTTGTTGCAATTAGTGATTTACTAATAAAACCTATAAATCAAGTAATAAAAACCTTGTCTATTTTAGTAGGTACATTTTATGCACTAAAAAAATCTAAGGATATGGGTTTAATTTCAGGACTTGTTATTGGTCTTATGTTTACAATTATTTCATTTATAGCATTTTCGGTCTTAGATGGAAATTTTGAATTTGGTATTTCACTTGTAAATGATTGCTTGTTTGGGTCAATTATTGGTGGAGTATGTGGAATTATTGCAGTTAATCTTAAAAAAAAGTAATTAATTTCTGCTCTAAAACAGCGATTTTGTAAATTATACAAAATCGCTGTTTTATTTTTGTGTGAAAATCTTTAAATATGTCCATAAATATTTTATAATGACAAAAAAGTGTTTGACTAACACTTGTTATTTATTTATAATACTTACTTGTATGAGTGTGCGTCTTGCACAATTATGGAGATGATATGGCTAAACGATTTTCAATTATAAACTATGTTCTGGTATCTATTTTGGTTGCAGTTGGTATTTTTTTATCAGTCTGCTCTTTTAAGATACCATTTTATGTAAATGATTTTGCAAGTTTTGCTGGTGCAATACCGCTTGGGTATGATATTGGACAAGGGCAAACTGCCGTTTTTGAAGTTAAACCCACTTCAAGCGAAATAACTTCATTTAATAATCAACAAATGCAAAACACAATAAAATTTGTTGAAGATGTTTTAACTAATTTCAATGGAACATTATATCAGGTTGGTCTTGAAAATAACAACATGATTAGGATTGAAATTGCTAAATCAGACACTAGTGAAGATTTTATGATTGCGTTAAGTGAAAGACTTGAAATTGTAATTCGCGGTGAAGAAACTGATAAAGAAACAGATTTAGATATTAGTGCAGAAAGAATAAAAAAGTGTTATGCAACATATCAAGCAACAAGTTCAGCATCAAATTCTTATAGTTTTGGTGTTGCTATTGAATTTGATGACCTTGGTAAAAAACAATTTGAGACACTTACGAGAGAAGTAAAAGATAATGGAAGCACAATCTATTTTTATTCTGATGACGGAGAACAAATAGGTAGTTTGGGTGAAGTAACAAAAACAAATTCATATGGTATAACGTTTATGCCAGTTTCTTCACTTACAACCGAAGATGCAACAAAAATGTATGCAGTTAACGTAATGATGGGTGCGATTGATGCAAAACTTGACATTATAGAGAATAGTGTGAGTTCTGCATTTGTTGGTTATAATAGTTTAACATATGTTGTAATAACATTTGCAATTTCATTTGTTTTAATTGCAATTTTTATGATTGTTCGTTATAGAGATTTGGGACTTATTGCAATGTTTACAGGTTTGATTAATATAATTTTGTATTTATTTTTCTTACAGGCATTGCCAATAGTAACATTAACACTAACAGGCATAATAGGTTGCGTCATAGGTTTTTGTTTAACAATGCTATGTCATGTTATATATTTTGAAAATATCAAAAAAGAATATAAAATGGGAAGAAAAATTCCACTTTCGTTTAAATTAGGTTACAAAAATTCCGTTTTAAGTATTGTTGATGTGTCAGTTATTTCAATAATTGCTTCTGTGATTTTGTATTTTGTTGGTTTTGAAATATTAAAATCTTTTGCTGTTGCATTGTTTTTGGGTGGTATTTTTGCTATGTTCTCTTCGTTGGTCGTTACAAGAGGATTTACAAAATGGTATTTGCCGTTAAATAGCACAAACGCAAAACATTTAAACTTAAAAAAGGAGGCAACAAATGAAGAAAAATAGTTTTTATAATAATTTAAAGCAAAAAGTAAAAAATTCTAATTATAATTTTTCTGGCAACTTTTTGTATCACTTGATTGCTCCACTTGTTATAATTGTTTTGGGTTTGATTTTGGGACTAAGTATTAATTTTAATTTAGGCTTAGACTTTAAAGGTGGAACAGTTGCAACTGTTGTTGTTAGTGAAGATATTTCTGTTTCAGAAAACTATAAAAATGTTAAAACAAAAATTGACAATGTTTTAAATAAAAATGATGTTGATGGTCTTATATATCAAAAAGTTGAAACATCATATTATGGAAATGCAGTAACTGTTAAATTCAATCGAGTAAGTGACGAGTTAAAAGAAACTTTAAGAAACGATTTAATTGAAAGTTTTTATCCAACAATAGAAGATGAAAATGAGTTACAAATTTTTGTTAAAGTAGACAATTTTGATGCAAACGTTCCAAGTGGTGTTATTCTTTCAACTGCACTTGCTATTTTAGTTATGATTATTGCAGTTTTCATCTATGTTGCTTCAAGATTTGGTATCAGTGCTGGTTTTGTTTCAGGTATGATTTGTATATTGGATTTAATAACATTGGTTGGACTTATTGCAATAACTAGAATACAGTTAGATATTTCTATTGTGTCAGCATTTGTTTTAACTGCTATGTATTCTCTCATTTGCTCAACGATTTTGTTTAACAAAGTAAACGAAAACTTTAAAAAAGAAATTTATACCAAATACACAAATGCTCAAATTGTTAATATTTCCGTAAAAGATGTTTTAGTTGTAAACACTTCACTTGCAATATTTTTACTTTTGATTGCTTTCTTTATGGGAATTGTTCCAACAACAATTGTTCGAAACACATCTTTGCCGGTTATGTTGGGTATTTTAATTTCATATTATTCATCTATGTTTATTACACCAGGACTTTGGAGCAGAACATATATTAAAAGAAGAAAAAAAGAAAAAGTAAAAACAGAAGATAACAATAAAACAACAAAAAATTTAACACAAGAAGAAATAATAAAAGAACCTGATGTAATAGTAGAAACAGAAGCAAAAGAATAAAATTAAAGCATTAACGAAAGTTAGTGCTTTTTTTGTGTTAAAATCTTTTGCAAAATAATTTTTATAAGTTATAATGTTATCAGAAGGTTGATGTCTGCTGTGTTGCAGATAGGGTAAAGTATATGAAGTTAATAAAATTTTATAATGATGGTGCATCAAGCGCTATTATTTCGCGATTTGCAAATCAATTTAATATTGATAAAAATGTTATGGAAATCATTTATTCAAAAGGTTATAGAACAAGTGAAGAGATTTCTAGTTTTTTGTCACCACTAACGCAATCATTTGTTGATCCCTATCTTTTAAGTGGAATGAAAGAATGTTGCGATAAAATTAAAAAAGCAGTTGATGATAAAAAAGATATTTTAATTTTTGGCGATTATGATGTTGATGGGATTTCAGCAACATCAATTATGCTTATAACATTAAAAAAATTGGGTATAGATGCAAGATATTACTTGCCAAACAGATTTATTGATGGTTATGGATTAACTTGTGAAGTAATTGATAAAATTTGTCAAGATCATAAGCCAGATTTAATAATAACTGTTGATTGTGGGATAACTTGTTATAATGAAGTTGAATATTGTAAAAAATTAGGTATTGACATAATAGTAACTGACCATCATGAAATACCAGAAATTTTACCACAAACTATAGTTGTAAATCCAAAAATTGAAGGTCAAAAATATTCTTTTAATGGATTATGTGGAACAGGTGTTGCATTCAAAATATCTCAAGCACTTTTAGGAATGAATAATTGTGATGATGTTTTGCCTATTGCTTGTATAGCAACAATTGCAGATATAGTTCCACTGACAAATGAAAACAGAACTATTGTTGCTAAAGGATTAAAACTTTTTAATAAATATTTACCTTACGGATTAAAATGTTTATTTAAACAAAATAAATTGAATTTGGATAAAATTGAAGCAAGTGATATTGCATTTAAAATTGCTCCAAAACTAAATGCATCTGGAAGAATGGGTGATGCAAGTGATTCTCTTAAACTTATTTTGGAAACAAATCCTGCAAAAGTAAAAATCCTTATTGATAAAATAAATAATCACAATTTAAAAAGACAAGAACTTTGCAACAAAGTTTTTGATGATTGTATGAAAGAATTGCAAGATAAAAATATGTCTAAATTGCCAGCAATTATTTTAAAATCGAAAGAATGGGATAGTGGTATTTTGGGAATTGTTTGTTCTAGAATATTAGAAATATACAATAGGCCGGTAATTTTATTAGCAGAAAACAATGGAGAATTAAAAGGTTCGGCAAGAAGTATTGAAGATGTTAACATTCATCAAGTTTTAAATTCTGTAAAAGATATTTTGGAAGTATTTGGTGGACATAAAGTAGCAGCAGGTCTAACTCTTAAAACAGAATATTTTGAAGAATTTAAAAATCGTGTTTGTTCTTTCATGATTGAAAATATAAACACAAAGGCTTTTATTCCTATTGAATATTATGATTTAGAGTTATCGTTAAATGATTTAAGTGAAAAATTATTTGAAGATTTGAAAAAAATTGAACCATGTGGCTGTGAAAATTCAAAGCCAAAATTTATGATAAAAACTCCTATAATTAAACTAACACCATTAAAATTAAATTCACCACATGCATATATTGGAATAAACAAAAAATTAAATTTAATATTTTTTAATTATTTAAAACATTATCCAAGACTTAATTTTGGTAAAGAATATAAGTTTGTTTTTGAACTACAAACTTATAATAGAGGTGTGTTTAAAGGCATTACAAAAACATTTTCAACAAGCGATGAAGTAAAAGAAAATGCAAGTAAGTATTTCAATGCTTTTAAATTCAATCAATTTAAGTATTTAGAATTTAAAGGTCAAGAAAATAAAAATGTAAAAGTATATAATGAAAGTGAACTTTTAAATTTTGTTGTTGATTGTTCGAGTAATGTCTTTGGCACTTGTTTTGTTTGTTTTAATATTGAAAAATATAAAAAGTTTATTTCTTCCTATGATTTAAAAAATATTTTTGAAATAAATTTTATAGATACAAATACAACAGGATTTAATGCAATAAATTTATGTCCACTTGAAATAACTTTTGCAAAAAGTTATAAAAAAATTGTGTTTTTGGATACGGTGCTTGATTTAAGTTATTTAAGTGCGATAAACAATATATCTAATGCCGAGATTTTTATTCCAGAAATTGATGCAACTGACAAAGAATTGTTTATAAATTTGAATTTAAACCGTAACGCAATTAAAAATTTTTATATAAATTTATTAAAAATACAAAATAATTTGTTTACAAATATTTTAAGTGTTTATTCCAAAATGGTAAGAGACTTAAAGTATAAAATAAATTTTAATAATTTCTTAATTTATTTTTATATTTTAACAGAATTAAAAATAATAAATCCATATTTACAAGATGGTTTATTTGCCTTTAAAATAAATAAAAATAATAAAAATGAATTAAATAATTCAAAAATATATAATACTGCAAATTTAATTAGGAGAATTTATGGAAAAAATTAAATTGCTTATAAATAATAATTTTAATTTAGATGAAAAAGATAAAATTTTATTGGATAATATTTGTGTAAATTTTGACAAATTAAAAGAAGATAAAATAGTTACTATAATAAATAATTTAATAAAATTTAGATTAGATTTTGATTCTATAATTGCATATTTAGCATTTGAATTAAATTATAAATTTGATGAAAGTGTAGATGCCGATATACTAAAAGTATATAATACGCTGATGTCTAATTTTACTATATCAGAAGGTATGTCAAAGCAAGAACAAGCAGATGTTTTAAGGAAAATGTTTATTGCAATGAGTAATGATGTAAGGGTTATTGTTATAAGACTTTATATTATGCTTTATGAAATATCAAATTACAAATTACCGCTTGCACAAAAACAACACCAAAATTTAATTGATATTAGAGATATTTATGCACCACTTGCAGAAAGGTTGGGTTTAAATTCTTTAAAATCTGAACTTGAAGATTATTGTCTGAAATACTTAAACCACAAAACATATGAAAATCTTGCAAAAAGTGTTATGCTTCAAAAAGATGAAAACCAAAAACAAATTGAATTAACAACAAAAAAACTTGAAGAAATATTAAAAGAATTAAATTTAAAAAATGCAACAATAATGGCGAGACAAAAACACTTTTCAAGTATCTATAAAAAAATTAAATCAAAAGGATATTCGCTTGCAAATATTTATGATTTAATTGCTGTTAGAGTTATTGTTGATACTGTTGAAGAATGTTATGCAGTTCTTGGAAAAATTCATGGTATCTATAAACCAATGGAAGGAAGATTTAAAGATTATATTGCTTCTCCTAAACCAAACGGATATCAATCTTTGCACACAACAATTATAGCTGAAAATGACAGACCACTTGAAATTCAAATAAGAACAAACGAAATGCATAAACTTGCAGAATTTGGTGTGTTTGCACATTGGCTTTATAAAGAAAAGAAAAACAAACTAAGTGAATTAGATAAAAAAATCTCTTGGCTTCGTGAAATTATGGAGTCATCAAAAGACTTAACTGGTGAAGAATTTGTTGACACTTTGAGAACGAATTTGTGTGAAGGACAAATATATGTTCAAACTCCCAAAGGTAAGGTTCTAGAATTTATTGAAGGTGCAACAGTTTTAGATTTCGCATATAGTATTCACTCAGACATTGGCAATGCTTGCGTTGGTGCAAAAATAAACGGTAATATTAAACCTCTTTCAACAAAAATGAAAAATGGTGATATTATTGAAATTATCACATCACAAAATTCAAAAGGGCCATCAAAAGATTGGCTAAAAATAGTAAAAACATCATCGGCAAAATCAAAAATAAACTCATATTTTAAGCATCAATTAAGAGAAGAAAATGTAAAACTCGGTTTAAATATGCTTGAGCAAGCAATAAAAGCAAGAGGATACTCTCCAAATAAATTACTAGTTGATAAATACTTAAATTTGGAACAATTTAAATATGTTTTTAATACCAAAGATGAATTATTTGCTTCAATAGGATATGGAAGTGTTCCTGTAAATAACATTTGCAATAAAATTTGTCAACTCTATGAACAAGACCATAAAGATGAAATTGTAAGTAATGTTATAAATCAGTCCAATAATTCACTAACAATAAAAAGAAACAAAGATGGAATTCTTGTTGATGGTGATAGTGGTATGCTTATTAGATATGCAGGTTGTTGTTCTCCTGTTTTTGGTGAAGAAATAAAAGGTTATATTTCTCGTGGCAGGGGTGTAACAATTCATAGAAAAGATTGCCCAAATTTAAAATATTTAGAAAACGAACGACTTATTGATGCTGTTTGGGACGATAATATCAAAAGCAGAACAACAAGTGTATTAGTTAAAATTTTATCATCAAAATCTGATAAATTTTTAGTAACATTAACACAGGAATTAGTTAGTGCTGGATATAGAATTTTGGGCCTTGATAGTAAAGAAAATGCACAAGATAAAATAACCACAACAGCAAAAATAGAAGTTCATAGACAAGAAGATTTAACAAAAATTATTAACATTATTAAAGACATAAATTGTGTTGAAGATGTGTTTAGGGTAGGGCAATAATGAAAATTTTTACAAATTATGAAAGAATAGAAAACGATTTATATGATGTTATGCATATGTTTTATCCTGACGAAAAATTGGATGAAGAAAAACCATTTTTAATTCATAAACTTGAAAGAAATAAAAATTTGATAAAAAATAGATATACGATTGAAGAAAAAGACAATAATTTTTCTTTTGAAGAAGAAAGAGAAATAAAATTTGCACAAGACTTATTGGAAGAAAAAAGACAGATAAAGCGATTTATTAAATTATCTTTGTATAAGATGTTATCAAATCATTTCGCAAAAAATATGCCATGGGGTTCACTTACAGGAATAAGACCAACAAAAATAGGTTATGATCTTTTAAAACAAGGTGTTGAACCATATATGCTAAAAGAAGCACTTATGGAAAATTTTCTTGTTAGCGAAGACAAAGCAAAACTTGTTAGTAATGTGATACAAAACCAAAAATGTATAATTAGAAACGATAAATTAGTTGATTTATATATAAATATACCTTTTTGTCCAACGCGATGTAGTTATTGTTCGTTTATTTCAAGTGAATATGACAAAGTAAAAAATTTAATGCCCGAATATTTAAATGCTTTAATTAAAGAAATAAATGAAACAAAAAAACTTATTTATGACAATGCTTATGTTCTTAGAACTATATATATAGGTGGTGGAACTCCAACAGTTTTAACTAGTGAAGAACTTGATTTTCTTTTGAGTAATTTAAACTATCCTGTTAGCGAGTTTACTGTTGAATGTGGCAGACCAGACACAATAACAAAAGAAAAATTGGAAATATTAAAAAAACATAATGTGACAAGAATAAGTATAAATCCACAAACTTTTAGCGATGCAACTCTTAAAAAAATTGGCAGAAAGCATACTGTAAAAGATGTTATAGAAGCATATAAAATGGCTTTACCTTTTGATTTTATAATAAATATGGATTTGATTGCAGGATTGCCAAATGAAACATTAAGAAGTTTTAAAAAAAGCATTGACACTGCAATAGAACTCGCACCTGACAATATAACAATTCATACTTTATCAGTTAAAAATGGCTCAATTTTTGCTAATAGTCAAGATAAGGAAACAAACACAACAACAGAAGACATGATAAAATATGCAAGCGAAACATTGCATAAAAATGGTTATAAACCATATTATTTATATCGTCAAAAAAACCAATCACAAGGTCAGGAAAATGTGGGATATTTTAAAGAAAAAGTATGTTTATTTAACGTTGATAGCATGGAAGAAAGTTTATCAATCTTAGCTTGTGGTGCAAACGCAATATCAAAACGAGTTTATAACATTGATAACAGAATTGAAAGATTTGCTAATGTAAAAGATATAAGAGAATACATTTCAAGAATTGACGAAATGATAAATAAAAAGAAAAATCTTTTTTCTTAAAAATACTAGACAGTAAATAGACGGTGTGTTATACTCTACTTGTCCGTTGGCACAGGTATTCGATTTTCCTCTAACGATATCCTTTGTTTACGGCGTAAATAAAATAGGAGGAAAAAATGGAAAAAGCAAGAAAACAAGAAATTATCGCAAAGTTTGCTCAATCAAAAAATGATACAGGCTCAGTTCAAGTTCAAATTGCTCTTTTAACAGAAAGAATAAATGAATTGACAGAACATTTAAAAGCAAACAAAAAAGATAATCATTCAAGAAGAGGCCTTTTGAAAATGGTTGGAAAAAGAAAAGGTTTCTTATCATATCTTGAAAGCAAAGATATTGAAGCATATCGTGCTCTCAAAAAAGAATTAAATATAAGATAATTTAAGGGGCAAAAGTCCCCTTATTTTTTAATTAAAAGAGGTAATAATGAGTAATATAGCAAAAATTTTTGAAACAGAAATTGGTGGCAAAAAGGTCGTTGTTGAAACAGGAAAGTATTGTGAACAATCAAATGGTTCATGTATTGTTAGATGTGGAGAAACTGTTGTAATGGTAAATGTTACAATGGCAAAAGAAGCAAGAGAAGGAATTGATTTCTTTCCTCTTGGCGTTGATTTTGAAGAAAAAATGTATTCTGTTGGAAAAATTCCTGGTGGATACAAAAAAAGAGAAGGACGACCAGCAGACAAAGCAATACTTGTGTCAAGACTAATAGATAGACCACTTAGACCACTTTTTCCAAAAGGATTTTATAACGATGTTTCAGTTGTCGCAACGGCACTTTCTGTTGACCCTGATGTTGTTATTGAACCACTTGCAATGCTTGGTTCATCAATTGCACTAACTATTTCTGATATTCCTTTTCAAGGTCCAACAGGTTCAGTTTTAGTGTCATGTGTAGATGGAAAGTTTATTGTAAATGCCAACGAAAAAGAACGTGAACAAAGTTCTATGCACTTAACAGTTAGTGGAACAGGTGAAGCAATTTTAATGGTTGAAGCAGGAGCAAATGAAGTTAGTGAAGAAATAATGCTGGATGCAATTATGTTTGCTCATGAAGAAATAAAAAAGCAAGTTGAATTCCAATTAAAAATGAAAGCAGAAATTGGAAAAGAAGTTGCTCCATATGTAAGTTATCTTCCACATGAAGATGTTGAAAGTGCAGTAAGAGAATTTGCTTATGATAAATTAGTAAAAGCACTCGACACTTTTGATAGAGAAACAAGACAAAAAAATCAAGAAGAAGTTGACAAGTTTGTTAAAGAACATTTTGCAACAGAATTTGTTGACAAAGAAAGAGAAATTGGCGATGTTTTGTACAAACTCACAAAAGAAATAGTAAGAAGTAAAATTTTAAATGATGGTGTTAGACCTGACGGAAGGAAACTAACAGAAATTAGACCAATTTGGTGTGAAGTAGGAGTACTCCCACGAGTACATGGCACAGGTGTGTTTACAAGAGGACAAACACAAGTTTTAACAACTTGCACACTAGGACCAATTTCTGATGCTCAAAAAATGGAAATACTAGACGAAGATGAAGAAGTAAAAAGATATATTCATCACTACAACATGCCACCTTATGCAACAGGTGAAGCAAGACCCTTAAAATCTCCTGGCAGAAGAGAAATAGGGCATGGTGCCCTTGCTGAAAGAGCACTTGTTTCTGTAATCCCAAGCGAAGAAGAATTCCCATATGCTATAAGACTTGTAAGCGAAGTGCTTTCATCAAATGGTTCGTCTTCAATGGCAAGTACTTGTGGTTCAACTCTTGCTCTTATGGACGCAGGTGTTCCTATTAAATCTCCAGTTGCCGGAATTGCAATGGGACTTATAAAAGACACTCAAAGCAGTAAAGTTGCAGTTTTAAGTGATATTCAAGGACTTGAAGACTTTTTAGGTGATATGGACTTTAAAGTTACAGGCACAACAAAAGGTATAACTGCTATTCAAATGGATATTAAAATTAAAGGTATAGATAAAAACATATTGATAACTGCACTAGAACAAGCAAGACAAGGACGACTTTATATTTTAGACAAAATGTTAGCTGTTATTGATAAACCAAGAGCACAATTATCAAAATATGCACCAAAAATAATAACATTCTCAATTAATCCAGAAAAAATTAAAGATGTTATTGGTTCTGGTGGTAAGGTTATTAACAAAATTATTGACGAAACCCATGTTAAAATTGATATTGATGACGATGGACAAGTATTTATTGCAACACCTGATGAAGAAATGGCACAAAGAGCAAAAGAAATAATTTTAGCAATTGCAGAAGACTTTGAAGTTGGAAAAATATATTCAGCAAAAGTTGTTAGAATAACAAATTTTGGGGCTTTTGTTGAAGTTGCACAAGGCAAAGAAGGAATGATACACATATCAAAACTTTCTTCAAAACGAGTTGAAAAAGTTGAAGATGTTGTAAAAGTTGGAGATAATGTTCAAGTTGAAGTAATTAAAATAGACAACAAAGGAAGAGTAGACTTTAAACTTGTTGCAAAAGAATAAAATTAATCATATAAATTTAATAAAAAGGAACAATTATTGTTCCTTTTTTTAATTTATGTTTAACTGCGTGAAAATTTAGTATTGCAAGTATACAATTTATATGTTAAAATTTACTTGTAATAAAGGGGAATATATGCAACTAAAAGATAAAATTTTTGATATTATGGTGGAAGAAAATTTATTTGGTAAAAATTTTATTTCCGCCATAAATAAAGTTTCAAAATTGTTAAATAAAAATTCTAAAATTATTGTTGATGAATTACAAAAATTAAAAGAAGAAGGTTCTTTAAAATTTAACAAGAAAAAATTTATAAATAATAGGCAATTATACAAAGGTGTGTATTATTCGTCAGGCTCAAATTTGGGATATGTTGAAATTGATGGATTTGACAAAAAATTTGTTGTTGAAAACAATAATATTGCGTTAAATGAAGATATTGTTGAAGTATATGTGAATGATAATGAAGTACTACCAAGAGCAACAGTTTTTAGAGTTGTTGAAAAAAATAAGAAAAATATACTAGGTAGAATTGTAGAAACAAGTAGTGGGGTTGTCGCATTTATTCCTGATAAAAAATCATTTGGTGAAATTATAGCAATTCAACAAGATGAAGTTTCAAAAAATGCAATTGGGCATAAATGTATAATAAACATATTAAATTCTAATGATAATACAATATCAATTGGCAAAATTGAAAAAATATTAGGCTTGGCAGGTGACCCTATTACAGAAAATGTTTCTATTGCACATAAATATGGTTTTGAAAAAGAATTTTCACAAAAAGTAATGAATGAAGTTAAATATTTGCCAAAAAGTGTAAGTGAAGACGATTATAAAAATAGGTTGGATTTAAGAAATAAAAAATTTGTTACAATAGACCCTGAAACTTGCAAGGATATGGACGATGCTGTCTATATTGAAAAAACTAAAAATGGTTATAAAATTTACATTGCTATTGCTGATGTTGCACATTATGTAAAATTAAACAGCGAAATTGACAAAGAGGCTTTTAAGAGAGGAACAAGTGATTATTTGGGTGATGGAGTTTATCCAATGTTGCCTGAAGAATTATCTAATGGTATTTGTTCATTAAATGAAAAAGTTGATAGACTAGTTAGAGCAACAATAGTTGATATTGATAATAATGGCAAAGTTTTGGATTATAAATTGGCACCAGCAGTAATAAATTCAAGGCATAAACTAAGTTACGATATTGCTGATGACATACACTTTAATAGAAATGGTGCAGATAAAACATATTCTGATGTTAAAAATCAAATTGATATAATGTTTAAGGCATCAGATATATTGGTTAAAGTTCGTAAAGATAGAGGCGCTTTAGTTATTGAAAGTGAGGAGCCTACATTTAAACTTGATTTTACAAAAACACAAATTTTAGATTTAACCAATCATCATGCTGAACTTGAATCAACAAAAATTATAGAATCTTTTATGATTTTAAATAATGAAGTTATTGGGAAATATTTTATTGACAACAATGTTTTTACAATGTTTAGAATTCATGAAAAACCTTTACCTTCACAAATTGATGAATTAAATGAAATTTTAAAATTATTTAATTTAGGATATGTGGAAGCAAATTCATTAAGTTATCAAAAAATATCAGAAAAAATAAAGGGCGATAAGTATGAACAATATTTAACTGTTAAAATTTTAAAATCAATGCAAAAAGCAGTTTATAGTCCACAGACCATTGGTCATTTTGGTTTGGCATCAAAAAATTATTTACATTTTACTTCACCAATTCGAAGATATGCAGACTTGATTGTTCACAGAATATTAAATTCGCTTGAAACCGATAAAAAATATATGCCAACTCTTGAAACTTTGGAATTTATGGGAAAACATATTAGTGAAAGAGAAAAAAATGCAAAAGATTCGGAAGTTGAAAGTAATAAATTTATGTATACAATGTGGGCAGAAAATCAGATAAATAAAGAATTAGAAGGTCAAATATTTGATTTTACTCAAAATGGAGTAATTATAAAATATAATTTAGTTGAAGTATTTATTCCGTATTCTAATTTTGACAAAATAACAACTGGTGGATACAAATTAAACAAAACAAATACAATTATATTAAATAAGTTAACAGGAAAAAAATATAAAATAGGTGATAATATTAAATTTAAAATTGTTTCTGTTAATAAAACAGATAGAACAATTTGTGCAACGACTGATATGTTATATGAAAAAGATAAAAACAGTGAAAATATTAAAAATAAAAGAGAAGATTTAACTTTTTAAAAATTTAATTAAAAATATTTTATTAAAAGGACAATTTTATTGTCCTTTTAAATTTGAAATAATATATTAAAATTATAGAGCATATTATATTGTATGAAAAAAATATCAGAAAAAGTTTTTAGAAATTATATTGTTAATGGTTTTATTTTTTTAATGTTTGTGTGTTTATTTTCACTGTCATTTTTTGGTCAAACATCTCAAGTTTTTAGTTCTAATACATATTCTCCATATTACAAAGGTAATACAAACTCAAATAATGTTTCCTTAATGTTTAATGTGTATATGGGAACTGAGTATATAGATGGAATTTTAGAAATACTTGAAAAAACAAACTCAAAGGCAACTTTCTTTGTTGGTGGAAGTTGGGCTGTAAAAAACAGTGAAATGTTGGAAAAAATATATAGTAAGGGTCATGAAATTGGCAATCACGGTTATTGGCACAAAGACCACAAACAATTAAGTATAGAAAAAAATATGAGTGAAATGAGTTTAACTCATAAAGTTGTTAAAGAACTTATAGACTATGATATGACTCTTTTTGCTCCACCAAGTGGCTCATTTGGTAATAATACTTTAAAAGTGGCACAAGAGATGGGTTATAAAACAATCATGTGGACAAAAGATACTATTGATTGGCGAGATAAAGATGAAAACTTAATTTATAATAGGGCTGTAAAAAACCCATGTGGTGGCGATTTAATTCTTATGCATCCAACACAGTGTACGTTAAATGCACTTAATGATATTGTTTCATTTTATACACAAAGTGGCTATAAATTGACAACAGTTTCCGAAAATATTGCATAATAGGACTTGGAAAAAATCTTTAATAGTGTTATACTTATTTTGCATTATCATTGTGCAAAATTATTATTAAAGAGGAAATTATTGTGGCGATTTATAATTTATCAAACGAGCCCCAAAAACCGGAAAAAGTGAAAAAGGATAAAAACAAAACAATAGGAATTATTCTTATTGCTGTTTCTTCTTTTGCTTTTTTAGTGTTGCTTACAAGTTTTATGCAATTTTTAAAGTCGTTTTTGCTTGGTGTGTTTGGTTTATTTTCGTATCCACTTTTTATAACAACTTTTGTTATAGGAATGGCTTTTATAAACAATAAAAAATATGTAATGACAACAAAGTATGTTGTATATTTGCTTTGTTCAATTTTTTCGTTACTTTGCATTTTGCACATGTTATTTATAAATGCAAATGGCACTTTTTTTGAATATTTAGGCAGATGTTACACACAAAAAATGACAGCAGGGGGAATTATTTGTGGAATACTTACTGCTCCTTTTATATTTATCCTTAATAAAGCAGGTGCTTATATAATTTTCAGCATTTTTTTAATCGTTTTTGGTGCACTGCTTGCTGATTATATATATTACTTAAATAAATCAGAAAAAATTAAAAAGCCTGTAAGTATCATAAATCAGTTGCCCAAAATTGAACAACCTAAATCAATTTCAAGTTTAGAAAAAAAACCACAAGAACAAGTTAATGTTGTTTTGGATGCAAAACTTAAAAATGAGCCAGTCGACGACTCGGCAAAAAGAAAACTTGGTTTAATAAAAACCAATAGAGAAGAAACTATAAATGCTGAAAAACATGAAAAACAAAAAGAAATTCCATCGTTTGATGACAAAAAATCTCTTAAAGAGTTCTTGCTCACTCCCGACACAAAGGTTGATTTAAGCAAATATAATTCCAAATCAATTCCAAAATTCACTGCAACAATGCAAAGTAATATACAAGCAGTTAAAAATTCAGGAATAAACAATGATGATAATGAAATGCCAAACAAAATTGTTCATGATTATTCAACTTCATTTAATAATTTTAATACAATAAACGAAGAACAAGATAAAAAAACGTTTTTTGCTCCTGCTGTTGATGAAACACCAAAAGAAAGTGAAAAAACAAAGGAAACTGATTTTGCAGATGATGTTTTAGCTTCGCTAATTAGTGATGCAAAATTAAACACAAACACCGAACCAATTAAACCTGAAAATAATAGGCGAGGTTTTAGAAATTTAAATCTTGATGATAGTTTTGTTAAACCAAAGGTAGAACAACAAAAAATTGAAATTTCTTCACTTAAACCTAAAAAACAAATAAGATATTGTTTGCCTTCACTTGATTTACTCACAACAAAATCAATGGATTTAAGTGAACTTAATGAAGATGTTATGTTAAAAAGACAACAGCTTGAAAACGCACTTGATACATTTGGAATTCCAGCAAAAGTTATTGAAGTTGTTGTTGGTCCAGCAGTTACGAGATATGAACTAGAAATGCCAGCAGGAATTTCTGTTAAAAAACTTTTAGCACATGCCGATGATATTGCCTTAAATCTTGCAGCTAATGGTGATATTAGAATAGAAGCACCAATTCCAGGTAAAAGTGCAGTTGGTATTGAAGTCCCAAATGAAAAAATAGCAACAATAGGTTTAAGAGATATGATTGCATCTACTGAATTTCAAAACGCAAAAGCACCACTCACTTTTGTTTTAGGAAAAGATATTGCTGGAACTGTAAGATTGTGTAATTTGGCAAAAATGCCACACTTACTTGTTGCCGGTTCAACAGGAAGTGGAAAATCGGTTTGCTTAAATGCTGTTATATTAAGTTTAATATATAAAACATCACCTGATGATGTTAGACTTATTTTAATTGATCCAAAACAAGTAGAATTTTCAATATATAATGGTCTTCCACACTTATTAATTCCAAATGTTATTACTGATAGTGATAAGGCTTTAAATGCTCTTTCTTGGGCAGTTAATGAAATGGAAAGAAGATATACATTATTCAAAAATACAAGAACAAAAGACATTGTTGAATATATTAATTGTGCAGATGTTGTTGAAGGGCGAAGTCAAAAAATACCTTATATTGTAATTATAATAGACGAAGTTGCCGACTTACTCATGACCGCAAAAAAGGATGTTGAAGAAAAAATTGCACGACTTGCCCAAAAAGCAAGAGCAGCAGGCATACATTTGATTTTGGCAACACAAAGACCTTCTGTTGATGTAATTACTGGAACAATGAAAAACAACTTTACATCAAGAATAACATTTAAACTAATGAGTTTTGCAGATAGTAAAACAATTTTGGATCAAGGTGGAGCAGAAAAATTATTAGGAAAAGGTGATATGCTCTATAAACCTAGTGATGCTAGTGAACCACGAAGAATACAAGGTTGCTTTGTAACTTCTACCGAAGTTAATAATGTGGTTGAATATGTCAAAGAAAAAAATAGGGATTATGATTATGACGATAAAATCGAAACTCAAATTTTAAATCCTCCAAAACAAGACGCCATGAGCGCACTTAATGGCGAAAGCAATAATGAAATAGGTTATGATCCACTTATGCCACAAGCACTTAAATGTGTTATAGAAAATGGGCAAGCATCAATAAGTATGTTGCAAAGAAGATTGGTAATTGGTTATCCAAGGGCGGCAAGAATAATTGACCAGATGGAAAATAACAATTTTATATCGGCTCAAGATGGTAGTAAACCACGAAGTGTTTTAATAACTATGGAACAATATGAAGAAATGTTTGGTGAAGAATAATGACACAAAAAGAACTATTAGATAAAAGCATAAGTGCAATAAGTCTGGGTTGTGATAAAAACAGAGTAGACCTTGAACATATGCTTGGCAAACTTAAAGATTATGGATTTAAAATAATTAGTGATATAAATGACGCACAAATTATTATAGTAAACACATGTGCGTTCATTTTGCCTGCAATAAAAGAAGCAATAGAAAATATTTTGCTTGCGATAAAACAAAAACAAAATAAATGCGAAAAAGTTATTGTGAGTGGTTGTTTAAATGAAAGATATTTAAATGAAATAAAAAACGAATTTAAAGAAGTAGATTGTTTTTTAAGACTAAAAGATAATGATAATATAGTAAAAATAATACAATCATTATATGGCATTGAATGTGATGAAAAATTTAGAAGTGATGAAAGATTGCTTACAACTTTTAGTCATTACGCTTATTTAAAAATTGCTGATGGTTGCAACAATGGTTGTGCATATTGTACTATTCCACGAATAAGGGGAAGATATAGGTCAGTTGAGATTGATGAATTATATAAAGAAGCAAAGCAACTTGCAAAACAAGGTGTTAAAGAACTAATAGTTGTTGCACAAGATATAACAAGATATGGCGAAGATTTATATAACAAAAATTGTTTAATTGAACTACTTGAAAAGCTGTCAAAAATAAAAGAAATAGAATGGATAAGACTCCACTATTTGTATCCAGAAAAAATAACAGACGAACTTTTAAAATACATAAATGAAAATGAAAAAATTTGTAAATATTTAGACATTCCACTTCAACACATAGACAATGACATATTATATGAAATGAATAGAAAGTGTGATGAAAAAACAACAAGGGAACTTATTGAAAAAATAAAAAAAGATTATCCAAATTTTACAATAAGGTCAACATTTATTATAGGTTTTCCGGGTGAAACAAAAAAACAGTTTAATAAACTTTTAGATTTTATTAAAACGGCAAAACTACAAAATGTGGGATTTTTTCCTTTTTATAAAGAAGAAAAAACAAAAGCTTATTATATGAAAAAGCAAATTCCTAATTTCATAAAGAAAAAACGCCTTAAAATTATTGAAAAAGCGCAACAAGAAATTGCTGATAAACTAAATTTTAACAGAATAAATCAAGTTGTTAGAGTTTTAATTGATGAATTTGATGATAACACAGGTTGTTTTGTTGGCAGAGATGAATATAACTCTCCAAATGTTGACTTTTTTATTGAAATAAACGATAATAACAATGTTGAGTGTGGTAAGTTTTACAATGTAAAAATTACCGACTATAAAAATAGAATTTTTAAAGGAGAAATTGTATGAATTTACCAAACAAATTAAGTATTTTGAGAATATGTTTTATACCCTTTGTGATGTTTTTTTATTTGCAAAACTTTTGGGAATGGGGAAAAATAGTGGCAGCTGTTTTATTTGTTCTTGCCGTTTTAACCGATACATTAGATGGGTATATCGCAAGAAAATATAATATGGTTACAGACCTTGGAAAACTACTTGACACAAACGCAGACAAAATACTTGTTTTATCAGCATTACTTTTGATTATTTGCGACAATACTTTGCCAGCTCCATATGGTGTTATTGTTGCAACAATAATAATTGGTAGAGATATGGTAATTAGTGCATTTAGACAAATTGCAGCAACAAAAAATTTTGTTATGGCTGCTGATAAACTTGGAAAAATAAAAGCTATTTTTACAGATATTTCAATGGTCATGTTTATGTTATTAGCATATTTTTATCAAATTAGGGTAAGTTCATCATTTACAAATGTCTTTGCAATTTGCTGTTATGTTATGATTGCTATAAGTGTTGTGCTTACAATTTGGTCAATGCTTAATTATATGATAAAAAATAGAAAGGTATTAAAACAAGACTAAAATGGTTAGTATCTATACTGTTTCAGATAAAGCACTTATGGGAAAACAAATAAATATATTGTCTTCTTATATTGCAGAATGTTTTTTTAAAAACAATATAAAAATATCAAAGCAATGTACATTATCTAGCATTGCCAACTTTGATAGTGCAATAAATTGTGATGAAGATGAAAAGGTATACTTGTTTTTAGTTGATAGGGCAAATTTACAATTAAATGAATATATTTGTTCAAAAACTAATTCTGTTATTATTGATAATCCATATTTAAAAAACGCAATTTATGATTATTATAGAAAACTTGGGCAACCTGTTGAAAAAGAAAGTGAAAACGAATGGAAAGTTTCATCACTTGCAAGGGCAATATTAAATAATAGTGGTTTAATGCAAGGGTATTTGTTAGAATATAACAATACAATATATTGTGTTTTGCCTAGCTACTACGAAGAGGCAAGACAGATGTTTGATGATGTTGTTTTAGATTTTATTATATCTAATCAAAAGAAAAAATATAAAAGTTATACATTTAAAACTTTTGGATTAACCGAAAATGTTATATCTAAAGTTATATTTGAAGAAATAAAGAACAAAGAAAAAGTAACAGTAAATTTATTTTCAAAACCACTTGAAGTTGATATTGTTATAAAATCACTTGTAAACAATGAAGAATTAGATAAAATTGCTCAAAAAATTTTAATAAAATTAGACAAATATATTTATTCTGTTGAAGACATACCAATTGAAAAAGTTGTATATAACCTATTAAAACTTAATGAGATTAAAGTTAGTTTTGTTGAAGATATAACAAGCGGTGAGTTGTGTTGTAGATTAGTAAAACAGTCAAAAGATGCTAAAAATTATATAGATAATAGTTTAATTGTGTTAAATAAGCAATCAAAGATAAAATATTTAAGTCTTACAGAAAAAGATTTGGAAAATGATAATGGTATTTCTCCAAATGTTGCATATGAATTGACGGCACAAATGTTAAAACAAACTTCGGCAAATGTTGTTGTTTCAGCAATAGGAAATTTTGAAGAAAACGGCAATCTTCCATATGGTCTTTGCTATATAGCAGTTGGAGATAGAAGAGAAATTCATGTTTATAAAAATATATTCAAAGGCAATTTACAAGATTTAATAGACAGCGTAGCAGTTGCAAGTTATTTTTATCTTATTAAAAAATTAAAGAAAAATGATTTTCATTTTGAACAAACTACTGTATAATATAAATGAATTTTGGAGGAAAAATGGACGACAATAAGAAAAAACTTTTGGACCAAGCAATATTGCAAATTGAAAAGCAATTCGGCAAAGGCGCAATTATGAAACTTGGTGATGCGCCTGCACAAAAAATAGATGTTATCCCATCTGGATGTTTACCACTTGATATTGCACTTGGCATAGGTGGAATTCCAAGAGGTAGAATTATCGAAATATACGGTCCTGAATCATCAGGTAAAACAACAAGTGCACTTCATATAATAGCAGAAGCACAAAAAATGGGTGGCACTGCTGCCTTTATTGATGCAGAGCACGCACTTGACCCAGTATATGCACAAAAATTAGGTGTAAATGTTGAAGATTTGTATGTTTCTCAACCAGATAACGGAGAACAGGCACTTGATATTTGCGACACTCTTGTTAGAACGGCAGCAGTTGATGTTGTTGTTGTAGACTCTGTTGCAGCACTTACGCCAAAGGCAGAAATTGATGGCGACATGGGCGAAAATCACGTTGGCCTTCAAGCAAGACTTATGAGCCAAGCACTTAGAAAACTTGCAGGTATTGCAAATAAAAGTAAAACTTGCGTAATATTTATTAACCAATTAAGAGAAAAAATTGGCGTTATGTTTGGTTCACCTGAAACAACTGCTGGTGGCAAAGCATTAAAGTTTTATGCAAGTATAAGAATGGATGTAAGAAAAATTGATACTATTAAAAATGGTGATGAAATTGTTGGTAACAGAACAAGAATTAAAATTGTTAAAAACAAACTTGCTCCACCATTTAAAACAGTTGAGTTTGACATAATCTACGGAAAGGGAATATCAAAAACAGGTTGTATTTTAGACCTTGCAACAGAAATGGGAATTTGTCAAAAAACAGGTTCGTGGTATTCATATAATGACGAAAAAATTGGACAAGGTAGAGAAAATGCAAAACTTTATCTTCAAAATAATCCTAATATAATGGAAGAAATAGAAAAACAAGTTCGTGAAAAAGCAGGCGTTTAAAAATACCATTTGCTATCCTTATTTGTTTTAATTGTTTTTGTGTTTTTAATAGGCATAAGTTCAACTATATTACTTTTATCGCTGATAATTTCTGTGTTATCAGCGTAATTTTTTATTTTTGTGATTATAAAATATTTTGTTTTTTCATCTATATCAAAGGTTTGTGTACACAAGCCTTTTTTGTTTGCCACAACGCTTAAAAGTTCTTCTTTATCGTTGTTTATTTTATATAGTTCATAAATTAAATAATCTTGTGCAAAAAATTCTAAAACTGCCTTATCATTTTCTATTTTTCCCGATAAAACAGGTGGTTTGCAACTTATAAACTTGCTAGATTTTTCTTTTGGTGGATTAAATTTTGAAAACACTTCTTTTACTATATATTTTTCTGGTATGTAATTATTAGCTTTGTAAACAACATGTTCATCTTCTAAACTTAATTGGTCAATATTTTCATAATATATAGAAGTTGGTCGTTCAAAATTTGTTGGTTTGTTTAATGAATAAATATTTTGCATATAGTTTTTTACAATGTCCGATGGTTTTCCACCACCAACAGTATCAATTTTTTGGTTATCCACATTTCCAATCCAAACTCCAACAATATCACTTGATGTATACGAAATGTTATAAGCATCGGTGTTGTATGTTTGTCCAACAGTTCCTGTTTTTGTTGCAACTTCAAATCTAAGATTGCCAAGTTTTCGTCCTGTTCCTTCTTTTGCACAAGTTTTAAGCATATCAGTCATAAGATATGCTGAATCTTCCCTTAAAACATTTTTTGGATTTGTTGTATTTCTATAAACAATTTTACCATTTTTATCAGTTATATAATTTATAAATTTAGGTTCATAAAATTTTCCAAGATTAGGGAATATAGAGTAAGCTCCTGTTAGTTTTTTTAGTGTTGTTCCATATGTCATACCACCAAGCGCCAAACCTAAATTGTTATCTTTTTCATCAAAAGTGATGCCACATTTTTCTGCATAAGATTTTGCTTTTTTTGTTCCAACATAACTTAAAACTTTAACAGCAGGAATGTTGAGTGATTTGCTAACACTTTCTCTAACAGAAACAAAACCACTGTATGTATCATTTACATTTGATGGTGAATAACCATTTATATCAATTTTTTCATCATTGATTTGTGTTAGTGGAGAAATTATGTTTTCATTTAATGCAGGTGCATAAACAAGTATTGGTTTTATAGCTGAACCAGGTTGTCTTCGTGCTGAAAATAGTTTTATTTTAGAGTTGCCTTCGTATGCCTCAATATGTCCGTTTGTAGAAATAGAAATTCCTGCATAATCATTATTGTCACCATAATACGACAAACTTTTAGACATGCTTTCTTGTTTATTTTTATCGTAGTAAGTATATATTTTGTATTCACCAATTGCAATTTGCTTTATTGGCATATTTAAAATTTCGCTAGCTTCATCTAAACATGCAAATGTGTATGAATTTAACGAATTATTTGCAAGGGGAGTGATATTAGTTTCAATTTTTGATAGTTTAGCACTATTATAAGTTTCAAAATCAATTTTGTTGTCTTTAAGCATTTCATTTAATACAACATTTCGTCTTTGAGTTGTTTTTTCAATGTTTTTTATTGGTGAATAGGTGTTTGGTGATTTAATCATTCCAGCCAGTGTTGCACTTTCAGCGAGAGTAAGGTCTTTTGCGTGTTTTGAAAAATAGTGCAAACTTGCATTTTCAATGCCATAACAATTATCTCCAAAATATATTATGTTTAAGTAGTATTCTAAAATTTGTTCCTTTGTTAAGTTTTTTTCCAGTTCTTTTGCAAGCACAATTTCATTGATTTTTCTTGTAAATGTTTTTTCGTTTGTAAGGTGAGTGTTTTTAATTAGTTGTTGGGTTATTGTTGAAGCACCTTCTTTAATTTTAAACGATGTTATATTTTTTATCATAGCAGAAATCATACGTTTGTAATTTAAACCATTATGATTATAAAAATCTTTGTCTTCAATAGAAATAAAAGCTTGTGGTGTGTAGTCGTGCAAGGTGTTTAATTTAACGAAATTAGTTCCTATGTTATCATCTTTAATTGGACAATTATTTTTGTCATACATTTCAACGTACGAACTAGAATATTTTATTTTGTTTATATCAAATTTTACTTTATCTGAAAAAAGATATGTTAAACCTATAATGATTGAAGCAGTAGCAACAACAACTAATAGTGCTATAAATATAGATATAAAAATTCTTTTTATTGTCCTTTTCATACCTATTTATTATGAGTATTTATTGTGTAATTATCATTAAATATTAAAAATTTATTTTTTTATTGTAAAAGTGTGGTATTATATAGTATAATATTATGTTAAATGGAGTAAAAATGCAATATCATATAGTTACATATGGCTGTCAAATGAATGTTCATGAGTCTGAAAAAATAGCAGGTATTCTTCAAAAAATGGGATATACATACACTGATAAAAGAAAAGATGCCGATGTTATTGTTTTTAACACATGTGCAATAAGAGAAGGTGCAGAAGATAGAGCTTTTGGTAATATTGGAGCACTTAAACAGCAAAAAAAAGAAAATCCAAATAAAATTATAGTTGTTTGTGGTTGTATGACACAACAAAAAAGTGTTGCTGAAAAGATTTTTAATACATTTCCTTTTGTTGATATTATTCTTGGCACACACAATCTTTTTATGCTTGAAAGTTTAATAAAAAGAAAAATAGCCAACAGAAAAAGAATCCTTGACTATTTGGACGAAACAAATATTGTGGAGGGATTGCCATGTTATAGAACAAGTGGAAAAAATGCTTGGGTCAATATCATGTATGGTTGCAATAATTTTTGTACATATTGCATAGTTCCATATGTAAGAGGTAGAGAAATCAGCAGAAAGAAACAGGATATTTTAAATGAAATAAAAGAAATAGTTAGCACAAACAATTATGATACAATAACACTATTAGGACAAAATGTTAATTCATATGGAAGTGATGATGTTTCACAAGGTACTTTTAGTGAGTTGCTGCAAGATATATGCAATATTGAAGGTGATTTTCAACTTACATTCATGACATCACATCCAAAAGATTTAAGTGATGATTTAATTAGTGTTATGAAAGAAAACGATAAAATAATTAAAGAAATTCATTTGCCTGTTCAAAGTGGAAGCAATAAAATACTAAAACTTATGAACAGAAAATATACGGTAGAGCATTATTTAAGTTTAATTGAAAAATTAAGACAAGCTATGCCAAATATACGAATTACAACAGATATAATTGTAGGTTTTCCGCAAGAAACTGAAGAAGATTTTAATCAAACTGTCCAACTGGTAAAATCTGTAAAATATGACGGAATATTTGCTTTTATGTATTCAAAACGAAGTGGCACAGTTGCCGAAAAAATGGACGGACAAGTTGATGATGAAATAAAAAACAAAAGAGTAAATTATCTTTTGAATTTAGAAAAAGAAATCAAAGCACAAAAGGGGAAATAATGGATTTAAAAACAATTATAGATGATAAAAAACTATCACCAATGATTAGGCAATATATACAAACAAAACTAGAATACGAAGATGCTGTTTTGTTTTACCGTTTAGGTGATTTTTATGAGTTGTTTTTTGATGATGCTGTTGAAATGTCAAAAATATTAGATTTGACACTAACAGGAAAAGATTGTGGACTTGATGAAAGAGCACCAATGTGTGGCATACCTTATCATGCGGCGGAATCTTATATAAACAAACTTATTTCACTTGGTTACAAAGTTGCAATTTGTGAACAAACAACAGATGCAAAAGATAAATCAAATTATAAAGACCTAGTAAAAAGAGAAGTAGTTCGTGTTGTAACTCCGGGAACAATTATTGATGAAAGTTTGTTAGACGCAAAAAGAAATAATTATCTTGCTTGTATTTATCAAAAAGATAAGTGTATAGGCTTTTCCTATATTGAAATTACAACAGGAGAGTTTAAAACTATCGAATTTATTGGTGAAGATAGATACAAAAGTTTAAATGATATTCTTGTAAGAATTCAACCATCTGAAATATTATGTAACACAGACGAAACTTTTGAAGACGATTTGTTGGTTAGAAAACTTGAAATTGCACCAAAATTTTCTTATGATAATGAAAGTTTTTACGATGTAAATGTTGCAGATGAAATATTATCTAACCAATTTAGTTTAAATTATAAACAAATATTCGGCTTAAATAAAATGCCTTATGCGACTATTAGTTGTGGTGCGCTTTTAAAGTATGTAAAAGAAACGCAAAAAAGAGATTTGAGTCATTTAAACACAATTTTAAAAGTAAACAATGAAAAATTTATGGTGCTTGACATAAACACAAGGCGTAATTTAGAAATTATGGAAACACTAAAAGATAGACGAAAAAAAGGTGCTCTTATTGGTGTTTTAGACAAAACAAAAACATCAATGGGTGCAAGAATGTTACGCTCATGGATAGAACAACCACTATACGATGTTAAAGAAATAAATTTAAGACTTGATAGTGTTGAAGAACTTTGTTCTAAACTTATGGTAAGAGATAATTTAAAGGACTTATTAAATAAAATCAATGACATTGAAAGAATTTGTGGCAGAATAAGTTATGGAAATTTTACACCAAAAGATTGTTTATCGCTTAATAACTCTTTAAGTTTATTACCACAAATAAAAAATGCAATTTCTTCTTGTAATGCAGATTTAATTAAACAAATTTCACAAGAAATTGCCGACTTTAAAGATTTAACAAAAGAACTTGAAAATGCCATTATTGATAATCCACCAACACTTTTAACAAATGGTGGTTTTATAAAAGATGGATATAACAGTGAATTAGACCAATATAGACTTGCATACAAAAAAGGCAAAGAGTGGATAAATCAATATGAATTAAAGGAAAAAGAAACAACTGGTATTAAAAATTTAAAGGTTGGTTTCAATAAAATTTATGGGTATTATATTGAAGTAAATAAATCACTTTTAATGAATGTTCCTCTTTATTATGCAAGAAAACAAACTGTTGCAAACAATGAGCGTTTTGTTACTGAAGAATTAAAAAAACTTGAAGAAAAAATATTGGGTGCAGAAGAAAATTCAATACGACTTGAACAAAAATTATTTAACCAAATAAGAACAAAATTGCTTTCTTATGTTAAGGATATTCAAAAAACATCAGTTGCTATTGCAAAATTGGATTGTTTATTGTCGTTTAGTGAACTTGCAACAAAAAACAATTACACAAAACCAAAAGTTTCAAACAAAACAAATGTTATAAACATTATAGACGGACGACACCCAGTTGTTGAAGATATATTCAAAAATGAGCAATTTATTCCAAACAATACATATCTTGACACAAACGAAAGTAAAACAATGATTATAACAGGTCCAAATATGGCAGGAAAAAGCACGTATATGCGTCAAGTTGCTTTAATTACTCTTATGGCTCATATGGGTTGTTTTGTTCCAGCAAAACAGGCAGAAATTTCTCTTACGGACCGAATTTTTACAAGAGTTGGTGCAAGTGATGATTTGGCACTCGGTCAATCAACATTTATGGTTGAAATGATGGAAGTCGCAAATATATTAAACAATGCAACCAATAAAAGTTTAATAGTTTTGGACGAAATAGGAAGAGGAACAAGCACTTTTGACGGATTGTCAATTGCTTGGAGTGTTGTTGAATATGTTTCAAATCATATGAGCGCAAAAACATTATTTTCCACTCATTATCATGAACTTACTGAACTTGAAAACTTTTTGCCAGGTGTTAAAAATTATAAAATATCCGTTAAAGAATTAAATGGTAATATAGTTTTTTTGCGTAAAATTGTTCGTGGTGGTGCTTCTAGAAGTTTTGGAATTGAAGTTGCAGCGCTTGCAGGCGTTCCACAAGAAGTAATAAAAAGAGCAAAAGAAATTTCAAATATGCTAGAGCAAAATGATTCTGCAAAAAACTTAGCACTAAAAGCATCAAAAGATATAGAAAAAACAAAACAAAAAGATGCAAATTACACCGAAGTTATAGGCATTTTAAAAGATATAGACATAAACACAATGTCGCCAATATCTGCATTTGAAACTCTTTGCGATTTGGTTACAAAAGTAAAATAAAAGGATGAAAAAATGGCTAATATTAAGATATTAGATAAATCTGTTTGGACAAAAATTGCAGCAGGCGAGGTTGTTGAAAAACCTGCATCAATTGTAAAAGAACTTGTTGAAAATAGTATTGATGCAAAAGCGAAAAATATCACCATTGAAATTAAAAATGGTGGTATTGATATGATTATGATACAAGATGATGGTTGTGGAATTGAAAAAGATGAAATTAAACTTGCTTTTGTTGCTCACGCAACGAGTAAACTTCAATCAATTGATGATTTGTTTTCTTTAAAATCAATGGGATTTAGGGGGGAAGCACTTGCAAGCATTTGTGCAGTATCAAATGTTGAAATAATAACCAAAACAGAAAATGAAGAAATTGGACATAAATTGACACTTGAAGGTGGCGAAGAAAAAGAATTTAATGAAATCGCTTGTGTTACAGGAACACAAATAAAAGTTTCAAAATTGTTTTTTAACACTCCAGCAAGAGCAAAATTTTTAAGAAAACCAAAAACCGAAGAAAATGATATAACAAGTTATGTTGAAAAACTGATGCTAAGTCATAGCAATATAAATTTTAAATATATTGTTGATGATAAATTGATATATAATACCACAAATTGTAGTTTAATTGACACAATATACACAATATATGGTAAAAATATAGCAAATAATATGATTGAAGTAAATTACAGTCGTGGAGATTATAAAGTTAGTGGATATATTTCAAAACCAACAGTTTGCAAAAGTAATAGAACTTATCAATCACTTTTTGTGAACAATAGATATTGTATTAATCAACTAATTAGTGCCAGCGTTTCTAATGCGTATGAAACATTTTTAATGAAAGGAAAATTCCCAGTTTATGTATTATTTTTAACAATGCCACAAGATAGTTTAGATGTAAATGTTCACCCAAATAAACTTGAAGTTAAATTTGAAAATTCACAATTAATTTATAGTTTATTCAATAATGCAGTTTACCAAACATTAACAAATCAAACGCATATTTTAGAAGCTGAAAGTGATGATATTAAAGAAATTGAACGACCACTGCAAAATAATAATGCAAACTTTTTTGAATTTAACAAAGTAAAACCAAATGAAGGAATAAGTTATAGTGAAGACGATTCTTTTGAAATTAAAAACAATAATTATGTTTCAAAAGAACACTTTGTTGATAAAGTATATTTAAAAAGTGAGCCTATTATTTTTGAACAAAGTACACAAAGTTCAATAATTCCAGAAGTATATGTTGAAGGTATGGAAATAAAAAAACCAAGTGAACCATATATTTTTGAAAAAAAACAAGATGATAAAAAAATTTATGAAAATTTGTTTAGTCCAACAAGGACTGTTGTTGGTGTTGCATTTAATACATACATAATTGTTCAAGAAGAAGAAACATTATACTTTATTGACCAACATGCAGCGCACGAAAGAGAGCTTTTTGATAAGTTTATGGGGCAAGTAGAAAATCAAGATGTTCCAATGCAAGATTTACTGGTGCCTTATATATTGAATTTAAACGATGTCGAATATGAATTTATTACGCAAAATCTTGAACTATTAAAAAACTATGGTTTTGAAATTGATGAATTTGGGAAAAATTGTTACAGAATAACAAGTATACCCATGCTTTTAAACGGAATAGACCTTAAAGAATATTTTGACAGTATTCTTTCAAATTTAAGTGGAAACATAAAAAAACCTCATGAAATACTTCGAAATGATTTTGCTACAATGGCATGCAAAGCAGCCGTAAAAGGTGGAAACAAACTTAGTGAAAATGAGATAAATATTCTTTTAGACAAACTAAAAGAAAACCATAACACACTTTTATGCCCACATGGCAGACCAATTGTTATAACATTTGATAAAAAACAAATAGAAAAAATGTTTAAAAGGATTGTATAATGAATAAAATCATTATCATTTATGGTCCAACTGCAATAGGGAAAAGTGATATTGCTGTTGAGTTAGCAAAAAAAATAAACGCCGAAATAATTTCTGCTGACAGTATGCAAATATATAAAGAAATAGATATTGGTTCGGCAAAAATAACAAAAGAAGAAATGCAAGGAATTAGGCATCATTTAATTGATTTTAAAGATGTGTTTGACACTTATAGTGTTTATGATTTTGTTAATGATTGCAACAAAAAAATAGATGAAATACAAAAAAGAAACAAAAATATTATAATTGTTGGAGGTACTGGACTTTATATTAAAGCACTTACAGAAAATTACAACTATGGCAAAGTTAATAAAAATGAAGAACTAAGAAAACAATTAAACAATTTAGAGCCATGCGAACTTGTTAACATTTTAAAATCTTACAATAAAGAAGTAAAGCAAGACGATTTAAACAATAAGCAGCGTTTAATTAGATATATTGAAATTGCAAAGAGTGGAACAATTCAAACAAAAAAAGATTTTGATAATAGATTTATGCTTTTTGGATTATATCAAGATAGAGAAAAACTTTACAACAAAATCAACAAACGAGTTGATTTGATGGTTGAAAATGGACTTTTAAACGAAGCACAAAATTTGTTAAAAAAAGTAAATCCTAATAATCAATGCTTAAAAGCAATAGGGTATAAAGAGTTGCTACCTTATTTTAACGGCGAAAAAGATTTAATAAGTTGTTTAGATATTTTAAAAAAAAGAACAAGAAACTATGCAAAAAGGCAACTTACTTTTTTTAACCAATTTAAAAACATAATAAAAATAAATGTAGAAACAAAACAACAAGCCGTTATGGATATATTAAAAAATATCGAGGAAGAAAATGAATAATTACGAAATTTTAAAACAATGTGAAAATAATTTAAAAGAACAATTTGAAATACTAGACGAGATAGCATTTTTTAATCAAAAAAAAGTTTTAGATGCTTTTAGAAAAAATAATATAGAGACAAGGCATTTTGCAGGGACAACAGGTTATGGATATAGTGATATTGGCAGAGAAAGTTTAGCAAAAGTGTTTAGTGATGTTTTTAAAACAGAAAAAACATTAGTTTCTCCACTAATTACGTGTGCAACACAAGCATTAAGCATGACACTTTTTGGACTTTTGAGACCAAACGATTTACTTTTGTCTGTAACAGGTGGGGTATATGACACAATGTATGAAAATATATTGGGAGTTGATGGTAAAGACAATGGCAGTTTAAAAGATTTTGGAGTAAAATATAAAGAAATTCCACTTGCCAACAACGATATAGATTATGATACTGTAAAAAAAGAAGTAGCAAAACTAAAACCAAAAGTTGTTTTTATTCAAAGAAGTAGAGGTTACTCGTCAAGAAGTGCATTTAGTGTTGAAAAAATTGGAAACCTTATAAAAATAATAAAAGAATTATCTCCTAATTCAATTTGTATGGTAGACAACTGCTATGGCGAATTTACAGAAAAACAAGAAGCAACAGAGTTTGGCGCCGATTTGATTGTTGGTTCACTTATAAAAAATGCAGGTGGTGGGCTTGCTCCAACAGGTGCTTATGTATCTGGTAAAGCAAAATATATTGAAATGGTGGAGCAAAGATTCACTTGCCCATCACTTGGCAGTGAAACAGGTTCATATGAACAAGGTTACAGAATGTTTTTCCAAGGACTTTTTATGGCTCCACACACAACAATTCAAGCAATGAAAGGTGCATATCTTGTTGGGGAAGTAATGAAGTTAAGAGGTTATAAGGTAACACCAGAGCAAAATGAAAGAAGTTATGACATAATTAAATCTGTTACATTCAACACAAAAGAAGAACTTATAAAATTTGTTCAACTAATACAAAAAAATTCACCAGTAGACGCAAATGCTTTGCCACTTCCTTGGGCAATGCCAGGATATAAAGACGAAGTTATAATGGCAGCAGGAACCTTTGTTAGCGGGGCAAGTATTGAGCTTAGTTGCGATTCGCCAATTAGAGCTCCTTATATTGCGTATTTTCAAGGTGGATTAACATATGAACATATAAAATGTTTGTGTGATGATTTGTTAAATAACTACTAAATACAAATAAAAAAGGAGAATCGGCGGTTCTCCTTTTTTGTTGCGTCTTTGCAACGACAAAGACTAGCTAACCATAATTGTTAATAGGGCACTTAATTATGCCATTTGTGTATGTTAGCGAGTTATTTATATTATGGTTATCGCTAGTTTTTACTTTTGCAGTGGTGGACTGTAAATAAAGATTATAAAATCTCTTTACTCCATGCAAAAGAATTGATTTTTTTAGTGTTGCACTAATATTTTTGCCACAATATTTTTTTCTAGATTTAATAAAATCAACAATAACTACACTAAGCAAACATATTGATTCTATACCATCTTCCAAAGCATTGGCATATGCCATAACCATAATGTCGTAAATTGCAAGTAATGAGTTTGCAACTAAATACACAAACCTAATCTTTTTTATATCTTCATAATATAGTGCAAATGTGTAAAGAATGTAGGTGAGTATTGGAATAATATCCCAAACAGAACTAAAATCTAAACAACCTACAACTATAAATGAAACGATAAATAAAAAAGCAATAGGTTTTGGCAATTGTTTTTGTGTTTTATCATAATGTAACACAAAAAGATACTGACCACATGATAAAAATGTGATAAGTCCCGCACCCCATGAATTAACAAATATGAAAGTTAATCCATAAATTATGTCTCCCATAAGTCCCAAAAATAAAAATGTTTTTTTATTTTTAACTAAGTAGGAAACACATAAAAGTACTGTCGCTGTCATGCCGAAAAGTTGAGTAAAAATAAAATTGACATTTGACATAAAAATATAAAAAAATCCTTTAAATCGCCAAAAGCTTTTTGCCTTGTTACCATAGATTGATTGTTTAATCTTTTATTAAGCATGCCATTGCGTTTATAGAAAAAACTCCCACATTGTAAACAAGAACTCTTGACTTAGATTTCTTATGAAAAAGTGCGTCATAAGATATACCAGGACCCGTGATAATGTTTTAGCCACTACTAAGCGTTATACTCGCAACTAGCCAGCGAGATAAGTTTTTTTGCAACACCAACGCGCGTAGGGCACTTTTAACAGTCCCAAAACATTATAAATCTATGCCTGATACTTTATTATTATATCACAACTTATTAAAATATGCAACACTCATATAAACAAAAAATAGTTCTATGAAAGAACTATTTACATTAATGATAGTTTATCTCTAATTTTTTCAAGCACTTTGTTTTCTAATCTAGAAACTTGAACTTGACTAACTCCTAGAACTTTTGCAATTTCACTTTGTGTTTTGTCTCTAAAAAATCTTAATAAAATTATTTTTTTATCTCTTTTATCAAGAGATTTTAAAGTTTCTTTTAAAAGCAAATTGTCAATCATTTCTTCATGTGAATTGTCTGGATTTAGTCTGTCAATTAAAAGCAAACTTTTTGAATCGTCTTCAAAAGGGGTATAAATAGATATTGGCATTATTGCTGAGTCCATTATAAACATAACTTCACTTTCGTCAATATCAAAATGTTTTGCTATTTCGTTTGGGGTTGGTTTTCTAAAATTTTGTTTGTTAAATTCGTCGATGTATTTTTTTATCTTTAAATTAAAGGTTTTTATTGTTCTTGAAACTTTAATTGCACCATCATCTCGCATAAATCTTTTGATTTCTCCAATAACCATAGGGACAACATATGTTGAAAATTTAACATTAAACTTTTCGTCAAAATTGTTTATTGCTTTAAGTAAACCTATTGTTCCTATTTGATATAAATCATCGTATTCAACGCCTTTATGCAAAAATCTTTTAATTAAACTTTTAATAAGGGGAGAGTTTTCTTCAAAAATAATGGTTTTAGCATCTTCATCACCATTTTTTGCTTTTTTGATCAACTCTAAAGTTTTTTCTTGGTCAAGCACTATTCACCAACGGCAATATTATTTTGTCTTTTAAAAAACTTTTGCATTTTAACTATTAAACCTTTATTTGTATTGTTTTTAAGTTCCAAATTATCCATAAAACTTTCCATAACGGCAAACCCCATGCCACTGCGTTCCTCGTCTGGTTTTGATGTGTAAAAAGGTTCTTTGGCTTTTTCAAAATCTTCTATGCCAATTCCATTGTCGATTATTTCTATATCTACGCTATTGTCATATAATTTAACTTTAATGCAAACATTTCCCGGTATACTTGGATATGCGTGCACAACACAATTTGTGACGGCCTCGGATACTGCTGTTTTTATATCTGTTATCTCATCTAAACTAGGGTTGGCTTGAACGCAAAATGCTGCAACACATGAACGTGCAAATCCTTCATTTATTGAAAGTGCTTTAAAATTTAATTCCATTTCGTTTAATAATTTCATTATTTTCTCCTTTATGATATTTTTGGCATAATTTCATATAAGCCTGTCATTTTAAAAATTCTTTCGGCATGGGTTGATGGATTGCATATAAAAATTGGAATTTGTTTATCTTTCATTCTTTTATACCTTCCAATTAAAACACCAATACCTGTGCTATCCATAAAATCAAGTTCGGATAAGTCAATAATAATTTGTTTAAATTTTGGCATGTCAAAAATCTCATCTAGACTGATTCTTGCATGATATGCCGAATGTTCATCTAGTTCTCCACTTAAAACAACATATAATGTGTTTTCGTAAACTCTGTGTTTAATTTGCATCCTTTGTGCCTCCTTGAAAAAAGTGTAACACTTATATAATTAAAAAAAATAAATAAGAATGTAGTATAAAGTCGAATTATTAGATTGATTAAATAATGAAAAAGGAAAAAAATAGAATATATGAATTCAACAAATAAAACAAAATATAAAATATTGGAATATAATAAAATATTAAATTTTACAATTAGTTGTGTGATGAAAAAATTTAAAATATACTTAAAAATTTTTGCAAAAATTGTTTAAAAATATTTAAAAAAACACTTGACAACAAATCGTATTTATAATAATATTGATACTGTCGCAAGGTAGCGGGGTGTAGCGCAGTTGGTAGCGCACGTGGTTTGGGACCATGGGGCCGGGAGTTCGAGTCTCTTCACCCCGACCATAAAAATAAGGGTCTTTAGCTCAGTTGGTTAGAGCAACCGGCTCATAACCGGTCGGTCCGGGGTTCGAGTCCCTGAAGACCCACCAATTACCTAGACAAACATATTGGTTCGGTAGTTCAGTTGGTTAGAACGCTAGCCTGTCACGCTAGAGGTCGTGGGTTCGAACCCCATCCGGATCGCCATTTGCCTCGGTAGCTCAGTCGGTAGAGCAAAGGACTTAAAATCCTTGTGTCGGTGGTTCGATTCCGCCCCGCGGCACCAAAGTGTGGGCAATGCCGACACTTAAAAATCAACGTTTTATTTCCCCCTTATTATTTGGTAGTGCTAGGTTTTGTTGATTTTCCTAACATAAAACTACTAAATTATGCTAGTGTGGCTCAACGGTAGAAAAACTGATTTGTAATCAGCAGGTTGTTGGTGCGATTCAAATCACTAGCTACAAAAAAACAAGCATTATTGCTTGTTTTTTTTTTGTAAAAATATAAAATATTTTTATAAAATCATTGACAAGTATATTTTTTTTTAGTATCATGAAAAAGCATGAAAAATGCACAAGGGTAGGTTGCAGAGCGGTCAAATGCAACGGACTGTAAATCCGTCGGCTTCGCCTTCGATGGTTCGAATCCATCCCTGCCCACCATACAAAAATATGCTGAATACCTTATAAACAAAGGTGTTCAGCTTTTTTTATTGTTTGTTATAAAAAAGTTGAATTTTAACAAAAATATGCAAAATGTTGTGCAAAATGCTAAAAAAACTGCTCCAAAAACTTATCCAAATTTCTAGTTAGTTTATTATTAATTTTTCTATCTTTGGTGGTTTATTTGGCTTTACAACTTGTATTTTTTTTGTTATCTTGTCAATTTTTTCGTCAATTTTACTTACATTTTCAAGTTGATTGTTTTCACTTGTTGTTATTGTGTCTTCTGTATTTTCTCTATAACAATAGTTGTGTATTTTTCTGTGGCAATAGGGACAGTAAAAACAATCATCTTCGTCGTTATAGTTGTTATTATATTCACTGTCTTGTGAATCATCAATAATTTCATTGTTATCATTTAGTGGTTTGTATGTGTCTATGTTTTTATAACTTCCAAAAGTATCTATATTTGGCATATATGGATTATAGTTTGTGTAAGGTGAATAGGGAAACATTCCATAACCATTCCCACCAAAACCTCTAAATGCACCATATCCACCATATCCATAATATGGATTTGTTATTCCATAACCACCATAACTATAATTGTTATATGGGTAATTATTTGGATAGTTATATGCTCGATTGTTATTTATATAATTATCATTGTTAGTTTTATTATTGTTTATACTTGTTTTTTTGTTTTGAGTATTATTAGATTTATATGTGTCTATATTTGACCATGTTTTTTTTGTTGTTTCTATGTTATCAAACATTTCTTCCATAACATTTTCAAGTTCATCAATATCATAGCAAATATTGTTTAGATATGTGTTTCTTGTTTGAAGACATGATGATAGATTTGTATATTCATTGTATGTGTCAGAACTTTCATATCCGTTGACTTGTTTCTCTTTTAGTTTCTTATAAGAGTTTTTTACATCATTTTTAGTTATTTCTAAACGATTTGTGTTTAATAAAAGTTTACTGCATAAGTTTTTTGATTTTTTTGATATTTCACTGTTTAATGTTATTTTTTTATCTTGAAATTGTGTACAAATAACTTTTATGTTGTTTGTTTTAAGCATTATATATTTCAATAAATTTTCTGTATTGTCATTTAAGTATGTTATTTCTTGAGATATTTGGCTAAATTTGTTTGGTTGATTAAAAATATTTTCATTTAAACTTGTAAAAGTTGAACCATTATATCCTGTTCCTTCTTCTTCAAAGTTATCAGAAGGTGTGTAAGTTACAATCTCACGCTCGGAGTTTGTACCCTTTTCTTTTATTTGATTTACATTATTGTTAAAAATATCATTAGATGAAATTTGATAAACATTTGATGCAACAGTCTCTATTTTGTCCATAGTTTCTTTGATTGTGTTTATTGTAGTTTGAGTATTATTATTGCAACCTATTGTTAAAACAGATACAAAAACTAAAACTAATATTACAAGAAGTTTTTTCATTATTCCTCCTGTATATAGTTTTTGCTAACATTATAATTTTATGTAAATTGTTTAATAAAAACAAAATAGGGAATAAACAAATTGGAGGAAAGATGCAAGATAAAATTAGAAACGAAAGATATAACAAATATGTTGAAGCAAAGATTGCCAAAACTCATGCTTGGCCTAGTTTGTTTAATTCTTTTTGGGTAGGTGGTCTCATATGTACAATTGGACAATTATTTAATGATATTTTACTTTTAAGTTTTCCTAATATGTCTACGCAAAGTGCTTGGGCATTTACGCTTATATTTTTAATCTTTATGGCATCATTTTTAACAGGACTGGGAGTATTTGACAAAATAGGCGCATTTGCAGGTGCAGGAACAATTGTTCCTATAACAGGATTTTCTAATTCTATTGCAAGCCCCGCTTTAGAATTTAAAAATGAGGGAATTATATTTGGAATGTGTGCAAAGATGTTTATAATTGCTGGACCTGTTATTGTTTGTGGTACAGTCGCAAGCATGATTGTAGGACTAATATATTTATTTATATAGGTGAAATATGGAAAGAAAAAGAGGACAACAAACTGTATTTTTTAAAAACAAACCAATCATTATTGGGCATTATTCTCTTGTTGGACCTAAAGAAGGTAAAGGACCACTTAGAGATTATTTTAGTAAAATTGAAGAAGATGATTTATTTGGACAAAAGACATATGAGAAAGCAGAAAGAACAATGATTGAACAATCACTTCGTGGGGCAGTTGAAAATGCAGGTATAAAATTTGGCGATGTAAGGCTTTTTTTATCTGGCGACTTATTAAATCAAATAATTAGTTCAAGTTATGCTGCAAGGTCTTTTGATATTCCTTATGTTGGAGTATTTGGTGCATGTTCAACTATGGCAGAAAGTTTAGCACTTGGAGCATGTTTAGTTGATGGTGGACATTTTGACACAGTTGCATGTGCAACATCAAGTCATTTTTCAACTGCAGAAAGACAATTTAGATTTCCACTTGAATTAGGAAATCAACGACCACCTACATCTCAATGGACAGTAACAGGCTCTGGTTCAACAATTTTGTCATGTAAGGGGCATGGTCCAAGAATTACATGTGCAACATTTGGAAAAGTTACTGATTACGGAATAAGTGATGTAAACAATATGGGAGCAGCTATGGCACCTGCCGCTATGAATACGCTTATTGCACATTTTAAAGATACACACACTAAACCTGAAGATTATGATTTGATTTTAACAGGTGATTTAGGTAAATTGGGAAGTGAAATTTTAATAGATTTAATGGAAGACCATGGTTATAAACTTGGACTAAATTATAAAGATTGTGGGCAAATGATATTTAAAAGAAATCAAAATGTTTTAATGGGTGGTAGTGGTTGTGGTTGTAGTGCCACAGTTTTAAATTCAATTATTTTAGATAAAATTATAAAAGGCGAATATAAAAAAGTTTTATTTATGGCAACAGGTGCATTACTTAGCACAACAAGTTCTCAACAAGGCGATACTATACCAGGCATTGCTCACGCCATAGTTATAGAAGGAGAAAAAAATGAATGATTGGTATGTATATTTGATTGTCTTTTTAAGTGGTGGACTAATTTGCTTTTTGGGACAAATTCTTATTATAAAAACAAAAATGACATCTGCAAGAATACTTGTTACATTTGAATTATTTGGAGTTTTTTTAGCAGCTATTGGACTTTATGACCCAATAAGTTCATTTTGTAAGGCTGGAATAAATGTTCCAATTATAGGGTTTGGAGCTTCTCTTGCAAATGGAGCAATAAATGCTGTAAAATCTAAAGGAATTTTGGGTATATTTACAGGTGGACTTGAAGCAACTGCTGGTGGAATTGCCGCTGCTGTATTTTTTGCTTTCATATTTGGTATTATATTTAGAGCAAGAACAAAAAAGTTTTAGCAATTTTGATTTATAATTAGCATATATAATAACATGATTAGGTGTAAAAAGAAGCAAAAATTATATATGCCTATAAAGTTTAAATTAGCGTTGTTTTTATGTATATTTACATTGCTAATTATTTTTATTTTTGTTTATCTAAATAATGTTGTAAATCCTGTAATTATCGAATCAAGTTCTGCAAAAACTCGCTCGCTTTCACAAAAAGCAGTAGAACAAGCAATATATGACACAATTAAAGATAATGCAATATACGATTCTCTTGTTATGATTACAAGAGATGAAGCGGGTGATGTCGTTTATATAAGTACAAACACGTTGCAAATAAACATGCTTGCAAGAGAACTTGCAAAATCTGCACAAGTAAGACTTGAAGAGTTGGGAGCAGAAGGAATAGATATTCCATTTGGAACATTTACAGGTATGCCAATTTTTGTAGGTCGTGGACCTGATATAAATATAAAACTTTTGCCTATTGGCAGTATATCGTGCAAATTTAGTTCGGAATTTATTGATGCAGGAATAAATCAAACTAATCACAAAATTTATTTAACTGTAACTTCTAATGTTTCTGTGATTTTACCAACTGCAAACCAAAACGTGCAAACAACAACACAAGTCCTTATTGCCGAAAGTATTATTGTTGGAAAAATTCCTGACACATACTTAAATTCTTCAAGCATTGATGATATGCTAAACTTAATCCCAGGAGATTAACCGAATAAAATCGTCAGGGAAAGGGATACTTAAATAAATTTTTTGTTTTGTTGTTGGATGAACAAAACTAAGTTCTTTACATACAAGTGCTGTGTGATTTATAAGTTCACTTTTAGAGCCGTAAAGAGAATCACCTAAAAGGGCATGTCCAATACTTGACATATGAATTCTAATTTGATGTGTTCTTCCGTGTTTTAAGTTTATTTTAACTAGACAATAACCATTAAAGTTTTTTATAACTTCTACAAATGTTTTGGCACTTTTTCCGTTAGAGGAAATTGCTCGCTTTTGAAAGTTATATCCATCTTTATTTATTAAAGTTTCAATTTTTTTGTCTATAACTATTGTTTCTTTTTCTTTAAGATTGCCTTCACAAAGTGCATAATATGTTTTACTAGTGTTGTTTTCGTCATTTAAAAAATTACTTGCTAAACTATTTTTGGCTATAAGGACTAGACCACTTGCTTCTTTGTCTAAACGATTTATTATTCTAACAACAAAATTAGAATCTTTTTTCTCCATGTAGGCAAGTATTGCTCCACTTAAATTGAAAGAAAAATGTGATTTTGATGGCATACTAGGCATGTTGCTTGGTTTGTTTACAACCAGAACATCATCATCTTCATATACTATATTTAGTGGTACTATGCAAGAATAAATACTAGTTTTTGTATTCGGATTAACATTTATTGATATAACATCATTTTCTTTTACTATTGCATTTATAAAGCAATTTTCGCCATTTAACTTAATGTATCCAAATACTTTTCTTAGATTTTTTAAAAAGTTTTCGCTATATTTATTCATTTTAAGATATGAATAGATTGTTTGTTTTTCTCTTGGATTTGTTACCTTAACTTCTTTATATTTTATTTCCATACAATATATTTTAATAAAAAATATATAATTTGCAAATCAATTGACAATTTTTTTTTAATATGATATCTTTTTTATGTTTTTGAAAAACTATGATGAAAGACTAGTAACTATTCTAATATCAAACAGAGAGGAAAATTCGTGGCTGAAAGATTTTCTTTGATAATTATAGTGAATTCACTTTCTAGTTGCCAGCTGAACAAATTTAAGAGATTTTAAGTAAGATTGGTCGGGAAATCCCGTTATAGATTAAACGAGTGTGCTTTGCATAACTTAGGTGGTACCGTGGTTAATTCACCCTAAGGTTGCAAAGTTTTTTTATTTTAAAGGAGAGATGATGAAAGAGCAAATTAACAGTTTTTTACAAAAAGCACAAGAAGAACTAAGTGCCTGCAATTCGCTTAAAGAACTAAATGAATTAAAGGTAAAATTTCTTGGAAAACAAGGAGAACTCACTTCTTTTTTAAGAGGAATGAAAGACGTTCCAAAAGAAGATAGACCAGAAATGGGACAACTTATAAACAATGCACGAAATGTTGTTGAACAAAAAATAAATGAACTTGAAAACATGTTCTCTCAGCAAGAATTAAATGAAAAGTTACAAAATGAAAAGATTGACATAACTGAGTCAAGTAAAGGAATTGAGAAAGGTGAATTACACCCACTTTATAAAGTTTTTGATAAACTTATAGATTGTTGTGTTGAAATGGGATTTAAAGTTATTACAGGTCCAGAAGTTGAATATGATTATTACAATTTTGAAGCTTTAAACGTTCCCAAAGACCATCCAGCAAGAGATATGCAAGACACTTTCTTTATTAACGATAATATTTTACTAAGGTCGCAAACATCGTCAGTGCAAGTAAGGGCAATGCAAAATTTAAAACCACCATTTAAAGTTGTAAGTCCTGGAAGAACATACAGAGCAGATAGCGATGCTACTCATAGTCCCGTATTCCATCAATTTGAAGGTTTAGTTGTAGACGAAAATATTTCAATGATAGATTTAAAAAGTATGCTTACAAAACTTCTTTCAATGTTGTTTGGCGAAAATACAAAAATAAGATTTAGGCCATCATATTTCCCATTTACAGAGCCAAGTGTTGAAGTTGACGCAACTTGTCCATCTTGTGGTGGAAAAGGTTGCAATCTTTGTAAAGGCACAGGATATATGGAACTATTGGGCGCGGGAATGGTAAATCCAAAAGTTTTAGAAATGAGTGGAATTGATAGTAAAAAATATACAGGATTTGCTTTTGGACCGGGCGTTGACAGACTGGCGATGGTTGTTAATAAAATACCAGACCTTAGGATGATGTTTGAAAACGACGTAAAATTTTTGGAGCAATTAAAATAAGTAGGAGAAAAAAATGAAAGTATCATTAAATTGGTTAAAAGATTTTGTTGATATAGATGTATCGCCAGAAGTATTGGCACAACTATTAACAAACTCAGGAAATGAAGTTGAAGAAATTATATATCAAGACAAATATTTAAAAAATGTTGTTGTTGGAAAAATATTAGAAATAAAAAAACATCCAAATGCCGAAAAATTAGACATATGCCAAGTTGATATTGGCTCTAAAATCACACAAATAGTAACAGCTGCAAAAAATATTAAGGTGAATGACCTTGTTCCAGTTTCTCTTGCAGGAGCTAACCTTGCAAATGGGATTCATATTGAAAACTCGAAATTAAGAGGTGTTGATTCTCTTGGAATGTTTTGTTCAATAGAAGAACTTGGAGTTACAGATTATGACGGAATCAAAGACGGAATAATGATTTTAGATAATGATGCAAAAGTTGGACAAGATATTAGCGAAGCACTTTTAATGAATGATGTTATATTTGATATAAATGTAACTGCAAATAGACCGGATTGCATGAGTATTATTGGAATAGCAAGAGAAGTAAGTGCACTTTTAAATAAACCATTAAAACAACCTTCACTTAATTATGAAACTTGCAAAGATGATGATGTTTCTAATTATGTAAGTGTTGATGTGCTAGACAAAACGCTATGTCCAAGATATATTGCAACAGCTGTAAAAGACATAAAAATAGAAAAATCACCAAAGTGGCTTAGAGCAAGATTAGTTAGTGTTGACATAAAACCTATAAATAACATTGTAGATATAACAAACTATGTTTTAGTTGAATATGGTCAACCTATGCACGCCTTTGACCAAAAATATCTTGATGGCAAAAAAATTGTTGTAAGAACAGGTAAAAAAGGCGAAAGCATAAAAGTCTTAAATCAAAACACATATGAAGTAGATGAAAATATGCTTTGTGTTTGTGATGAAAATAAACCTGTTGTTATTGCAGGTATTATTGGTGGATTAAATAGTTGCGTTAGCGACAACACAACAACTGCTGTTTTAGAGTCAGCATGTTTTGAACGTGCCTGTGTAAGAAGAACAAGCAGAAAAATTGGAGTAAGAACAGATTCAACAGCAAGATTTGAAAAAGGTGTTGATATAGGCTCACCAGAACTTGGTATGCAAAGAGCATTAAATTTAGTTTACACATTAAAAGCAGGAACAATTGTAAGTGGAATAATTGACACAATAAAAGAAAAACCACAAAATAAAAATCTTTCTTTTTCTTTGTCTAGAATTTTTAAACTTCTTGGAATAACAGTTGAAAATGAAAAAGTTTTAAGTATATTAAACAACTTAGGATTAAAAAGCACAATAGACGGCGACACTTTGCAATGTGAAGTTCCTGTTTATAGAACAGATATAGAAAATGACGCTGATATTGCAGAAGAAATAATAAGAATGTATGGTTACGATGTTTATGATAAATTTGACAATTTGCCACTATACAATGCAACTGTTACAGTAGGTGAGCATGACAAGGTTTTGTTATTAGAAAGAAAACTAAAATATGAACTATGCGATTATGGTTTTTATGAAACTGTAAACTTCTCAATTTGCAGTGATGATGTTAAACAAAAATTGTTGATAAACAAGGAATCTCCACTATTTAACATGATAAAAATTGCAAATCCAATCAGTGAAGATTTAGGTTATTTAAGAACAACAATGGCAAATGCTATTCTTTCTACTGCTTCAAGAAATATTGCAAGAAAAAATAATAGTTTCAAGCTGTTTGAAGCCGGCAGAGTATATTTGCCAAAAGAGTTACCACTTAAAGAACTTCCAAACGAAGTTAACTATATGTCGTTTGTTTCAGTAAACGCTAACGACGATTTTTATACTTTTAAAGGAATTATAGAAAACTTATTAAGACAATTTGATTTAAATTATACTCTTAACTATTCAACTCTATGTTATATGCATCCAGGAATTAGTGCTGATATAACAAATACACAAAACAATGAAATCATTGGAACTTTTGGACAAATACATCCAAAGGTTGCAAAAAATTTTGAGTTGCCAACAAAAACTTATTATGCAGAGATAAATATAGATAAGCTTGTATGTTTAAAAGAAAAATCACACAGTGTTAAAATGATTTCTAAATATCCTGTTGTTGATAGAGATTTAGCTATTATATGTGATGAAAAAGTTACAATAGAACAAATACTTGAAAGCGTCAAAAAGTCTTGTGGCAAATTGTATTATAGTGCTAAGGTCTTTGATATTTATAGAAATAGTAGCATAGGTGAAAACAAAAAAAGCGTTGCATTTAGTTTTAAATTACTTAGTTATGACAAAACATTAACAGACGAAGAAATAAATCAAACTGTAAACAAAATACTAAAAGATTTAAAATACAAAGTTGGAGCACAATTAAGATGATATACTTAGATAATGCAGCAACTACGCAAATTTCATCAAATGCTTTAAAAACATATGATTTGTATGCAAGAGAACAGTTTTTTAATCCATCAGGTATATATGATGTTGCTGTTAAAGTAAAAAATGATATTGAATCTGCAAAAAAAACAATATTAGATGCTTTAAAAACATCAAGTGGCGACATAGTTTTTACATCTTCAGCAACAGAAGCAAACAACTTGGCAATTTTTGGTTCGCTTAGGTCTAACTTTAAAAAGATTGTTCTTTCAATGGCAGATCATCCATCAATTTACAATGTAGGACTTGAACTTGAAAACAGAGGCTATAAAGTTGAATTTTGCCCACTTCAAGAAAATGGTCAAATAGATTATGATGCACTTGAAAAAATTTTAGACGAAGATACAAGTTTAATATCAATAATTCATGTTTGCAATGAAACAGGTGCTATAAATGATTTAAAAAGAATAAATGAGTTACGCAAAAAGAAATGTCCAAAAGCAATCTTTCATGCTGACGGCGTGCAAGCATTTTCAAAAATAAAAATCAATTTGGATTATTTTGGAGTTGACCTTTATACAATAAGTGGGCACAAAATGTTTGCACCAAAGGGCATAGCATGTTTATATGTTAGAGAAGGTTTACATTTAAAACCTATCTTATTCGGTGGTGGTCAAGAACATAATCTTAGATCGGGAACAGAGAATGTCCCTGCTATTATGGCGCTTAAAACTGCTGTTTTAGAAATTGGCGATATTAAACAAAATTATGAACATGTAAAAAAATTAAAAGATATTTTTGTTTCAAATTTAAAAGATATACCATGTACTATAAACTCAAATGAAGAAAATTCGCCATATATATTAAGTTTAACCTTTAAAGGCGTAAATGGAGAAACACTTGTTCATATGCTTGAACAAAATGGTATATATGTTAGCACAGGAAGTGCTTGTTCCAGCAGGAAAAAAGGCAATAGAATACTTTCTGCTATGAACTTACGATTGGAAGATGTTGTTGGAAGTATTCGTGTTAGTTTTTCTAAACATAATACAATAGAAGAGGTTGAAACTGCATCAAAAACATTAAAAAATTGTTACAATGAACTTATAGAAAAATTGAGGTAGAAATGAAAAGAGTTATTTTACTTAGATTTGGTGAATTATACTTAAAGGGAAAAAATAGAGGATATTTTGAAAAAGTTTTAATTTCAAATATAAAACTAAGTTTAAAAGGTATTGAATGTAAATTTTATAAGGTTACAGGCAGATATATTGTAAGCGATTATGACGAAATTGATGAAACATTAATAATAAATAAATTAACAAAAGTATTTGGTCTTGTTTCATTGTCAGTAGCAATAGAAGTTAAAACAGATGTAGATGCAATAAAAGACTATATTTCCAGTTTAAAAATACCAGCAAAAACATTTAGAGTTTCAGTTACAAGAGCTGATAAAACATTTCCAATTCAATCTAATATATTTGAAAGAGAATTAGGTGGCTTAATTTTAAAAAATAATCCTTCACTTAAAGTTAAACTTAAAGATTATGAAACAGAAATTGTTGTGGATATCAGAGAAAATGGTTTAACTTATATACTACATGACAAAATTGAATGTGAAGGCGGTATGCCACTTGGTACAGCAGGAAAGGGGCTTTTGTTGTTGTCTGGTGGAATAGATAGCCCTGTAGCAGGTTATATGATTGCAAAAAGGGGAATGAGTATAACAGGTCTACATTTCCATAGTTTTCCTTACACTAGCGAAATGGCAAAACAAAAAGTTATTTCACTTGCAAAACTAATTTCTCCATATTGTGGAAAAATTAAATTGTATATGTGCCCTTTTACAAAAATTCAAGAAGAAATACACAAACATTGTGCGCCTGAATTTATGATAACAATAATGCGTAGAATAATGATGAAAATTGCCGGAAAAATTGCAATTCAAAGTGGTTGCAAAGCAATTATTACAGGTGAAAACCTTGGGCAAGTTGCAAGTCAAACAGTTGAAAGTTTAACTGTTACGAATTTTTCTCAAACTAATGTTCCAATTTTTAGACCACTTATTGCATTCGATAAAAAAGATATTATAAACATATCTCGAAAAATAGGAACATATGAAACATCTATTTTGCCATATGAAGATTGTTGCACAGTTTTTCTTCCAAAAAATCCTGTTATTAAACCTAAACTTGACAAAGTATTAAAAGAAGAATCGAAACTTGATATTAAAACATTAGTTGATAATGCAGTGAAAAATATTGAAATAATAGAATGTTAAAAAGTATTTGACAATTGTATGTAAAGTAAATTAAAATTGTATTGTAAATTAAATTTTACGATATATTAGTCGAATATATATAATTAAAAAAGAGGTAATAAATGAGCAATGTAGTTAGTGCACTTTGTGCAAGTAATGTAATTGCCTCTGTTTTTATCGGTATAGGAGCCCTTATTGCAGGGTTGGTTGTTGGATACTTTGGAACATACTTTATAAATACAAAAAAAATGGCAAAAGGCAAGGCAAATGCTGTTAAAATCTTAGAAGAAGCATATGCAGAAGCAAAAACGGTAAAAAAAGAAGCAATTCTAGAAGCAAAAGAAGAAATTCATAAATTAAGACAAGATTTTGATAAAGAAGTTAAGGATAGGAGAGTAGAACTTCAAAAAACTGAAGATAGACTCACTCAAAAAGAAGATTTTATTGATAAAAAAGACTTAAATCTTGACAAAAAACAAGAAGATTTAGATAATCAAAAGAAAATTGTTGATGAAAAATTCAACAAAGTAAATTTGTTATTAGAAGAACAAGAACAAATAAAACAAGACATGATAGTTGAACTTGAAAAAGTTGCAACATTAAAAAAAGAAGATGCAAAACAAATTCTCATGAATTCAATGGTTGAAGATGCAAGAAAAGAAGCTGCAAAAATTGTAAAATCCATTGAAGACAATGCAATAGAAGATGCAAATAAAAAAGCACAAAATATAATTAGTTTAGCTATTCAAAAATGTGCTACTGATATGACAAGTGAAGCAACAGTCAGTGCAGTAACAATACCAAATGACGAGATGAAAGGTAGAATCATTGGTCGTGAAGGTAGAAATATTAGAGCAATAGAAAATGTAACAGGTGTGGACTTAATTATAGATGATACACCTGAAACAATAACAATCTCTTGTTTTGACCCAATAAGAAGAGAAGTTGCAAGACTTGCACTTGAAAAACTTATACTTGATGGAAGAATTCATCCAACAAGAATAGAAGAGATTGTGCAAAAAGTTCAAAAAGATGTTGAGCAATCAATTAAGCAAGCAGGAGAGCAAGCAGTTGACGATGCTGGTGTATATGGAATGCATCCAGAATTAGTAAAGGTTTTGGGAAGATTAAAGTATAGAACAAGTTATGGTCAAAATTGTTTAAAGCATAGTTTGGAAACTTGTTATATTGCAGGATTACTTGCTGCTGAGATTGGTGCAGATGTGAAAGTTGCAAAACGTGGTGGTCTTCTTCACGATATAGGTAAAGCCCTAGACCATGAAGTTGAAGGAACTCATGTAACAATTGGAGTTGACCTCGCAAAAAAATATAAAGAATCACCAGAAGTTATACATTGCATTGAAGCACACCATTTTAATGTTGAATTTCATAGTGTAGAAGCAATACTTGTTCAAGTAGCAGATGCAATTTCTAGTTCAAGACCAGGAGCAAGGAGAGAAACATTAGACGCATATGTAAAACGTCTTGAAAAATTAGAAGAAATTGCGAACTCGTTTAAAGGTGTTGAAAAATCTTATGCAGTACAAGCAGGTAGAGAAGTTAGAATAATTGTAAAACCAGAAGAAATTAGTGATGCAGATGCGATGTTTTTGGCAAAAGATATTGCAAAAAGAGTTGAAGATGAAATGGAATATCCAGGACAAATTAAAGTCAATGTTATTCGAGAAAGTAGATTTGCAGAATTTGCAAAATAAAAATATAAAAAAATATGCGAAGGCTCGCATATTTTTTTATTTCAAATTAATAACATTGCTTTTATATAAAATGTAATTCACCAAGTTTAATAAAGGATAATGTAAACTAAATATACTTATATATAAAAATGTTGTTATATATTTATTAGTGTCATTAAATGACATACCACATAGCAAATTTATTGAAAATACAATCATTATAAAAATTATAGACATAAGTATTTTATACATAAAGTTGAAATTAAACACGTTGTTTTTGTTAGTGACTGCATTTCTATTTTTTATAAATTTTATTGCATAAAATGTTGTAATTCCTAATGCGATAGCAGGCAACAATAAATACAAGAAATTCCAATTAGGTTGTTGTTGTTTAAATAAGCAAAACAGCACAATAGATTCAATTATTATTAAAATAGAAATGGACATATATGAAATAAAATTCATTTTATTTATTTTTACATAATTTAAATTGTGTGAATTGGTTTGTTTTTTATAAATGTTAAATTTTAATCCATATTCACTATAATAATTTTTTAATGAACTTAAATCATTGTAATATGGTGGTTTTTGTTTTTCTTGAATTATAGTATTTGTATCATTTTCTTCTTTATCAAAATTTTCATTTATTTCATTTTCTTTATGATAATGTGCAGAAATTTTATTATTTATACTATCAACATAATTGCGAGCATAATTTTCAAATCGTGCTGGTGCAATTTTTTTAACTTTTGGGATATTAGAAAAATCGGGTTTATCAGTGATTAGTACAGCATCATCTTTATTTGAAATAGGTGATAATGGTTCAGGTATGTCATTTTCTACTCGTTTATTTTCGTGTATTATATCATCATTATTTAACAATGCATCATTATTTATAAAAGAAATGTCTTTGTTTGAGTTTTGTTCGTTATTTTCTTCTTTATTGATAAAAGAAGACGAATTCGCTTCTTTTGGTTCACTTGAATATTCAATATTATTTAAGTCAATAAACTCTACATTTGAAGATGAATTATTATTAATTTCGTTGTTATTGATGTATTCGTCTTCATTGTCATATTTCGTTGTTTGATATATTGTTGGTTTTTGCTCAAATATATTGTTATCAGTGTTGTAAACAGTTTTTTGATTTACTATATTTATATCATCATTTTGTTTAGTATTCTTGTTCGTATCATTATTTTCTACTTTGCTTTTTAAAATTTGCTCCAAGTTCAAGGTAGTTTCTTCAATTGCGTCATTTGTTGACATTGAGTCAACAATAGGCAAAGTTTCTAAATTTTTTAAACTTAACTCGTTGTTTACAAATTCTTTTTTAATATTGTCATTATAAACTTCATTATCTTTTACAGCTTCAACAAAACTTTTTTGTTTTTTAGAAAGTTCATAAAAATTCTTTTTTATTTCGTCAATATTTTTTGTGTTATGTATATTGTAATTATCTGCTACATACGATGTTTTTATTTCTTCATTTTTATAATTGCGTAAATTTGACAAATTGTCTATTTTATCATTTGTGTCTTCTTTTTTTATATCTGCAGATTCTCGTAATGTTTTTATAGAATCAAAAACTTCATTTGATGGTTCTGAAATTAGTGTAGGGGAAGTAAACAAATCAAATTGGACAAAATTATGAGTTTCTTGAATTGGTTCTTCTTTATATTCTTCTTTTTCTACAATTTTATTTTTAAATAAATTTTCTTGTTGAAGAATTGTTCCTTGACTTATATTTTGTTGATTTGTTTCTTGATTTATATTTTGTTGATTTGTTTCTTGATTTATATTTTCATTTACTTTTATATTTTCATTATAATCAGTAGTTGAAAATACACTTAAATCTGTTTGCCATTTTTCTGCGTACTTTTTGCCATAGTCTGTTATACTATAATAATGTCTGCGTCCGCCAATTTCGCTATCTCTCCAATATGAAGAAATTAAACCTTGTTCTTCCATTCGTCTTAAACTGCTATAAAGACTTGGTTGCTTTATAATAACATTACCATTAGTTTTTTCTTTGATTGTATCAATTATTTCATAACCATATTTATCGGTGTCTAGTAGTGTAGACAAAATAATGTTCGACAGTTGACCTCTTGGAATTTCTTCTTTTGGCATTTTTGTTTCCTTTTATCTTAATTATTTATCAGTTAGAGTATAATATACAAATATACTGAATGTCAATGTTTTTAAGGGTATTATGTTTTTGCATAGTACTAAAAATGCTTTGCATAGTACCATAAATGTAGTATTATAAATGTATGGAAATAACTATAAAAAGAAGTAGAAGAAAAAGTGTAGCAATAAAGATAGGTGAAAATGGCAATATTAAATTTTTATGTCCAAATAAATTTTCGTTAAAAAATATAAACAAAATTTTAGAAGAAAAAAAAGATTGGATACAAAAAACAATCCACAAAATAAATGAAAAACAAAAAATTTATGAATCCTATTACAATTATGAAAAAATTCTTTTTTTGGGTAAATCATATAACATAGAACAAGAAAATAATATAATTCAAATAGGTAATAATACAATAAAAATAAGGGGAAACAACATAAAAAATTTACTAAAAAAATGGTTAATAAAACAATCAAATTATTTAAGTGAAAGATTAGAAAAATTAGCAAAAATCTATAATTTTAGTTATAAATCTACAACTATTATATCAGCAAGAAAAAAATGGGGTAGTTGCGACAATTACAAAAACATAAGATTAAATTTTAGACTAATCATGCTTAGTGATGATTGTATTGATTATGTTTGTATTCATGAATTGTGTCATACAAAATATATGAATCATTCAAAAAATTTTTGGAATTGCGTAAAAAATATATTACCAAATTACAAAGAATTACAAAACAAAATCAAAGAAAACTCTTTTGTGTTAGAACTATTTTAAGAGTAGGGGTAAAAAAAATTGCATAATACTTTACGTAAACTATTCGCAAAAGACAACTTTTGCGAATAGTTTGGTGTATATTAACGCTATATTATATTATTTTAGATAAAATTTTTAAAAATTTGTTAAAATCGTATAAATTGATTTTTGCCAAATTATCATTCAATACATTTATATTTTCGTTTGTTATTGACTTACAATTTAGATTTGATTCTATTGTTATATAATTTAAAATTTTTAAAAACATTTCATATGTTGAACCTTCAAATAGTTTGTTTGGACAACTATATAGCAAGCTTTCTATATAAATTTGGTTTATTGAGTAATTCATTATATTTACATAAAGTGAATTAAATAATCTTATTGCTTTTTGATAGTTATAATTTGTTTCATAATTTTTAACATCAAAATTTGATAATCTTTCTCCAAAATCTATTGTTGTTAATTTATAGGATTCTGAATTAAAAATTTTATACTTTTTACCATTTTCTATAATTATATATACATTTACAGTCATACCTAATTCATTTTTACTTTCTAATGTTATTCCATATTTTGTTATAAACAATATTGTTTCATTAGAAAAATATTTTACAAGATTTTGTAATAAGTCTTTTTTAAAATCATTTATATTGTATTGTTCATAAGTATAGTTTGTTTTTTTAAGTAAAATATTGTTATCGCTGTTTTGTTTTGTTTTTCTTTTTCTCTTTTTTTGTTTTTTTTCTTCTTTGCTTTCTAGATATGCAATTTTTATTTTGTTAAAAAATTTTTTAAATATGTTTTTATTAAGTTTTATAACACTCATTTCAAGTTTCGGAGATTTGATTGACAAAAAAATATCCAGTGATGAACTTTGAGTTTGTGTCTGTGTTGCACACTCATTAACAATTTTAAAATCGTAATTACTTATTACGGGAGATTGTTTAATTATATCTTTTAATGCAAAATCAAATTTTTCGCATACATAGTTAAACACGTTTTGACTGTATATCGGATTTATTGGCTGCGATAGTTGTTCAATGTAGTTTTTATCTAAAATAATATCGTTTTTCATATTTTTAATATAACACAAAATATTTATATTATCAATTAGATAATTGTTTTAAACTTGATTTCTTTTTGATATATTGGTAAAATATTGTATATGGATAACTATATTATAGAAAGAAACAAAAAATGTACAAAATCAATTAGCAAAATATTGGAAAAATTGCCTGATTATTGTTTAAATTATTTTTTGGGAATAGAAAATTACACATCTCCATTAACAAGATTAAATTATGCCCGAGACCTTGAAATTTTTTTTGATTATCTTGCCAAAAATGTTTTTCACAAAAATATTAAAGAAATATCTTTTGATGATTTAAATAACCTTAAATCTAGAGATATTGAGCAATACATGAGTTATCTTTCATATTATGAGTATAATAAAAAAGTTTATCATAACGGAGAAAAAGGTAAAGCAAGAAAAATTGCGTCTGTAAAAAGTTTTTTTAAATACAATTTTAAACAGGATAATTTAAAAACTGACGTTGCATCAAAAGTTGATACGCCAAAAATTCATTCAAAAGATATTATAAGATTGGAAGTTGATGAAGTTTGTAAATTGCTCAACGAAGCCGATTCACCTACTCATTTAACAAAAATGCAACAAGCATTTAATAAACATACAAGGTCAAGAGATGTCGCTATGCTAAGTTTGTTTTTAGGAACAGGAATAAGAGTTAGTGAATGTGTTGGAATAAATATAAATGATGTAGATTTTGAAAACAATTCATTTAAAGTTACAAGAAAAGGTGGAAATCAAGTTATTTTATATTTTTCAGATGAAGTAAAAACTGCTTTATTGGGTTGGCTAAACGATAGAGAAAAATTATTAGAAAATTCAAAAGAAACTGCCCTTTTTGTTTCTCTTCAAAAAAAGAGAATAACAACTCGAGCAGTTGAAAACATTGTAAAAAAATATAGTTTGATTGCCTCTCCACTTAAAAAAATATCTCCTCACAAATTAAGAAGTACATATGGAACAAATTTATATCGAGAAACCGGAGATATTTATGTTGTTGCAGAAGTTCTTGGTCATAAAGATGTTAACACCACAAAAAAACATTATGCAGCAATGAGCGAAGATATTAGGCGTAGTGTCGCAAATAAAGTAAAACTAAGAGATTAAAAATAGAACAAATGTTTGACTTTTTTATTTGATTGTATTATTATTTAATCAAAGGAAAAAGTTTTATGAAAAAGTCAGAACAAAAACTATTGGATATATTATCTTTTTTAGATTGTTATATAAATGAAAATGGATTTCCACCTTCTTATCGTGAAATATGTAAAGGTGTTAATTTAAAATCGAGCAATTCTGTTAAAGTTTATTTGGATATACTTGAAAAACGAGGACGCATAAAAAAACAATCAACCAAAAACAGATGCATTGAAGTTGTTGGAAAACATAAATCCGAAACTATAGAATTGCCAATAGTAGGTCAAGTTGCTGCAGGTCAACCAATACTAGCAGAACAAAACATAGAAGATTTTGTATCCATATCCAGTTCGTTTTTTGGAGTTAGAAATAACGAACAACACAATCTTTTTATATTAAAAGTAAAAGGCGAAAGCATGATTGAGCTTGGAATAAATAATGGAGATTATGTTGTTGCAAGCTCACAAAATACTGCTGAAAATGGCGAAATAATTGTTGCTATGATTGATGGAGAAGCAACTGTTAAAACTTTTTATAAAGAACCTAATTTTGTAAGATTGCAACCTGCAAACCATATGTACTCACCTATTTACACAAACGATGTACAGATTTTGGGTAAAGTTGTTGGAATAATGAGAAAAATGTGATATAAATTTACAAAAAAACACAACAACATAATAAACCTAACAACATAAAATATGTTGTTAATATGCTAATGTGGCTCAGTCGGTAGAGCAATTGATTCGTAATCAATAGGTCGCGGGTTCGATTCCCGCCATTAGCTCCAAAAAAGAGAGCAATTTTAACCCTACGGG
>CALWTD010000036.1 GCA_944384395.1 uncultured Clostridia bacterium
CTGTTAAAGTATTTAGTGTTGACACATACACTGATGTTTGTATGTTTACAAAAACATCTTTAACTTCATATACAACACTACCACTAATTGTATATGTTACACTAAGTGCTGCATATACTCCAAAGCATAGTAGTGCAACTGCAAACATCATACTTGCTAAACTTAAAAAGAGTTTACTTTTTCTTTTCATTTCTTCCCCTTTATCCTACTTTTTGTTATTGTACCACATTTATTTTATAAATATTATCACAGCACTCAAAGTGAGTAGCAAAAATTTTTAGCACTATTTTGTGGACAACTTTAACAAATATTTATTATTATTTGTATAACTAATAATAGGATACCCCCCCCCCGTCCTTGTCAAATGTTTTTGCATGATTTTTGAAAATTTTTTCTTTTTTATTTAATTTTTTGTGGATAAAAAATTTGCACAAGCAAAATACTTGTACAAATTGTTTATTTTTTTATTTTTGAGCATCGAACCATGTTTTTCCACTTGAAATACTTACAATCAAAGGAACAGGAAGTTTTGTAACATTTTCCATACAAGATTTTAGTGTTTTTTCAACTTTTTCTATTTCATCGCCTTTTGTATCAACAATGAGTTCATCATGAATTTGCAAAATTAGTTTACTTTCAAGTTTTTGTTTTTTTAGTTCGTTGTTTACTTTAATCATTGCAAGTTTGATTATATCTGATGCCGAGCCTTGAAGTGGCATATTCATTGCAACTCTTTCTCCAAACATAGCAAGATTTTTATTGCCTGAATATAGTTCATTTATTTTTCGTATTCTTCCATACATTGTTTTTGCATAACCATTTTGTTTTGCAAAATTTATGTTATCTTGCATATATTTTGTTACATTTTTATATGTTCCTAGATATTTATCCATAAAAATTTTTGCTTGAGATGGCGAAACATTTATTTGATTTGAAAGTCCGTATGCACTTATTCCATAAATTATTCCAAAATTAACTGCTTTTGCCATTGTTCTCTCATGTGGTGTAACTTTGTCTAGTGGTTTTTCAAAAATTTGACTTGCAGTGCTTTTATGAATGTCTTTTCCACTTTTGTACGCATTTATTAAATTTTCATCTTTGCTAAAAGACGCCAAAAGTCTTAATTCAATTTGGTTATAATCTGCTGACACAATTTGTCCATCTTTAAATCTAGACACAAAAATTTTGCGTAAATTTTTTCCTTCTTCTTCTCTAACTGGAATGTTTTGCAAATTTGGTTCGCTTGATGAAAGCCTACCTGTCGCCGTCAATGTTTGATTAAATATTGTATGAATACAATCTCCACTCTCGGTTATCATTTTTGTGTATGGTTCAATGTAAGAACTATTTAGTTTTTGTATTTTTCTATATCTTATCAATAGTGGAACAATTTCGTGTTTATCTTGTAAGGCATTTAAAACATCAATTCCCGTTGAGTGTTTTTTATTGTTTTTATCACTTAATCCAAGCACATCATATAAGACATTTGCAACTTGTTTTGGAGATTTTATATTAAAAGTAACACCACTAATTGAATATATCTCGTTTTCTAAATCAATTAACTTTTGTTGATATTTTTGTGCTAAATTGTTTAATTCCTTTTTATCTACCTTAAACCCATTTTGCTCCATTTCATATAGCACATAAGTAAGTGGCATTTCAATGTTGTTATAAACAAAATTTAAACCATATTTTTGCATTGATTTTAAAAGATTTTGTTTTTCAAAATAATATTCTTTAACTTCTATATCTTTTCCCACTTTTTCGCCTGCATGAACAAGATACATTGCTATTGACACGTCAAACACATCGCCCTTTAAATTTTTATATATTTTTTCATTGTAAAGGTGTGATTTTAAATCATATGTTATTTTATCTATATTTTCATCACTTAAAATTGGCAAAAGTGCATTTATTACTTCTTCTTTTGTTATATTTGCCATATCAAAAAGATTTGTTTGCGTTGGAACATAAAATAAATATTTTTGATTTAGGCAAAATTCAATTTTATCCAAAAAATTAAATGCTAAAAATTCTATTTTTTGTTGTTTTAAAATTTCGTTTAATTGATTTATATCTTTTAATGTCACATCTTCCACTTTTTTTAATTTTTGAACACTGAGTGGAATTCCGTTTTCATTTATAAAAAGTTCGGTTCGTTTTAGTAGTGTTCTAAATTGATAGTATTCAAAAACATTTTTAACATCTTTATTAAAAGGAAAATCGTATCTAAATTCATTTATACTAAATTTTAAATTGCAATCGGTTTTTATTGTTGCAAGTTTATACGAAAGGTATGCCATATCTTTACATTCAGCTAGTTTTTCGTGAAGTTTACCTTTTATATTGTCTAAATTTTTATACACGCCGTCTAGTGTTTTATATTCGGTTATTAAATTTAGTGCTGTTTTTTCACCAACACCACTAACTCCCGGAATATTATCGGAACTGTCGCCCATTAGTGATTTCATATCAATAACCTGACTTGGACTATATCCAAAAAGTTCTTGCATATTTTGTTTATCAACTTTAACTACTTCGCTTATACCCTTTTTGGTTAACCAAACTTGAGTTTTATCGTCAATTAGTTGCAAAACATCTCTATCTCCCGACAAGATAATATTTTCAACACCAGAATTTTTGCTTATTGTTCCAATAATATCATCGGCTTCTATTCCGTCTTTTTCATAAATTTTTATGTTCATTTTTGTTAGCAAATCTTTAAGTATTGGCATTTGACATCTAAGTTCATCTGGCATTTGTTTTCGTGTACCTTTATAATCTTTGTACATATCAGTTCTAAATGTGTGTCTACTATGATCAAAAGCAACGCATATATAATCTGGTTTTTCTTCTGTTACAAATTTAACTAGTATATTTACAAAACCATAAACTGCATTTGAATACTCACCTTTACTGTTACTTAAAAGTGGCAAGGCATAAAATGCTCTATTTACCAAACTGTTTCCATCTATTATTAATAATTTTTCCATGTATTTATTATAACCTTAATTTTGATAATCTACAAATCATTTTTAAAAAAGCCCCAAACAAAAAACGGCATATTGGAATTAACTCCATTATGCCGTTTTTATTTTACTTTTTACAGTTTTATTGTTGTTTGTAACAATCTCGCAACAGCCTCTGCTCCTTCTGTGCCGTTAAACAAACTTTGCAACCATTGTGGTGCCATTGTTGCAACAACAAATATTACAATTGCAAGCACAATTAAAATTATAACAATAAATTTAATAATTTTTCCCGCAAGACCACCAAATGCAAACAAACAAAGTAGTGTCATTGCTCCGTAATCTACTGCATAGTCTACATATGGTTGTATGTTTTCTGGAATTGAAAACAATGTATTGTCACACGCTTCATTTACTTTTAACAGTGCAAGTCCCAAAACGAAAGCTGTTGTAATTAGTGTTAAAACAAAAAAATATAATTTTTTCATTTTCATCTCCTTTGTTATATGTTATCACATATTACATTTTTTGTCTAGACTGTGTAATCTATAAATTAAATCAGATTTTTTGTTTCTTTTGCTCTTTGTTGACTTCTTGCAAGTTGGTTGAGTGTTTAACTAATTGAATAATCTCTTTTACTACTTCTTCAAGTTCACTATTTTTGCTATAATCAGATTCAAAAGCATAATTTATTCTGTTTTGATTTATAAGTGTATTTAAGTATTCTTTATTTTTGTGATCTTTATCATATACTCCAATGGCATATCCACCATTTTTCATAATTAGTCGCATACACGGAATGTCTGTTACACTATCGCCTATATATATCATATTACTAAATGGCACAGGTCTATTCTCGTGTGGCATTTTATCGTTTATACTATCGTCCACAACATTTAATATGCCTTTATTTATTCTATATATAAATTGAGTTTTGTTTGTGTAGTTTATTGCAAGTGCTGGCCAAATAGGATGATTATTTTTGTCGTAAACAAAATATCCTGCATAAATCGCTTTAAAATATTTTGCTATTTTTGTCCCTTCAATCATCTCTTTAAGTCCTGATGAAACAACATAATGCTCCACATCTACACCAACACTTTTCCCAAATTTATTTATTCTATTAAACCAAGTTTCAACACCTTTGTATAGTTCAATATTTTTTCCACATTCAACTAAAAAATCTTTTGTAAGCTTGATATTTTTTTGTTTATATGCTTCAATCATCAAATACATATATCCCAAAATTCTATCAATTTTATGTTCTCTACAAAAATCATTACATTCTCGCCAAAAATCTTCATCACTCACCCCTAGTTTTTCCATATAACCATACGATTGCATATCCTTTGGAGATAAAGTTTTGTCAAAATCATAAATTATTGCAACTTTTGGATTGATCTTTTTCATAACATTCCTTTTGTATAATTATTCATATATACGAATAATTATAAAATATTTATTTAAGTATTAAAATCACAACAAAACATAAACTTATAGTTTATAAGTACCATTCATAACAGAAAATATTGTTTTTAAATCGTCATCATCGGCTGTTTTATTATTATGAAATTTTCCACACTTTTGACACTTATAAGTTATAACATATCCTTTTTTAGAAGATGGGGAACAACTATATGGCACCAATAATCCTTTGCAATCGTTTTGCCTATCGCCCGGGTTTATATCTATATGCAAACTACACAAACATTTGTTGCAATGGTCTCGTGATGTGTAGCCTAACTTTGTTACTTTTGCACCACAATGTGCACATATAAATTCTTCATCATTTTTTTGAAATTGTCTTTCCATGTTTTAAGTTTAACATATACAATTTAATATTCAAAATTTTTTAGTAATGTTTATAAATTTTTGTTGACATGGTGTTTTGTGTGTGCTATCATATTTAAGCATTTTTAGTGCGGGTGTAGCTCAGTGGTAGAGCCCCAGCCTTCCAAGCTGGTTGCGAGGGTCCGATTCCCTTCACCCGCTCCAAACATATGGGTTTGTAGCTCAGTTGGATAGAGCAGTGCCCTTCTAAGGCAAAGGTCGGGAGTTCGAATCTCTTCAAGCCCACCAAAATAAGCACCAAAAGGTGCTTTTTTTGTTTTAATTTATTTAATTGTTAATTTTTGTTTAGTCATACGATTATCTTCGATAAAGCAAAGTAACACTGACTTGTTTATTTTTAAACGCCACACTGCAAAAGCCATATTTTGTTATGTTATAAATTTACAAAAAACATTTTTTATTGTATAATATTAAACATGAACAATGAAAAAATTAAAATTGTAGATATGAGTAATGTTAATGTTTTAGCAAAATTAGCCAACGAATTATGGACAAATCATAATTTAGATGATTTAACAAAAGAATATATTGAATTACTTTCTCACAATGAAGCGTACATAATTTTGAAATACATTAACTCATCACCTATCGGTTTTGCTCACTGTCAAATCAGAAAAGAATATGTTGAAGGGACTGAAACTACGCCTGTCGGATATTTGGAAGGTATATATATTAAACCGAATTTTAGAAAATGCGGCTATGCGAAACAGTTATTAAAAGAATGTGAAAAATGGGCAATACTAAAAGGCTGTAAAGAATTTGCCAGCGATTGCCAATTAGACAATATTGAAAGTTTCAAATTTCATTTGTCAAGTGGGTTTACAGAAGTCAATCGCATTATTTGTTTTACAAAAAAACTAACTTGAATTTGTTCTAGTTTACCACCACTTACCTCCAAAAGTGCCGAACCCCTTACCTGTTCGCCCGTACGAAACCCAAAATGCTTTTACACATAATTAAGTACTTTAAAATTTATTTTTTATGTCATAAAAACAAATTTTTATTTTATCATTTGTAATTACTAGGTATTTTATTACCGTTTGGCATATACTTTTTATGTCAGGAGTATGTATGAATAAATTTGCTGAAAGATTAAAAGAACTAAGAGAAGAAAAAAATCTCACTCAATATCAATTGTCAAAACTAATTGGGATTAGTACTGCTTGTATAAATAGATGGGAAAAAATTTAAGAATTCCAAACATTGATAGTATTATAATTTTATGTGATTTTTTTGATTGTTCCGCCGACTATTTGATTGGATTAGAAGATTAAAATAAACACAAATTATTAAATTAAACTATTAAAAAAATATCGACTCATATAAAAGAAATAAATTTTTATAGTGCATATAGTAAAAAATTAAAAGTGAAAATCACTTTTAATTTTTTTTTCCGTTTATTTATGCCGTTTTATAGGAGTATACAAATTATACCACCCTTGCCTTCGTTTACAATTCTGCCAAGAGTTTTACGCATTTTTCTTTGTGCTTCTACTGGCATTGCGTTTATTTTGCCCTGCATACCTTCGTTGACTAAATCATTAAGCGTTTTTCCAAACATATTTGTTTGCCATACTGCATCTGGATTTGTGTCAAACTCGTCTTGAAGATATTTTACTAGGTCTTTTGATTGTTCTTCTGTTCCAACAAGTGGATTAACTTCCGTTTCAACATCAACTTTCATTATATGCAAACTTGGTGCTGTTGCCTTTATTCTAACCCCATATCTTCCACCTTGTTTTACAATTTCAGGACTTTCTAGAACCATGCTCTCTTGTTTTGGCACAACAATTCCATACCCATTTTCATTTACCTGTTCTAATGCGTCTGCTAGTTTGTCATATTCTTGTTTTGCAAAAGCAAGTTCTTTTATGTATCTAACTAGATGATAATCATCTTTAATTTCGGTTCCACATTGACTTGACAAAACTTTATAGAACAAACTTTGTCTTGGTTTTACTTCAAACTCTATTGTTCCTTCGCCCATTTTTATGGAACCAACAGTTAAAGGTTCAAAATCATCATTTTCTAAAAATGCTACATTTGTTTTGTCTATTTGACCTATTTTTTCTGCTCCCTCACCAAATTTCTTAACTTCGTCTATTATTGACTCTATAATTGGATCGTTTGCTTCTAGTGCTTGTAACCACTGTGGCATTTTAACCTTTAAAGATTTTATTGGAAACTCTAATAAAACTTTTTCAAAAATGTTTTGAATATCTTTTTCTGTCATTTCTTTTACATTTAAAGCTAGTGCGCAAACATCATATTTTTTTGCAAGTGAACTTGTTAAATTTTTTGTTTCTTCACTTTGAGGATTTGTTGAGTTTACAATTAAAACAAATGGTTTTCCTGTTTGTTTAAGTTCAGTAACTACCCTTTCTTCTGCTTCAACATAACTAGATCTTGGCAAATCGCTTATGCTTCCATCTGTTGTAAGAACTATACCTATGCTGGAATGTTCAGTTATAACTTTTTTTGTCCCAATTTCTGCAGCCTCTTCAAATGGCATTTCTTTTTCGCTCCATGGCGTTTTTACAAGTCGTGGTTTGTCATTTTCTGTATGTCCCATTGCACCACTTATTAAATAACCGACACAATCAACCATTCTTACTTTTAAATTGACATTATCAACATTTATACTAACTGCCTGTTCTGGAACAAACTTTGGCTGTGTTGTCATTATTGTTTTCCCTTCTGCACTTTGTGGCAATTCATCTATTGCCCTTTCCTTTGTTTGTTTGTTATCTATATTTGGAATAACTAGGTTTTGCATAAAACGAGATATAAACATGGATTTTCCACTTCTAACCGGACCAACAACGCCTATGTATATGTCGCCGTTAGTACGCTTTTTTATATCTTCATATATTTTAAATCTTTCCATACGACCTCCGATTGTTCGTTAGTTTAATTTATGCACTGTTTTTATGTAATATGATTACTTAATGAATGATATAAAAATTTTTTAAAAAAATAGAACATATGTTTTGTTTTTTTATTTTTTATGTGCTATAATGTCATTGTTTAAGGAGAAAAAATGAAACAATATTTAGTGTTTGGAATTTTTTTATTCATATCTCAAAAGAAAAAAACAACTGCAAAAGAAATTGCAGACAACTTTGAAATAAGCAGTAGGACAGTTTATAGATATATTGATGAGCTTTGCATGGCAGGAGTTCCTATTATATCGGAATGTGGGAAAAATGGTGGACTTTATATTTCGCCATCATTTACACTTGAAAACTCTATATATTCTACTTATATAAAATCAAAAAAAACACTATAGAAGTGTTTTTTGTTGAATATTTATACATTATTTTGTATATTTATTTAGTTGTTGCCCTTTAAAATCGCTTAAAACACTTGATGTAAAGTTATATTTATGCATGATGTTTTGAGCGTGTTTTTCTTTTGCCAAAGTTATTAGTTTGTCAATAAGTTCAAAAAATTCAACATTTTTGTCTTTCCATAGATAAAAAGCAAGCGAGCCCGGAACAGTGTTTATTTCATTTACATAAACTTTATTATTTTTGTCAACCATAAAATCTATTCTAACAACACCACTAAGGTCAAAGATTTTAAACATCTTTTTTGCTAATTCTTCTATTTCAGTTTTTACTCTATCATCTAAATTAGGATTTAGAATTTTTGTGTTTGTTTTATCTTTTTGCTGATACTTATCTTTAAAATTTAAAAAATCTTGCCAATTTATTGGTTGTTCCATGCTGGAAAGTTCACAATCTTCGTTGCCAAGGCACGAGATATTTATCTCTTTAAAGTTTTCAAGGCACTCTTCGATTATCACTCTCTTATCGTAACAAAGTGCAATTTCTATTGCATCACACAGTTCTTGTTTATTTGTTGCCTTTGTTATCCCTATACTACTACCTAGATTTGATGGTTTAACAATTAAAGGAAATGTCATTTTTTCTAAAATATTAAAAACACACAAATCTTTATTAAGGTTGTAATCTTTTTGAGTTATATATGTATAATCAACACAAGGAATCTTGTTTGCCACGAAAACATCTTTCATGATTATTTTGTCCATACACAAACTGCTTCCTAAAATAGCAGACGAAGAAAGTGGAATATTACACAAATTCATAAGTGCCGAAAGCGTTCCATCTTCCCCATTTATTCCATGCAAACAATTTATTGCACAATCAAGTTTATATGTTTTTTTAAAAATTTTGCCAATTTTTATTTTGTTTTGACCAAACAAAAAATCAACTTTTTTAAATTGTTTTATTTCTTTTGTATATGTTTTTGGATTTAAGTAGTCTTTTACAACTACAAAATTATTGTTTTTTGTTTGATAAATTGGAAAAACATTATATTTGTCTTTATTTATATTTTTTAAAGTTTGAATTGCTGTTATGACAGAAATATCATGCTCTACACTTTTACCACCATAAAATACTAATATATTTTGCATTTTTACCTCAGTTATATTAGTATTCAGGCACGACAAAAATTGTTAACTAAATATAATTATCTGGCAAGTCATTTTCAAATAAAATAACATCGCCTTGTTTTACAATGCTTTTTAATTTGTCTTTTGCATCATCTAAACTTTCAACAAACAATACATTTTTTTCATCAAAATTGCCCTTTTTCAGCCCACTTAAAAGTGCATCTTTATTTGTTACATTAACAATTATAACTTTATTTGCAACCGTTGATATTTCTTTTCCTAAATTCTCGTTTGCAATATATTGTTCTTCGCCAAGTTCAACAAGTCCCGGTGTAACAACAATTTTATCGCCGTCAAAAAGTTTTAATGTTTCCATAGAAGCCATGCTACTTTCTACAGACGCATTGTAAGAATTATCTATTATTGTTAGACCATTTTCACTAATTAGTTCCAACCTATGAGCAACAGGACGAAGCGAACTTATTGCTTCTTTTATTTGTGTTAAGTTCACACCGAGTTTATATGCAAGACCAGCTGACATTGCAATATCTTCTAAATTATGCTTACCTAAAAGTTTTGTTTCACACTGTACAGTTTTATTATCAATTACAAGGTCAAAAGTTGAACCACTATTTGATGCTTTTATATTTTTAATATTTGCAAATAAATTGTCGCCATTGAGTCCACATAATATTTTATCAGAGTTGCACTCTTTATACATTTTTAAACAACCTTCGTTGTTTGCATTAAAGCACACTATTCCATCGGTTATTGCCTGCATAAGCTCTTTTTTTGCTTTGTATACATTTGCCTCTGAACCAAAAGTTGCAAGGTGTTGATTGCCAACACTTGTAATTATTGCATGTTTAGGGTTTATTAGTTTGCACAAATAACTTATATCCCCAATTTGTCTTGCACCCATTTCGGCAATTAAAACTTCATGCTCTGGTTTTAAATAGGAATTTACAACTTTTGTTAGTCCCATTGGAGTATTAAAACTATGTGGACTCATGCACACATTATATTTTGTTGCAAGCATTACATTTAAAATGTGTTTTGTTGTAGTTTTCCCATAACTGCCTGTTATTCCAATTTTTATTAAATTATCTAATTTTTTTAATTTTTTCTTGGCCTTAGAAATGTAAAACTGTCTAAACAAAAGTTCCATTGGAACACAAATAAAGTGACAAACAGGAACTGTTACAGGTAAAAATATAGGTGTTAGGGCAACTATTCCAAATTTTACAAAAGGCACATATTCACTAAAAATAGCAATCAAGCAAAATGTTATTATTGTCATAACTAAAAACACAACAAAAGTGAGTCTGTTCATTCTTTTTGTTTGTTTTAGTGGTGTTTTATTGGGAACTTTAAACACATTTATAATAAAAACAGTGCAAAAATAAAAATAAAAAATAAGTCCAACATACGAATAATATTCACCATAACCATCTAGAAGTGCATTGGTTACCAACACGCAAGCAATCGACAAAAACGAAAGCATTGTTAATCTTCCCACATAACTTGCTTTTGTTTCTTTTAGCCATGCTCGGTAACCATTTATTTTGTAGCCACTTAGCTGAATGACATGCAAAAATCTTGCTGACAAAAAGCACATTATGACACCATTTATTGCAGAAAGCACAACTGCAATGATTAAATGTAAATTATTTCCATCAAAAAAACCCATATTTTATTCCTTTATAAATATTAAACAATCTCTAATAAATTCTTCGCTGTTTTGTATATATGCAAAGTGTCCACAGTTTTTATATATTTTTAATTTAGAATTTTTAATAAGTTTATTATATTTTTTTGCCATGTAAAGTGGTGTTTCTTTATCCTTGTTCCCATATACTAAAAGCGTTTTGCACTTTATATTTTTTGCTAAGTAAGATAAATCTTCATTAACTATGTTTGAAAAAGTTTTTTTCATCACAGCACTTAATGTAATATAGTCTTTTGACCCAACAACAGCATTTTTATTAAAAGTTTTTATTGTTTTATATTTTAATTTGCGCAAAAATAACTTAATTTGCCTAGGTCTTATTCCTGCCCCACCAGTTATAATTAACCTACTAACTTCATTATACTTACTTGCAAGATAAATTGCAACTCTTGAACCAAAAGAATGACTAACAACAACATATTTATCAACTTTTAATGTTTTTAATATTTCTTTAACTGCTTTTGCATAGTCTTCAACACACCACGGAGACTTTGGCTCTTCACTTTTGCCAAAAGGTGGAAAATCTATCAATATGTTGTTTGCTTTAACATTGTTTGCCATAAACAAAAAACTGTTTATATTTCCACCCCAGCCATGAAGGTATACTATATTTTCTGTGCCTCTACCCACAACTTGATAGTTTATAAGTGTATCTTTATACTTTAAATTCATATATCTATTTATGAATTGTTGTGATTATTGTTGCAAATTGAAAAACATAATAATAGCTGTGTCTTTATCTTTGTAGTAGTTTAATCGTTTTGAAATTACTTTAAATCCAAGTTTATTATACAAATTATAAGCAGTTATATTTTTTGATTTAACTTCAAGTGATACACTTTTCTTTTGATTTAGTGCATATTTTTTTATTTCTTCAATTAAACTTGAAGCAAAACCTTTATTTTTATGTTCTTTTTTTGTTGCTATACTTAAAATGTTTATATCGTCAACAGTTTCTAACGCAATTATATAGCTTGTTATCTCATTATTTAAAAATGCACCTAAACAAATATAGTCTTTATTGTTTAAACAGTCTTTAAGTTGACTTAATGAATAACTTTCTTCACAAAACTCGGAAAAAGAAATTTTATATATCTCATTTAAAAAACTTTCATCAATTTTTTTTATTTGCATTTTCAAGTCCTATTTCAGCTTGTGATTTTCTAAGATATATTGGCAAAAGTTTGTTTTCTTCTGTGAACTCATTATTTTTTATTTTGCAAAGAGCAAGTGACATAAGTGCTTGTGGCGTAAATTCTATTTGGTTTGTGCTAATGTCCAAATTATCTGATTTTAGTCCAACAATAGTGCCATTTAATTCGTTTATATTATCGCCCGTAAGCATTTGTGGTTCTGTTATTCTCTCACCTTTTTCGTTGTATTTGCAAACAAATATGTTTCCACTAAGTGCATCAATAATACACCAAAATTCTTTTTTTGTATTTGTTTGTGCAAATATGTGTGCCATAAGGTCTAATGAACAAATTGAAACTAATTTAAGGTTTTTGTTTGCCATGTACATGCCCTTAACAAGTCCAACACCAATTCTTATTCCTGTAAAAGAACCTGGCCCAACAACAACTGCCATTGTGTCTATATCTTTAATACTGACATTATTTCTCTTTAATAAATTATCAGTGCAAACAAGCACATTCTCACTTTGTTTTGCACTGCTTTCTAGTGAAACAAAATCTTGTTTGTCATCATAAAATAATGCAACATCGCTATTTGAAAATGCTGTGTTTAGTGCTAAAACTTTCATTTTACCCAACCTTTTACGCCAATTTGAATTTTTCTTGTGTTGTCATCTATTTTTATAAAATTGATTTCAACATGAAGTGCTGGCAAAAGCCCTTTAACATTTTCTGCCCACTCCACAACACATATCCCCTTTAATTTTCTTAAATCAAAATACTCCATAAAGCCAAGTTCCATTGCTTCTTCTTTGCTTGAAAGTCGATACATATCAAAGTGGTATAGTGGCATTCTTCCGCTTGTGTACTCATTCATTATTGTAAATGTTGGACTTGTAACAAGTTCGGTTATTCCCAGTCCTTCACAAAAACCTTTTGTAAAGGTTGTTTTTCCTGCTCCAAGGTCGCCAACAAGTGAAATAACAACTGGCGATTTTATGCTTTGTGCATATCTTTTTGCAATATCTTTTGTCTGTTCTTCACTGTTTGAAATTACTTCTATTTGCATTTTTTCTCCTTGATAGTTAGTTTATCACTTTTATGATAAAATGTAAACTTGAATAAATGCAAATACTTATACCTTTTTATCATTGACTTTAATAAATTTAAAATAATATTTAACACTTAAAAAACTTAAAATAAAACCAATAAAAAGTCCCGCAATTAAATCGGTTAAATAGTGTTGTCCAAAATACATTCTTGAAATTGCCACAAAAATTAAATATAAACTAACTAAAAAAATATAAATAATTTTTTTATTTTTTTGCTTGCAATTTTTTAATATAAAAAATATTAAAAATACTGCAATTGTTGTTGCACAAACCATATGCCCGCTTGGAAAACTTTTGCCAAGCGCCTGTGCTGTGTTTAGTATGCTATCGCTTATTTCATAAGGCCTTGGTCTATTTATTATTATTTTTAAAATATAATTTATTGCCACATTAAAAATAACAGTTATACCAAAACAATTTGCATATTTTTTATTAGAAAAAAAATATAAAAAAATATAAATAATTAAAGCACCAACAATGCTTGCAAAAAAACTAAAAATATAAAAAAATACATCAAAAAAACCATTTTGAAGTGATTGAATATATTTTATTATGTTAATTTCCCATTGCATAAATATAGTATAACAAAATTATAACAAAAATAAAACTAATTGTTTCAATAAAAATTTTGTGTTATATTTTTAAATTAAATATATTATATTATTTAATTTTTAATCTGTTTTGGACTTTACTCTTTTTAGAAAAATAAGATAATAAAACAAATATACTCACTAAAATTAAAATTGTAATTATCACGACAAGGTACATTGTCAAAACACTAACATTATGTCCAAAAAAGTTTAAATTTACATCAAATGATTTTTTTAAATTGCTAATAACACTTTGCCCTACACCTTGTTTATCTAATTCTTTAAAAACACCATTCATTAGATGCGTTCTAATTAGTCCTGTACCATAAATACCCGGAAAAAACATTAAAATATTTTTAATACCTTCCCCAAATTGTGATAAAGGAATATATGCACCACATATAAAACCATACATAGAACTAACCAAAGATGAAACCGCACTAATTGCACCTTGACTCTTTAAAAACATACACACAAGCGAAGATATAGCCGTTCCAAACATAACTAGCAAACTAATATCTACCATTGACAACAAAATATCAATAAAAGAGACATAAAAACCAACAAAAGAAAGATATATTAGTCCTACAAAAAACGCAATATAACAAACAATTGCAGTAACAAAAAAAGTAGAAACATAATAACTTAAATTTAAAACAGAATTTTTTACAGGGGTCATTATTAAATCTTTATAACTTCCATAAACCTTATCTTGAACCATTATCATGTTGGCACAAAATGCAACAGTTATACAACTAGTTGCTAAAATGGACGAAATCAACCAACCACCTGCAAAACCATTAAAAATTGAAGACGATAATTGTATATCTTGTGGTAATTGCATTTTTATAGTGTCTATGTAAACATTTTTTAAAAAAGTAATAAACAACAACAAAAGGATTAAAGGTGTGATAAGAGAAGTAAAGAAAACACCTTTATCTTTAAAATATATTTTTGTATTCCTTTTTACAAGAGTCCAAAATTTCATAAAACTTTCTCCTTTAATGTTTTACCTGTAACTGCTAAAAACACATCATCCATATTACCTTTTATTATTTCGTAATTTAAAAATACATCAGGATTATTTTTAATTAAATCAGTTGCACATTTTGTATTTGGAATAGAAATTTTATAACCACCAACAATTTTTGTAAAAGAATACCCTAATTTTTCAACAATTTCATCTTTTGTATCATACAATAAAATAAAATCGTTCGTATATTTATTTTTTAATTGTATTGGTGTTCCTTCCCCAACGACTTTGCCTTTATCAAGAATAACAACATAATCTGCATCTTTTGTTTCTTCCATATAATGAGTCGTTAAAAAAATTGTAGTGTTATTGTCTTTTCTTAATTGATTTATAACTGACCACACAGTTTGCCTAGTTTGAGGATCCAAACCTGTTGTCGGTTCATCTAAAATCAATATTTTAGGATTGTTTAATAAAGCTCTTGCAAAATCTATTCTTCGTTTTTCTCCACCCGAAAGTTTACCATATATTTTATTTAACAAGTGCTTAATATTTAATAAATTATCCAATTCCACAAGTTTAGTTTCAAACTGTTTTTTAGTTAAATTGTATAAAACAGCTCTTGAAAACAAATTATCTTTTACAGTTAAAACTTTATCTAATGAAGAGTTTTGAAAAACTATGCCTATTTTTGACTTAATCTTGTCTAAATTATTATCAATATTTACCCCATCAATAAAGATTTCTCCACTATCTTTTTTTAAATGCCCACACATAATTGATATTGTTGTAATTTTTCCAGCACCATTTAATCCCAAAAAAGCATATAATTGTCCACTTCTAACATTTATACTTAAATCATTGACTGCTTTTACATTACCAAAGCTTTTGTATAAATTTTTTATTTCTATGATGTTTTTCATATGTTCTCCTTTTTGAAATATCAAATTGTAGCACATTAAAATATAAATTTAGTTATTTTCAATTTTATATACAATTTATTTTTATCATTTATTACTTCTTTTTAATTATTGCAATTCCATCGCCCTTATCTAAAATTTGCGTTTCAACTTCGTTATCGTTTTGAATAGTTAAAATAAACTTTCTTAAATTCACAACAATTGTTCTAAGTTTATGCTTTACAAACTCTGGTCCTTTTACTAAGCCATGAAAATAAACATTGTCGGCTAATATATATCCACCCTTATTTAGTAGTTTTTTTAAATCTTCATAATAAAAAACATATTGCCCTTTGGGTCCGTCTAAAAAGATTAAATCATATTTTTCGTTTAATTCTTTTATAACATTTTTTGCATCACCCAAAATTTGATTTACCCTGTCTGTTAAATTTAAAATTGAAAAAGTGTTTTTTGCTATATTAAACGATTGCTCATTTATTTCTATTGTTGTGAGATTGCTATTTGGACAATTCAAAAGCATCATTGAACCCGAATAACCAACTGCCGTTCCTATCTCTAAAATTTTTTTAGGCTTAACATGTTTACAAAACTCAATTAAAAAATCACACCCATCATCTTTTATAATGGGAATGTGATTTTCTTTTGCTACGCTTTTTATTTTTTCTAAATAATCCATTATCCTAAAATTATTACTGTTAAAATAACAGGTCTTCTTTTTGTTCTTCTAAATATAAAGTTTGAAAGTGTCTTTTTTACAAGTTGCTTTATTTCGTTTTGTTCCATTCCTTTAAGGTCATAACTCTTTAAAAGTTGGCTTAAACACTGTCTTGCATCTTGATTAAAATCATCGGCTTCATCATTATAAACAACTCCACGAGTTATTATAAACGGATCAGAAAGAAGTTCGCTTGTTGATTGTGTCATATTTACAACGGCAACACAAACACCCTCTTCACTTAGTTGTTTCCTATCTCTTAAAACTGCACTAGACAAATCTCCAACACCCGAGCCATCAACAAGTCTTAATCCTGCCTGAACATAACCACAAGTCCTTATTGAATTTTTAGACATTTCAACTTGAAGTCCAAGTTCTGGCAATATTATATTTCTTGGGTCCATTCCAAGTGCAACTGCAAGTTCTTTATGTTGTTTTAAATGTCTATACTCGCCGTGTATTGGCATAAAGTGTGCAGGCTTTACAAGTTTGTGTATTATTTTTATTTCTTCTTGGCAAGCGTGTCCCGATGCGTGAACATCTGCAAGTTCGTCATAAATAACATCTGCACCTTTTTTATATAATGTGTTGATTAAATTATACACAGATTTTTCATTCCCTGGAATTGGAGATGAAGATAATATAATGCAATCGTTTTCGTCTAGGTCAATACCCTTAAATTCGCCGGAAGCCATTCTTGAAAGTGCGCTCATAGACTCGCCTTGACTTCCTGTTGCCATTATTAAAACTTCTTTGTCAGGATATGATGCAACTTTGTCTATATCAATTATGTTTTCTTTGTTGTATCTAAGTTCTCCAAGTTTTGAAGCAACTTCGCTGACATTTATCATACTTCTTCCAGAAAAAGCAACTTTTCTTTTGTATTTTTCTGCTAAATCAAGTATTTGTTGCATTCTTTGAATGTTTGAAGCAAAAGTTGCAACAAATAATCTATTTTCTGGGTGTTTTTCAAATATAGAATCCATAACTCTGCCAACATTTGACTCACTCATAGAATAACCCGGTCTGCAAACATTGGTACTTTCACACAAAAGTAAATTTACTCCTTTTCTGCCAAGTTCGCCAAATCTTGTTAAATCGGTTGTTTCACCTGTAACAGGTTCAAAATCAATTTTAAAGTCACCTGTGTGTACAATGTTTCCACATGGCGTGTTTATGCAAAGTGCAAGCGCCCCTGCGATAGAGTGGTTAACGTTTATAAATTCAATTGCAAAGTTGCCTATTTTTAAAACCTGTTTTGGTTTTACTGCAATGAGTTTGTATTTTAGTTTTGGATATTCTTTAAGTTTGTTTTCAATTAATCCAAGTGTAAGCCTTGAACCATAGATTGGAACATTTACATCGCTTAAAACAAAAGGTATGCTTCCAATGTGGTCTTCGTGTCCGTGTGTGATTATAAACGCTTTTAGTTTGTTTTTGTTTTGAACAAGATATGTTATATCTGGCACAACAACATCAACACCAGGCAAGTCTTCGTCTGGGAAAGTCATTCCACAATCCACAACAATCATTTCGTTTTCGTACTCAATTGCTGTCATGTTTTTTCCAATCTCTCCAACTCCACCCAAAAATGTTATTTTTACCTTTGACGATTTATCATGCTTTTTTATAACTAGGTCGTTTGTTTGTGTTGTGTTTTGTTCTGATTTGTTAGATTTTTTTTGTTCGGCATTTCTAGCCTTGTTTATTTGTTGTTTTTTAGGTTTTTTATTTTGCGATTTCAAACTAACAGTTTTGTCTGTTGTATTGTTTACAGTTTCATTGTTGTTTATAAGTGATTTTAACTGCTCTAAAATTTTGTCATCACTTGTTTTTTCGTCCATATTTTACTCCTTTTTTTCACAAAAAATTAACAAGAACATTATTCTTGCTTTTATCTTTTGAATTTTTGTTTTTTTAAATTATATTTTTTACTTTATCGAATTTGTCGCATTGTTCAAGTTTTTTTGGCGATATAATTGAATCAAGGTCAACATAATATCTCATGCCCTGACTTTCAAAAAACATCACCATTTCAAGCATAATAATAGAAACTGATGCAAGTGGAATTAGTGCAATAAGTGAAAATGATGTAAGCATCATTGAAAATAGTGTTGTAAAGAAAAATATAACAAAAACACTAGAAAACACTCTAAAATAGCGTCTTGCAACTGCCTTTATTCCTTTTTTAAATGATTTTGATGGTTTTATATTAAATACAACTGTTGCTGGCATCCAACCACAAAATGTGGTAACCAAAAGCGAAAGCATAAACACAAAATACACAACAACAATAACAGGCAAAAATATTTGAATTATACCATCGTATGTTGTAAGGTATAAAAGACCATAAAGTCCAGAGCCCAAAATTAAAATGAAAGGTAGTGTTATTAGTGTTCTATATATTGAATACACACTTGACACACCAAGTTTACTTACAAATGTTGCCAAAAAACTTGATTTAGACAAACTTGCCATGTATGAATATAGTCCTTCCCCTGTTGGAATACTGCTTAAACCAAATAAAAATGGTAGAAGTATTAAAACAACAAAAATTGAATAAAAAAACGCAAAAGGAAAAACGTTAAACATAACGGTAAGTGCATCTATAAATGCTTGAACTAATAAAAACATATTGCTTAAAAGTGATGATGTGTTTAAAAATACAGTTTTTGTTGCAAAATCGGTTAAAATTTCAGAAAAATTTACTGCGTTTAAACAATGTGACCACGCCGAATAGGTTGGCACCAAAAATAAAGCACAAATTAATATTACTACAATTTTATATAAAAGCAATTTCCAAAAAACTGAAAAATTTGCAACAAACAATTTAAGCGAATTTTTAAACATCATAAACAAATCACCATATTAACTTAAAAATTTATTAGTTAACATAGTATATTATATAACCATAAAAATATCAACTATTTTTTTATATTTAAAAATATTTGTTACAAAAACTACCCAAAAATCAAAAAGTCAACAAAAAAACTGCCTAGGCAGTTTTTTTATTATTTTAATATTTATTTTTTTGTAAACACTGCATATCCATCAACAATTTCTGTTGGTTGATTAAAACTTGAACTCTTTAAATATGATGTACTCTCTATTTCATCTAAACTACTACACTTAACCTTAACAACCCCTGTGCCTGATTGTAAATAATATAATAAATACCAATATCCTTGACTTGTTTGACTTGTTATTTCATTTGCAATATCCAAATTATCTATTACAACAGTATTTAAACTACTGCAATCATCAAACGCATGCCTTCCTATTGTTGTTACACTTTGTGGGATTGTTATTTCTCTTAAACTACTGCAACCTTTAAACGCACTATCTCCTATTGTTGTTACACTATCGGGAATTATTACATTTGTTAAACTATCACAATATTCAAACGCAAAATCTCCTATTGTTGTTACACTGTCAGTGATTTTTACACTTGTGATTTTTTTATTGTAGAATGCATATTTATATATTTCATAACTACCAATAGAACTTATTGTTGGAAGTGTTATTTCAGTATCTTGACCTTTGTATTTTACAAAATACTTTGTGTTTCCATCAATGTAAAAAATATAGTCGCCATCTTGTACCTCTGCTCCGTTTGAGTTGTAGTATTTAAGTTTACTTTCGCCTTGTGTGTCTGAGTATACATTTAATGCGGTTAGTCCATAACTTGTTGTTGTTATGCTTAGTGAAGACTTATTGTATACTTCAACCAAACTATAGCAACCATAAAACGCACTACCTCTTATTGTTGTTACACTTTGTGGTATTGTTATTTCGGTTAAACTAATGCAATAATAAAACGCACTATCTCCTATTGTTGTTACACTTTGTGGGATTGTTATTTCAGTTAAACTAATGCAACCTCTAAACGCACTATCTCCTATTGTTGTTACACTTTGTGGGATTGTTATTTCGCTTAAACTACTGCAACCTTTAAACGCACTATCTCCTATTGTGGTTAAATTTTTGCAACCACTTAAATCTACACTTTTTAAACTACTGCAACCATAAAACGCACTATATTCTATTGTTGTTACATTTTGTGGTATTTTTATTTCAGTTAAACTACTACAACCATAAAACGCCCATTCTCCTATTGTTGTTACACTATTTGGTATTGTTATTTCGCTTAAACTACTGCAACCATCAAACGCACTATTTCCTATTGTTGTCACACTTTGTGGTATTGTTATTTCGGTTAAACTACTACAACCATCAAACGCCCTATCTCCTATTGTTGTTACACTTTGTGGGATTGTTATTTCTCTTAAACTACTGCAACCTTTAAACTCACTATCTCCTATTGTGGTTAAATTTGTGCAATTACTTAAATCTACACTTTTTAAACTACTGCAATCATAAAACGCCCGTTCTCCTATTGTGGTTAAGTTTATGCAAGCACTTAAATCTACACTTTTTAAACTACTGCAATCATAAAACGCCCGTTCTCCTATTGTGGTTATTTCACTTGGAATAGTCACACTGGTTTGTTTTTGAAATTCAGTTATAAACTCCGTTGGATCATCAATTAAACCTACTTGATTATACGTATATAACAATTCTTTACCCCAATAAGTTGTGCCAATTTGAACAAAATCTTGTGTTTGCATATCTTCTCTAAGTTCTGACCAACAAAGTGTTAGCGAACTCTCTGAAGTAATTTCTTCATAACCTAACATAATGGTAAAATTGTTATCTCCACCACTTACTAAATCAGTTACTTTTATTGCAGTACTTGTGTTGCTAAAACTCATACCAATCACATTTGCCATAGCATTAGTAAAAAAATCATTTACATTAGTGTACTGACCTTTTGCAATATATCCCATCGAAAAATCACCATTTGTTTGTAAGTTAAGCCAGTTTGTGCCTTGTGGAACATCGTTTAATGTAAAGTTGTAAAATGATGCACTTTCTACAACTTCTGATG
>CALWTD010000037.1 GCA_944384395.1 uncultured Clostridia bacterium
GAATATCAAGCATTAGTTGAAGATTGGATAGAATTTTACAATACAAAGAGATTAAAAAATAGGAAGAAATCTAAAATTTCTTCCTAGTGGTTTTTTATTTTGAGTGACCCCTTCGGGGTTCACTTCACTAGGCTGGTGGATTTTTATTAAAATATATTTTGCCAACTTATTCCCATAATTTTATGATAATCTTGCGAAAGGTGATTTATTATTTTTAAACTCGCAGTAAAATCTTCATATTGATTAACTTTTATATTTCCTTTAAGTCTTTGTATTTCTATGCACAAATCTCGCATGTCTTTATGATTGGCAACCAAACATAAAATTTCTTCGTGATGTACCCAAGTTTTTTCTAACTCGTTTACTTTTAATATAATTTCTTCTGTCTGTATGTTTTTTGTTCCTTTTGTTAGGTCCATAAGTTCTTGCGATTGCGTTTGTATGTCGTTTAAATATGAATCAATTGTGATTTCTTCCAAAACTGACAAGCCAACTAATATAAAAATTACAAATAAAATAGCAATATATTTTTTCATTTATTTTTACCTTTTAGTTTAGTTTGTATTGCTTGACCTCTTTTATGCATTTCTTGTAAATAAACTATACCATTATTATCTAGTGTAAAAACTAGTATTTTTTTTACATTCAATTTTAATTCTTTTATATAATCTAATACTTCTTGCTTTGTTACTTTTATATTTTTAAAATTTTCGTTTAATAATTTTCCTTCGCTAATTAAAGTGATTGGCATGCTGTTTTCTTGTCGTACAAGTCCCATATCATCTTTTGTAATTGGTGTACTTTTTGCTTTTGGCAACACACTAATTTTTCCATTTGTTTCCATTATGGCAAAAAGAACATCATCAATAGAAAAATATCCTGCACCTCTAAGTGCTTCTAGAATATCATCAATGTTTAAGTTAAGTTTTTTTACTGCTTTATAATCTATTCCGTTTTGATTTATAACAATAACAGGTTTTCCGCTGATTAGTTCACTAAATTTTGGACTAAATCTGGTTATCATGGTGATTATATAATGAATGACCAAAAGTGCGAGTAGTGGAACTATGCCATGAATTAATGGCACACTTATTTCTGCCATTGGAATAGTTGCAAGGTCAGCAAGAACAAGGGTTAAAACAAGTTCAAAAGGTTGCATTTGTCCAAGTTGACGCTTTCCCATAAGTCTAAATACAATCAAAACAATAAAATATATAATAATTGACCTAATAATTAATGTTAGCATAATAAATTATTGCATACATAAGTATTTTTTAAACTTTATGACTTGTTTTTTTGTGTTTTATTGAATTTTTTAATAAATTATTATTTTTTATCCAAACAACAACAGAACTAAATTTAAACACATTAAAAATTAAGCATAACAAAATAAAGAAAGTTGCTCCAAGAGAACATGATATTGCTAAATTAAAAAACAATGGAATAAAATTGTTTAGAATATTTGTTGAAAATGATGTAATTGCTGCTGTTGGAATTAAGAAGCAAGCAAACATAAAAAAGTATTTTTTTAATTTTAAAGAAGGGCATACTTGCTTTTTTATCATCCTAATATTTAAAATACTAGACATTGTAAAACAAGTTCCCATTGCATAGGTTAGGGCATTTATTCCAACATATTTTGGTAAAAACCATATACATAACAGCATCATAACTGAGCCGATAATATAGTTTTTAAAAGATTTTATTTCAAGTCCAACTGCATTTAATATTGATGATGAAATGTTTGTTATGCACATTGGAATTATTATCCAAGCAGAACTTGATAAAAGTATACCACTGTATGAATTATCAAAGAAGAAACTGCCTATATTTTCACCAGCACCCATAAAAATTGGAACAATGAAAAATGCTACAAAAAGCGAAAAAACAAGTGATGTTGTTGTTCTTGACGATATGTAATTTTCATCATGTTTTGCAAGTGCTGATGATAAATCTGGAACAAGCGCATAAGAAAGTGAGCCTATAATTGTCATTGGAATAAACAGAAGGGGGAGAGTCATTCCTGTTGCAATTCCAAATAAACTTAATGATTGACTTGATGTATAACCAGCACTTACAAGACGTAATGGAATTATTATTGCAATTACAGGTTGAATTAAACTTGACGCAACTCTAATTAAAGTTATTGGAGTGCTAGTTCTTATTATTTCTTTATAATGTCTAGGTTTTGCAAATCTTCCACCAGATTTAAAATACAAAAATATAACAAACAAGCACGAAAACAAACATGCAATTGATAGTGATAGGGCAGCGCCAACTGCACCACTAAATATTGGCCAAATTCCGCAAAGTAATAAATAACAAATAATCATTCTCATTACTTGTTCAAATAATTCGGCACTGCACGAAGTTACATATTTATTTCTTCCCCATAAGTTGCCACGAATTGCACTGTATACACTAGAAAATACAAGAGCAGGTAGTAACATTAAAAGGATTGCCATACAAGTTTCATCGGCAAAAATATGCGATATTGGTTTTTGGAAAATTAAAACAATTGCACAAATAAACAAACTCAATATTAAAGAAATAACAATTGCAGTAGTTAATGTTTGGTATTCTGCTTTTTTATCTTTATTTGCTATATGTTTTGCAGTTAGTCTAGAAATGATGAGCGGTATTCCACTTGATACAAGTGTTAAAAGTACCATAAATACTGAAAAACTAATTTGATATATACCAAGTGCTTCTGCACCAATTGTTCTTGATAGCCAAATTCTAAAAATAAAGCCAAGTAGCCTTGTTATGCCTGTAAAAAAAATTATTATAAAAACTGTTTTGAATAAAGATTTCATATCATATTTTATTATAAGGAGAGTTTGATTATGCAAATAAACATAAAAACAAAACCATATTATTTAGTTAAAAATGGCGATACAATAAAATCTGTTTGTGCAAAATTAAAAATAAGTGAAGAAGAATTAAAAAATATAAACAATGTGAGTGAAATAGAAAAAAATGATGTGTTGATTTTACCAAAACCTTACAAATACTGCTATGTTGTAAAACCTCTTGATAACTATCAAAAAATAGCAAAAAAACTAGATGTAAGCGTGGATAAAATTGTAGAAGTTACAAAAGGTAAACAAATGTTTATTGGTCAAAAAATTATGTTTTAATACTTGTTATATATATTTAAATGTGATATTCTATAAATATGGTACAAATAGTAGAAGTAAAAAATAAAAAAGATAGAAAAAAATTTATTGATTTTCCAACAAAATTATATAAAGGTGTAAAACAATATGTTCATCCACTTAGAATGAGTGAATTTGAACTTTTTGACCCAAAGAAAAATGTTTCTTTTGATGAATGTGAAGCGGTATATTTTTTGGCGTATAAAAATGGTGAACTTGTTGGAAGAATTGCTGGAATTTTGCAAAAAGCATATAATAAAAAGGCAAATGAAAAAAGAGTAAGATTTACTCGTTTTGATTGCATAAACGACAAAGAAGTTGCAAAAGCTCTTTTTGATAGTGTAGAAGCATGGGCAAAAAAATTAGGCATGGACACCGTTCATGGACCTATGGGATTTAATGATATGGACAGAGAAGGTATGCTCGTTGAAGGTTTCGACGAAATTGCAACATTTGAAGAAGCGTACAATTTTGACTATTACAAAGATTTAGTTGAATATTGTGGTTATCAAAAAGAAGTTGATTGGGTTGAATTTAATATAACAATTCCAACTGAAGTTGACGAAAAAACAAAAAGAGTTGCACACCTTGTTAAAGATAGATATCATTTAAGAAATGCTGAAAAAACAAGCAAGAAAAAATTTATTAAAAAATACGCAAAACCAATATTTAAACTATTAGATGATGCCTATGGTCCACTTTATGGTGTTGTTCCATACACTGATAAACTTAGAAAACAAATAATAAGTCAATTTAAACTTTTTATAAGTCTAGATTTTATGAGCATGATTGTTGATGAAAATGATGAGCCAATTGCATGGGGTTTTGCAATTCCTTCACTCAGCGAAGCAATAAACAAGTGTGAAGGAAGACTTACACCAAAAAGTATATTTAGCATTTTAAAAGCAGTAAAAAAACCAACTCAACTAGATTTGGCACTTATCGCTGTTAAACCTGGTTGGCAAAGTAAAGGTGTCCCTGCTCTTATTATGTATGAAATGGTACAAAGTTTTATTAAACATGGAATTAAATCATGCGAAACCAATCTTAACCTAGAAGACAATTTACATATAATTCAACTTTGGAAAAATTATGAGCATCGTCAACATAAACGCCGTAGGGCATATGTTAAGCATTTAAATGAAAAAAATGACCTTAAATAAAGGTCATTTTTTTATAAACTTAACTCATTTTCTTTTGAGTTTTCAATAAAATTCAGTCCGTTAACTACTTTGCAATAAGGTATTTTTTTAGGGTCTAAAACTTTTTTAATTATTGTTGATTTTGAAAATAATTCTTTTTTAACACTATATCCATTTTTATTATAAAAATGTTTTGTTTTTTCTGAGTCTTCTTTGTGTTTTGGAGCAAAAGAACCAATAACTTTTATTTTCTTGTGTGAATATTTTGCTTCAAAATATTCAAAAGATTTTAAAAGCATTGTGCCATAGCCTTTGTTTTTGTCTTTATCGTTTTCAATTTCAATTTGGGTAATTTTTATATAGTCTTCTTTTGTTCTATAATTTAAATATCCAACTTTTTCAAAATGTAGTTTATTATTTTTAGATAATATTGTATACTCTTCTAAACTTTTGTATGAATGATTTGCATAAAGATTGTTTAAAGTTTTGATGACTATAACCAATTCATTGTTTTGTTTAAAAAGCAAAATATAACTAGACAAAAAAGTGTCTATCGGCACACGATTGTTTTCGTTGAATTTTTTGTTTATTTCAATTTTTAAATTGTTTATATCAAATTTTTTCATATTGTACATATATCATATTTATCAAAAAATATCAATATTTTATTTTTATATAAAAACATAGTTTTATTTATGCTAGTTTCTTTTGGATAGTTGAATGTTTTTTTGATATAATTTTTTAGAGGTTATAATGATTTTTGTAAAATATGACACCTTTTGGTATATTTATAATTAAAAACGCCATTAAATTCGGCAACACTTGAAAATATTTTTAGTTTTGGTAAAATGACAAATGTTGATATAACTAATTTAAAGCTTGTAGAAGTAAATGATGCAACTAATTTAGATTAGTCTAAAACAAAACTTTATAACGATAAATACCTAACAGGTTGGCTTTTTATTATTTAGTAAAGTAATTTTTATTTAAATTTTATGTAGTCGGTTTCTATTACTTTGACTTTTAATAATTTTTTATGGTATGATACGAGCGTTGGAGGGAAAATGAAATACGTTTGTAAAATATGCGGTTATATTTATGACGATGAAAAAGAAAAAACACCTTTTAAAGATTTGCCAGAAACATGGACTTGTCCGCTATGTGGTGCGTCAAAATCTATGTTTGAACCATTAGGAGAACAAAAAAATTTAGAAAAACCATCAAATATAACTGATGAAGATAGCCAAGATGAAATGCAAAAAGTTTCAAATGAAATGTTATCTGTTATATGTTCTAACTTGGCACGTGGTTGTGAAAAACAATATAAATTTGAAGAAATGAAACTTTATACGCAACTTGCAAATTACTTTATTAGTAAGGTTAAAGAAGATAATACATCGAATTTAGACAATCTTATTAGTTTATGTAGTGACGACTTAAACAATAAATTTAAAAAAGTTGATACTTTGTCAAAAGATGTTGGTGATAGAGGTGCATTAAGAGCAAAAACTTGGAGCGAAAAAGTAACAATTATGCTTAAAAGTTTGCTTGAAAGATACAAAACAGAAGGCGATAAAATGCTTGATGGTATGAATGTTTGGGTTTGTACAATCTGTGGGTTTGTTTACATAGGTAAAGAACTTCCTGCTATTTGTCCAGTTTGTAAGGTGCCAAACTTTAAGTTTGAAAAAATTGAAGGGAGGAATTAAATGAAAAAATTTGTAGCAGTGCGCAATTTAAGATTATGCACAAAAGATTGCCTTTGTTTATATGTTTGTCCTTATGGAGCAACAGATACAGAAAATAGTATAATTGACATCGAAAAATGCGTTGGCTGTGGAGTTTGTGCAAAATCATGTCCAAGCAAGGCAATATCAATGATGCCATTAGAAATTCCGCCACAACAAGTAAAAGATGAAAAAATTATTAGTGCTTTAAATAAAGTTGTTGTAAATAAAAATAAAGCCGAAAATATTGCAAAGTGTTTAGCAAAAAAATCCAATGATGACAACTTTTATAAACTTATGGTTGCAGTTGAAAAGTCAAATAGATTTATGGCAGAAGATTTAATAAGAGAAGCAGGGTATATGTTGCCACAAAGTGCAAATGCACACAATCTTTTGCAAAGTTTGCTTGATGAAAACGATAAAACAATGCCAAAAGATGTTATTAAAAAATTATTAGATAAAATACCATGTAATGAAAATTTAAAAATAAAAAAGGAGAAAAAAATGAAAAAATATAGATGTAAAATTTGTGGGGCAGAGTTTACGGTTGAAGAAGGTCAAGAACCTATATGCCCATTATGTAAAGCAACAGGTGAAAATCTTGAACTTATTGAAGATAAAAGAACAAATAAATATGCAGGAACAAAAACAGAAGAAAATTTAAAGACAGCATTTGCAGGAGAAAGTCAAGCAAGAAATAAATATACATATTTTGCTAGTGTTGCAAAAAAAGAAGGATATGAACAAATAGCAGAACTATTTACAAAAACAGCAGACAACGAAAAAGAACACGCAAAAATGTGGTTTAAAGAATTAAACGAATTAAGTACAACACAAGACAATTTACTCTCTGCAGCAGAAGGTGAAAACTATGAATGGACCGATATGTATGAAGGCTTTGCAAAAACTGCTGACGAAGAAGGATTTCATGACCTTGCTGAAAAATTTAGAGGAGTGGCAGCAATAGAGAAAAGACACGAAGAGAGATACAGAGCACTACTTAGAAATGTTGAAACAAAACAAGTGTTTGAAAAGAGCGAAGTAAAAATATGGGAATGTAGAAACTGTGGACACATAGTTGTTGGAACAAAAGCACCAGAAGTATGTCCAG